>CAZNKR010000048.1:0-12211 GCA_964573715.1 uncultured Roseburia sp. | reverse complement strand
TCCTTGAATTTCTTCAACATAATAATTTCCATCTGCAGACTGTTTTGAATAATCCATCTTCAAACTTGAATTATATGTTGGTTGACCTTTTCCATCTCTGTCACTTGAGCTAAGTGTAACACCATATCTATCCATACCTACATAATTTCTAAGTTCAATAGTAGTATTTGTACAAATCTTCTCATTAAATACATGGGTTGTTTCATGGGATGTTTCATTATATGATTTAATTCTATTTGATGTCTTAGGTATAGATGCAATGTTTGTTCCTTCAACATTTGATGTGCCTTTTTTAGACAAGCCTTGTAATGCAACATGGTTATATGAAGCGTTAAAACTCATATTATCATGACTAAACATAACTGCATTTCCATTTGCAATATAATCCTTAATACAATCAAGTGCACCATGGATATTTGAAATATCATCTCCTAAGTAAATATCACCAAATCCCAGGACAACCATATCATAAAAGTTTGAATTTAAATAATCCACACTTGTATTGTAGCTTTCACCTTCAACATATGGATTTGATGCTGTAAACTTACTTTCAAAATCATATGTATATATTGTCTCAACCTGAATATCGTATCCAACCTGACCATCTATTAAAGATAATTTCTTTTTAAACTCTGTAAAGTCTGAATTAAAGTCTATACCTCTTCCATCACGCTTGTATAACATATTCAATGCTAATGTTCTATTTTCCTTGTATTGGCTGTATGGTATTATCTGAAGAACCTTAACCTCTTTGTTTTCAGTACCAACAACAGCTGTATATCCAATATATGAAGAACGTAATGTTGTTTCTACTGCGCCATTCATTTCTGCAACTTCTACTTTGTACGCTACCAAACCATTCCAGTTATCCTGCAATGTGGTTTTAAAGCTAACATTTGCGTGTCCACTAGCATCTGTTGTAACAAGCATTGTTTTAAATATTTCATTTGAATCATCTGTTACAACCTTACCAGTATCAGCAAATACACCATTTCCATCTTTATCTATAATAAGTTTAATCTTATACTGAGTATTTGCATAAGCATCAATAGTAAATGCATACTGTAATGTATGATCTGAAGTTGTAGGCATTTTAATTACAGAGTCACCTGACGTATTTTTTACATATGATATAGGTGTTGGTGTCTGTGAAAAATTAAGCTTAGGAGACATAGCGTTAATATGTGTAATAAAACCAGATAAATTTGTTTCTCTTAAGCTATTTGCCTTTGAACCTGGCGCATTAACATAATTCATTAATCCAGCCATATGTGAGGTTGGATAAAGCTTCGCTCCGTCATTCTCGTATACGGAATCACAAAATACCATAAGCTTTCCAGAATCCGCATAATCAATTAATGCCTTCATTGTTTTTCCAGTAATATCATTATCACTAAATCTAGCATTACCTATAGGATCATTAAATACTGTCTTCATATCTGTGCTATCACTAGCTTTATTTCTATAGTACTCTTCAGTATCTATTACACCTAATATAGTACCTGAATTATACTTTGCTGATAAGCCTTCCCATTGATAATCTGTCCATACATTCTTGGTTCCTTGCTGGATAGTGTATACCTGGTTGTACTTAAGCTGATGATATAAATTTTTATTATCTCCACCTGCAAAGTTTGTACCATTCCAGTTATAAGTTGTATATCTAGAATCTGTTGGATATGAATCCGCCGTTATAATATATGCATTGTCAGTTGTGCTTGAAATCTTAGTCTCGCTACCATCTTTTTTTGTACCTCCTGTATATTCTCCGAATTCTCTAGGAAGCCAACCCATAAGGGAAGATGAAAGCTTCGTTAAATCTCCATATGCTAAATAAATATATCCATCAAGATTTTTGTCATTGTATATTGGCTTTTTGTAAGATTTTCCATTGGAATCTTTGGCTGTTACTGTTGTCATTAGTCCAACTTCATCACCTATAAAAACTATATCATAGGTAGATATTAAATCTGTTGTAATACAATTTAATGTCTTTGTTGATACACATGTTACTTCAAAATATTTTGTATAGTTTGTTCCAGTCCATGCTGATACATCTATACCCATACTTTTTGCCAATTCTTTTATCTTTTCAAAATTATCATATTTAAATGAATTACATGGTTCAACTTCAAGCATGGTTATTTTTCCATAACTATAGCTTGGTGTATAGGAATCCTTGCAGCCTAAGAGATATCTAATAACATCTGCTACTGTCTTACCTGACAGTCCTCTTTCATCAATACCTGCGTATTGTGATTCTGACACAGTATGTTCTAAGTTTGCTGGAATTATTCTTGCATCTCCGTTATGTACCCAATAGTCATTTGTAATTCTCTTTTTAGCATTTGGATTGCTGTCAATACATCCATTTGCATCTAAACACTTAAGAATTTCGATATTTGTAAATTCATTTAATCTAACTACATTTGATGGAATAACCACAGTGGTTTCTTCCTCTGTTTCCGTTTCAGTCTCATCTACAGAAGTTTCTTCCTCTGTCTCGGCTGGTGTAGTAGTTTGTGGTACAGTTGTAGCTGCCTCATCTTCATAGTATAAAGCAGCACTAAGTGCACCGGTTTTTGTAAGATATCTATTTCCATCTGCATCATTTAATGTAATATGATTATTAATAAAATCATCATACTGATTTGATTCTATCATTCTATAAATCAATGAAAGCTTATACATATTGCTGTCATGAGAAGATTGCTCACTTAATCTTCCATCAAGAATAACAGGAGTCTGAGTATAGGTTCCATCTCCTCTTAGATCTCTACCAACTTCCATATAATCCAGCAGTTTTCTTGCCATTTCCCATGAGATATCACGGCTAACAAGTTTGTCATCTACTTTCTCATATGTTTCATATGTAATTTGAGAGTAATTAAGCTCATTTCCTGATTTGTCATACACGTTAGTTTTATTCAACTGTGTATTATCATCAATTGTTGCTCCATTATAGAAATTGTAGCAGCTAATTGTACTATTATCCTGTGGTGTAACTGATAAAATAATTAAGTCTGCACCATCAATATCTTCCTCAGTTAATTTATTTGCTTCTACAGTTTTAACGCGAACCTTTCCTTCTAGCAATGATGTAAAAGGCTCTATTAATACATCATTACTAAAGATTTCATCACACTTGATTTCATATGTATTCTGGTACGAATTATATTTGATATAGTAATTAAAGTTATAATATAACTCCTGAATCTTTTGCCATTGATTAAATGTTTGGTTGCTACATTTTTGGAATAACTTTTTTAATTCGTCCTGGCTCTTATTTAAAATACCAGCAGCAACTTCATCTTCTCCATTGAAATATCTAAATTCTCCTACTCCACCATATGGTACTACTTCAAGAATAGTAAAATATTTTTGCTTTCCTTCTGCAATTCTATCAACAATATCTGTTAAGTATGTTTTATCTTTCTCAACAGCCTCCGCATTCGCATTTAGGCCACTTAGATTATATGCAATAGCCCCTATTACCATTGCTACAACACATATAGTACATATTATCTTTGCCTTCATACTCATTTTAAGGATTTGCTTTTTCATTTTTTTCATTTTCCACTCCTTAATCCTACTTCACAGTATATGAAATGCCATCTACAGTTACACTACTTAATTCATTTCTTGCTGTTATTACCATATCCTTATGCTTATTCTTTGTTCCATCTGTAATAGTAACAGATACATTTAGAATAATGGGATTACTATATCCATCATGTTCATAAGTGACTGTGTTGTTAATTGGATTTACAACTTTTTTGTATGTTTTACAATCTTCATCAATAGATACCTTAAACTCTGTTACATATCCTGATATCAAATATCCTTTTGTTAAATTTGCTATATAGGATTTGGTTATATATAAGCTTTTATTATCAGGGTCATATGTAATAATTCTTTCTGTTGTAAGAGCTCCTCCATCTAATGAGGCAAGAGCATCATCTACATCTCTCACACCTGTATATAGCGTATCTAGCTGTCCAGATTTATTATTAATATCTAGCGTTTTTGCTTCCATAACTGTTTGTGTTACAAAGCTATCTACTGCCTGAAGTTCATTTTGTAAATCAATCTTCACTCTTTCGTTTCTAAATAGCATTGTACCATTTGTCATCATAAGAGCTATCATAACAATTACTATTCCACTAATAGCAAGTGATACAAGAAGTTCTACAAGTGTGAAGGCACTATTATCTGATTTTATTGATTTGTAATTACTCACTGTATCACCTCCTATTCTATAATTTCACTTTTACCAGTTGTATAGTAAAGATTAATATCTCTTCCAAAGGAACCACTTCTAATACTAAACACTCCCATATCTCCTAGGGAACCTCCTGCAATGGAAGTATCATTATATAATATATCACTTATTGAACCTTGGCTAAGTGAATATACTATTGTTAGTTTATTGTTTTCATCTATGGTCAATTTACTTGCTAATGAACTGTCCTTAAATTCAATATCAACATCTCCGCCTACAAAAATCTGATCAAAGACCTCAGAATTTCTAACATCATTACCATCAGCGTCCTGAGTGATTGTCACTTTATTTATAGCAACTATATAATCATCGGATTTTTTAGAAATCTCTATATTCCACTCATCAGCTACAATAGTCATTGCCTTTGTTCTTGTTGTTTGCAAGTAATCATTTATGTTATTTGCTGCTCTTCTTGCATATGTATTGGTAATAACTGAAAATCCAATTGTTAAGCCACCAATCACAATAATCATAATGGCAATAGTAATTATCAACTCAACTAAAGAAGCACCTTTATTATTCAGTTTGTATTTTCTATTTTCCATCATCATATTTTCTCCAATTGTTGCAACCAATTATATCCTTATAGCTAAGACTTTCTATCTTAATAATCTCTCCTGAATCTTCATCAGTTCCGATTTGCTTGTATGCGTAGAAATAATTTCTAAACTTTTGATTCTCTACTTGCTTATCTTCCTCTGTTAAAGCTCCATCATTGAAAGGATATTCATTTTTTATAAGATTCTCAACCATTGTGGCATCTGTTGTAACAGTAGCATTGTTACTAATGATAAGATTTCCTGTACATATAATTAAACCTTTAAAATCATGATTTAATTTAACATTGCCATTAACAACAATGACACCGCCTTTTACTTCATCTGGAACTATATAATCTCCTGCAATAGCTATCTTAATCATTCCTGAATCATACATTAATAATGTTCCTTCATCATTGTAGAAATTCTCTGGTTTAGAAGTATCTAATAATGAGAAATCAACTATATACTGTGCAGCATTTTTATCCAGTTCGCCATCTGCAAGCTCATAATTATCATAGAATTCTTTAAGGGCAGCTGCCTGATCATTAACAATATATTTTGTTCCATTTTTTAATTCTGGAATATCTACAAGCAACGCTCTTAATATTTTAAATCTATTGTCTAAGTCAGTTGATGTAAGCTGGAATACACTTGTATCCATAAGGCCTGTATTATTAGCATATGTAACATTATCTATTATTCCGGATTGGCTTGAACCAGTATTGTTTACTACACTACCTGAAGTTTGCATAAGCATACCTGCTGAATACATTGAACCAGCAGTAATTGAAACACCTGAACTAGCTCCATTTGAAAATACTCCAGAAAAATATGAATTCAATTTTGCTTTTAATTCAGCATTTTGACCACCAAGTATTCTTCTTACATATTCTGTTGTTGCATCCTTAGAACTAAAATTATAGTAAATATATATATAACTTCCAACCTCTTTTATAGATAAAGGTTGTGTGCTGTCTAATAAATCACTTGCAAAGAAACCTGAAAAGTTTGTAAGAGGTGCACCAGTATCATTAATCAATGGATTTGCCTGATCACTTACAACCTGTTCCCACGCTGCTTTTGAAGTTGGATTTGAAATATTTGAATATAAATACTTTGAATCTACAAGATACAAATCCTGATCAGCTTTTACTGATAATGATTCACCTGTCATATAATCCTGTCCATGACTTGCAATATCTATATATGATCTACCACCTATAATAAGCTTATTTACATTCATTCTAAGTAATGAAGCATCACCACTTATAATGATAGCACTACTAGTTGCATGATTATTGTTGGCAGTACCATCATACTTGTATCCATAAAAGTTTCCACCTATTGTAGCCGAACTGTTTTGTCCATAAATATTTAAATCATCTGCTAAAAAGGCATTTGAAAGAGCATCAATACTTACATCAGCTCCTGCTGAGATATCCGATTTTCCACCACCTGTTCCTAAATAGCTATCAAGTGTTAGGTTTGAACACCATATATCTCCACCATTTACAGTAAATGAACTTCTATATTTTGCAGAACCTCTAACTACAATATCATTTCTAGTGACCACATTAGGATTTTTGGTATCCCCATCAGAAGATACTACCATTCCAGAAACATTTAATGAACCAGCTCCATCATCATTAGATGTAATGTTAATACCTTCCCCAGAATATATATGAGCGGAATTAACATTTACTGTATGACCTGGTATTGATAATACTGTATCTGTGATTAAGGCATATTCAACAAATCCTGCAAGCTTATTTCCACCAGCAAAATCTACTGAAATATTTGGAAAAGTTACATCCAAATCAACTGTTACATTGGAAAAATAATTTTCTGAAGCTTTTTCTTCTTTATATGCAACTACCACATCATGTAAAATGATGGTGTAATAAAGTGTTCCATTTTTCTTTATAGCAGTAATACTGCCAATACTCTTTACCTCCGCAGTTTTTTCCGAAGCGCTATAACCTTGAATAAAACTATTAAGATAATCTTTTGTAAGATTTAATATAGCTGGTGTATTTGAACTAACTGATTCATTAACATCAAACTTTAACTGATTAGCTGAAAGTTTACCAAGCATTTCCTCTATGAAGTTTTCTTTAAACTCTAAATTTGCCTGCTCATTGTTAATGATATATTTGTATTCACTACCCTGTCTAACCATAGAAGTCATTACTTTTTCGTAGGAATCACCTAATACCTTAATACTATCACTTCCAACACCTGCTCTTATTTCATCAAGTACAGATTCAGCTGTATAGAAGGTATTTTTTGATCTGTTTTCCATTCTCTTCATACTAATGTTTGCAAAAGAAGCAGCCATAATTACTGTTGCTAACAACGCAACAAAGGCTATCGCAATAATTGCCATAACCAACGTTGAACCTTCATTATTTAGCTTTTTAAATCTTCCCATAACCATAATCTAGTCCTCCTTACTGCTTGTAAACGTTGTTAATATATCAGCATCCTTACTTCTATATCTTACATCTACAGTAATTTCATACAACAATGTAGCATTTAGGTTTTCTGAATATGTCAAGCCTTGAACCACTCCTGTTGATCCACTGTCGCTTGTACTTTTTTGAACATTTGTAAATATCTTAAATTTCTTATTATCATTTCCATATGAATATAATGACTTTTTTGTACCATTTGTAACGGAAATATTTTCACTTTTAATATTTGCTGTAGAATTTCCGTCTGCATGAGCTGTTTCCTGCTCAGCTATGTACATTGATAATTCTGGCTGTTCTGATTCTACGCCGATATATTGATAAATAATATTGATTTTGTCACTAGAATAGTAGCCACCATTTGCACCACCTTCATGACCAAGGCTTGTAGATTCATTATCATATACTGGAACTAGCATGTATATTGCATGATTTTCCTTAGACTGATATGTTTTTTCTACATCTCTTGTAATGACAACATTTTTACCATCTTTATATGTATATGTCATAACTAAATGAATGTTATAAACATATAAACCTCTAGCTGTATCTAAATCACCAGATATACTTACATCTGTTGATTTTGTTACTGTTTTTGGAGAAATATCTGCAAGCTCTGCTTCACTCATTTCTCCCTTTCCTCTAAAATAAGATTCAAGATCATTATCAGGGTTAGTGTACTGCTTAAATAACATAACAACGTCTGCTCCAAAAAGACTTGAAAACTGTGGACTTGTCATACTATTTACACCAAGCTTCTTATCAGTTTGACTTGATACATCACTGTATGGTGATGCATCAAGTGTAACTGTTAAATAAAAGTCTTCTGTATCTGCTCCTGTTGCATTTATATCTTTAAAAACATATTTTGGATAAGTTCTTCCATAAGTATCTAAAGCTGCGTCAGTTGCAGTGGTTTCAACCATAATCCCCTGATTTTGATAATATTCTATTATATCTTCAATAGACTTGGCTTTGATTTTTTCTACTGTATCTTGGGCAACTGCAGTAGCATTTTGTATTTTTCTGGCATCACTGTTTATTTCCATTGATGTAAAAAAACTTTTCAAAAATGGAATAATAACAATCGCGATAACTGCAATAGTTACAATTAACTCAATCAGAGAAAAACCTTTGTCATCTTTTTCTATTGATTTCATCTTCACATCTCCTGACTACTGATATATTAAAATATCTCCTACTGTCTTATCAAATACACATCTTGGGCTTTCAGCATCATCACTTACTATACCAACATTTAATGTTACGTCTGTATTATTTACTACAGAAACATGTGCTACACAACTATCCTTTTCACTGTTTCTTGCTTTACTAATAATAAGTAAATCTAGAGAATCACCAAATATAAATGCTTCACCTTTTTCATAATCTGCAACAGGATATGTTTTATCCCCTACCTGGTATGAAATTGTGTAGTTTCCTGCTGTTCCATTTACTGCAATATATACTTTCTCGTTTGAATTTGAATTCAAAGAAACCTTTGATTCGCCTAAAACATCACTTCTCATTCCAACAATAATAGAATCTACATCTGAGGCTGCATCATTAAGATTTACATAAATATCATAATCGCTCTTCATCTTATCAAGGTATGTTGTATCAACAGGATTTGAAGTATGTGTACCAGATTCAAAAATATTTTCAGTTCCTATTGGAACACTATCAACTGTAGTTCCAGGGAATACTCTGTTATTTCCAGTTATTGCATAATTGTATAACGAAATTGAACCAGTTACTAACTCTTCTGATTCACTATAACTCATTGTCATAGAATCAATCTTATATTTATTAGAGCTATGATTTAATAAATCTAATATGGCAATAAGCTGTTCATATGAGCACTCATAGGATAAGGATGTTGTTGTACTGTAACCTAACAAATCTGTACTATATACTGCTGCGCCTGTGTTTGAAGGATTAGAAGAAGTAACCATGCCAAACTGATAAATAAGACCTGTCTGGCTAAAACCTCCTTGCTTTAACCATACACCAGTTTTGGCTTCAATTGAGGCCAAATCCATAATAACTGTTTCCTGATCAAGACCAGTAGCATAGTTGTTTACAATTTTTTCATATAATAGCTTGTAAATACCTGTCTTTGTTTCATATTCTGTCTTTTTTCTATATTTTTCTTGAAGATCATATTTAACATCCTCAAGGTTCTTAACCTCTGCCTGCATATCTACAACCATGCCATCAAACTTTTTGTATACTAAAAACGCAACAAATAATACGAGTACAATACCTATAGTTAATAATAATCTTTTATCTTTTGGTGCTAATTTAAAATTTTTAAAATCAAACTTCATTATTTTGTCCTCCTATTATTCTTGTGGTACATCATCAGTAGTATCATCATCGGTTACATCATCCTGAGTGATTGTATCATCTACACTAGTACCATTCTTAAGAGAATCAAGTATTGAATCATAGCTAATCATTCCACTATTAATAAGTGTATCTGCATCATCTACATAATCTGGAAGCTTATAAAACTGACATGTAAGTGTAAAAGAAGAAGAAATAACTCCATCATCATTTTGTGTTTCTGATAAAGAAGCAACATAAACATCACTTACATTTGCAATCTTTTTAAGCTCTACTATATATTTTGCTATTGTTGCTTTAACACTAGTCTTTGCAGATATGTTTACCTGACCATTGGTAAATGTTACACTGTTTATCGATACATCAGTTGGCTGAGATAATTCAAGCTGTTTAATGAATTCATATAAAGAATCATTGTTACTATCTGTTAACTTCTTAAATCCAACTGCATCAGAGTAAACATCATAGCTTTTATAATAATCATTAACAACTGCTTCAATATTTTCTATTCTGTCTATATCGGATTGAACATTGTCTCTATTTGCAGTTTCTACAACTAACTGTGTTACAGGAATAAGACATGCAACCACACCAACGGCAACAGCTCCTAATAAGCCAATCTTTAACATTCTAAAGCTGTTAATATTTTTAATCTTATCTAATGTCTCTTGGGGCATAAAGTTTACTGACTCAATTCCTGCTCCAAGACATCCAACATACTTTGTTACAATTTTATGTAATAGGTCATTTTCATTTTCAAGCTTAACACCATGGAATCTGTTAATCTGAGCAACAGATACTTCAAATTCATTGGCAAACAAGAAATCTATACCTTTAAGAGATACTGATTCACCAACAAGATATGCCTTTTCAATAGGTTCATCTGTATTTCTAGAATTATAGTAATCAACAACTCTTAAAACGTTATTAATAAGATGTTTTAATGATTCTGTAACTGGATCACCATCAAAGGTTTCATGAATATAATTTTCTGTTTCAAGAAGGGTAGTTGCTTCATCCTCTTCCACCTTTAGAAGTCTTGCAAGAGCTTCAATCGGCTGATTCTTTCCGTATGGAATCATTCTTTGAAGCTTAAGAACATTATTGCTAAGGATATTAACTGTTGTACTTTCTTCCTGTATCTGTACTACTAATGAGGTTTCAGGTCCAATCTGCTTTCTAATCATCTGATAAGCAGAGTTACCAGCGTAGTCAATGGACTTAACATTAAGCTTTAATCTTTCAGCAAGCTTAAAGTAATCATCAATAAGATCCTTAGGAGCTGCAAGTACAAGAACACGCATCTGCTTTAGACCTTTTTTAGCATTACCTTTATCAAGAACATTGTGGGCTAAAATATAATCTTCCAAGTATACTGGGAAGTATTCACTTGCATTTGCTTCAATTAATTCTGATAATTTCTTTTCATTCATAATAGGAGTAACAACTTCCTTAGTTGCAATCTTATTTGATGAAATTGAGAAAATAACATCTGTAGCTGTCATCTTGTTTTCTCTAATAATAGCACTTAAGAATGTTTCAGCTGCAAAGAAGTCCATAATAAAACCATCTTCAACAACACCTTCTGGTGTCTTTGCTTTGAGGATTCGGTTTACATATACACTACCATTATTATTTCTGTACTGTAATTCACAAATCTTAACATATTTCTTTCCAATTCGTATGGATAATACTTTAGCCATCTATCTTCCTCCTTATCCCTTTCGGTGATATTCCTTTTATTTAATTTATTTTTTCGTGAAGTCTCACGTTGTTTTCTATAATTATATATGTAGTAATGACATATACCAATTAATAATTGGTGTTCCGTATAGCATTGTAATAAAAATCCCTAATGCTAGATATGGTCCAAATGCCAGTACATGATCTTTTTTTTGTATCTTCATTCGTGCTATGTGTATAATCGAGCCTAATACACATCCTAAAATAAGTGCAAGTATTATCTCCTTCCATCCTAAGAGCAATCCTGCCGCTGCCATTAGCTTAACATCTCCTCCGCCAATGCCTCTTCCCTTTGTAGCAATGAATAAAATATATAAAAATCCACTAACCACCACAAATCCTATTAGATAATTTACAATGTTTTCATAATCCAAAATAGCCCTGATAACACCAAGGGCAAAAATAAAAATATTAATGGATATTGGTATTTCGTATGTTCTAAAATCAATTACACTAAGTACAATAAGTGCTGAATAACATAAACAGAACAATATGCTTGTGAGATTAACTCCATTTATAAGAAATATCAATACATACCCGAGCCCATTTAATCCTTCGATTAATGGATATTGTATTGATATTTTCTCCTTGCAGTATCTGCATTTTCCACGAAGAAACAGATAGCTAAAGAGTGGTACTAAATCGTACCACTTTAGCTGTCCACCACAGGACATGCAGTGAGATCTATTAACTGCTATATTTTCTTTTTTTGGTATTCTATATATGCAAACATTTAAAAAGCTTCCAATACAAAGACCGTAAATAAAAACTATAGCATATATAAATAGAATTAACTCACCTTGCATATTTCATTGTCCTTTGTC
>CAZNKR010000047.1:2262-12566 GCA_964573715.1 uncultured Roseburia sp. | reverse complement strand
TCCAAGGTTACCTCTTGCTGCCTTTATACTACGTTCTCTTTCATGTAACTCATCAGCCAATTTTGTATAATACTCTGATTGAAATACCATTATATATGTCAATCGTCCAATCAAAAAAATAGTCATTAGAATTGAAGAAATAACAAATATAAATATTTTTTTCTTTATTCTTTTATTATTTTTGAGCATAAAAACACCTCATAATACTATTACTTGAATATTATGAGGTACCTTGCAATTTTATGTTATGGTGCCGAAGTTGTTGTTTCTTCCCCTGTGGAATTTTCTCCAGTTGTATTTCCTTCTGGTTCAGTTGGGTAATTCACCCCAGGGCCAGGTGTATTTTGACCATCTATAATTGATCCAGTAAACACTTCATCAGTTTCACTTTGAAGAGTTGTGCTTTCATCTGTAGGTGTTGTAGCTACTGTACTACCATTTTCGTCTGTTTCAGGTTCTGCAGGAGTTGTTTGGCTCTCTGATTCTTCATCAGGGAAAATATTCATGTAAGCAACAACCTCTTCCATAACTGCCTTCCAAAGTTTAGTAGCATACGTTGTATACTGTTCTCCTTCTACATCTGGATTATCAACAACAACATAACAAACAACCTGTGGTTTATCATAAGGAGCAAATCCGATAAATGATAGAACATATTCTCCTGTTCCTCTAGGATATTTTTCAGCAGTACCTGTTTTCCCAGAAATAATATATCCATCAATATCTGCTGTATAACCTGTACCGGAATCAACACACTTTCTTAAGCCTTTTTTAATAACATCTGATGTTTCCTTTGTTACGGTCTGCTTAAGTATTATTTTATCGAAGGAATCAACAATTCCTCCATTTGTATTTACAATTTCGTTAACCACATGTGGTTGGTAATAATTGCCTCCATTTACCAACGAAGAAAATGCTGCTGCAACTTGAATCATAGTTACATTATAGTTTTGTCCAAATGAGTTTGTAGCTAAATCCGCTGCTCCCATGTTTGAAGCTGAGAAAAGAAGATTTGCACAGCTTGCCTCTCCTGGTAAATCTATTCTTGTTTTCTTACCAAAATTAAATCTACTTTGATACTGAGTAAATAAATCAGCTCCAGTTCTTGCTGCTATGTTCATTAATGCATCATTGCAAGAATAGGCGATTACTTGATATAGGCTTATATTGCCATGTCCTGAAGTATTATGGCATCTAATTGTCCAGCCTCCTACAACTTCATGCCCATCACAATCAAAGGTTTCATCCTCTTTAATTATATTTTCGTCTAAAGCCGCAGCAATTGTATATGGTTTTGCAGTAGAACCTGGTTCGTAACTATCTGAAATGCAATAATTACGCCATATTTCATTAAGAGCCTTTAATTTATCTTCATTAGTCATTGCAGATAATTCTTCTGCTGTATAAAATCCTGATAAATCTCTTGGATTATTAAGGTCATAAGAAAGCTTTCCACTCATTCCTAAAACTTCACCATTGTTAGGGTCCATTATAATAATACCAATATTTTCAGGATCATATTCTTCATTAAAATTAGCGATATGCTTTTCAATAATGGTTTGAATATTAAAATCAATTGTAGAAATAACAGTATTACCATCCTCTGCTTTTTTTTCAACTGCTTCCATTATGTTTTCGTTATTTACGTAGCCATATTCTCTACCATCAATACCATTTAGGTATCCATTGTAATATTCTTCTATGCCCCAGGTTCCCACATTTCCTGCTGAAGTAAAACCAATAACATTGCATGCTAATGTAGAAAACGGATACTTTCGTTCATATTCAGTTTCAAACCAAACACCCTGAAGGTTTGGATACAAATCTTCATCTTCTTCTGCTTCTAAAAATTTCTTGATATCTTCATAAGAAAGTTTCTTTTTATATACATAATAGCTTCGTTCGCTATTATCATTAACTAAATTTGTAAGTTCGGTTTTGTCAAATCCAAAGCAATCCACTAAAGCATTTATTGTATCGTCATAATATTTCATATCGTCTGAAATCATAATCTTTGGGTCTAAAATAAGGTTATATACCTTTATGCTTGTTGCTAATACAATACCGTTTCTATCAATGATATTTCCTCTTTTGTACGGGATATTTTTACTGCTATAGTTTTGTTGCTCAAGTACATTAATAGAATATTCTTCTCCCTTTACGCTGTGTTTGTATATTACAACTCCAACTAAAAAGACCAGTACCAATATAACGACAGAAAATGTGATACCTACTTTTATCCGCATTTCTTTGTCAAATACTGCTGGTCCTTTAATTCTTCTAGTATGTTTTTTCTTATTATTGCTCATAGTTTACACCTTGCTTATTTTTGTCCTGGAATATCATTATACTGTTTCATGTACTCTGTATCTGAACTTTCGTAATACCTTATTTGTTCTTTTGAGGCATTTACCATACCAAGTTCCTCTCTTGCTACTTTAAGTACATTTTCAACATCAATATATCCATTAATTTCATAATCAATTGCATCATTTTGCGCACTAATAGTATCAATCTTTGTTTCAAGATTTGAGATATTTGTCTTTACTGTTGATATCTCTGAGTTAAGATTTAAATATTTTATGCACATAAGTACAACCATAACAACTGCTACAGATAAGAATATAACATATGGAACACTCATTGTAAAAGCATTTTCATTTTCTCTATAAGAAGTTCTATATTCCCTATTACTTCTTCTTATCTCTTTTACTTCTCTCTGGGATAAATTTCTTTTAACTGGATCTATTTGTGTCTTTTTTTTAGGGCTTGTGGATACCTTTCTAACCGCGTTTCCTTCAGTAAAATACATGTATTCCTTATTTACTTTTTGGCTTCCTACTCTTCTCTCCATATTTTTTCCTTCCTTGGATTAATAAGTTCAATTAAAGATTTTTCTTTCAAATACTCTAAGCTTTGAACTCTTTGCTCTCTTATTTTCTTCTATTTCTTCATCACTTGGAACTATTGGCTTCCTTGTCACTACTGTTCCTTTTGATTTCTTTCCACATACGCACATTGGAAAATTCGGTGGACATGTACATGGATTTTCATTATCTCTAAATTTATTTTTAACAATTCTGTCCTCTAATGAATGAAAAGTGATAATAGAAAGTCTTCCTCCATCATCAAGTAAATCAATCATTGTATCAATGGAATCCTCTAACACTTCTAATTCTTTGTTTACTTCTATTCTAATGGCCTGAAAAGTTTTCTTTGCAGGATGTCCACTTTTTGCTCTAATCTTAGCTGGAATTGCTGCTTTAATTGCTTCAATAAGTTCACCAGTAGTTTCTATTGGTTTTACATTTCTATATGCAACTATATGTTTTGCAATATTCTTAGCAAATTGATCCTCGCCATAGTCTCTGATTACTCTAAAGAGCTCCATCTCACTATAATCATTAACTACATTTTTTGCTGATATAGGATTTGACTTGTCCATTCTCATATCTAATGGTGCATTTTCTTCTTTATAAGTAAAACCTCTATCTGCTGTATCTATCTGATATGAAGAAACTCCAATATCTAGTAAAATGCCATCAACCTTATCTATTCCTAGATTATTTAAAACCTGTGAAATTTCATGGTAATTGCTTTTAACAACATCTATTTTTACCGTATCTGCAAATACACTTAATTTTTCTTTTGCAGCTAACAATGCATCTTCATCTTGATCTATGCCAATGAATCTTCCCTTGTTAGATAATCTAGTACATACGCAAGATGCATGTCCCGCGCCACCTAGAGTACCATCAACATAAATACCGTCTGGCTTAATGTTTAGTGATTCAATTGTTTCATCTAGTAATACTGATTTATGATTAAATTCCATATTTTCCACCTTAAATGATAAGTCCCAAATCAGTCATATGATTTGCAATTTCATCCATATCTTCAAATGTAGTTGAGTCATTCCATCTGGCTTTATCCCAAATTTCAACTCTGCTACCTACACCAACAACTACAACATCTTTTTCTAGAGCTGCGAATTCTCTAAGTACTGGTGGTATCAGTATTCTTCCTTGTTTATCTATTTCCACTAAAGCTGCACCAGCTAAAAAGAAACGTACAAACTTACGTGCATCTTTGTTTGCCATAGGAAGTGATTTAAGTTTTTCTTCAAAAGCTTTCCATTCTGAATCTGGGAACACAAATAAACAGCCATCGAGACCCTGAGTAACTACAAACTCATCGCCCAATGCCTCACGAAACTTTACTGGCACGATAACACGGCCTTTAGCATCGATTGAATGATTGTATTCACTCATAAACATTGAAAACACCTTCTTTACTTAAATGACTATGATGATTTACCACTTCGTACCACTTTGTCACCACAATCATCCACTTTTCACCACTTCATAGGTAAATATTATACCAAAAGCACAGTAAAATCAAGGTTTTTTTTCATTTTTTGAGACAAAAAATAAACCACAAAATATGCATCGCATATCTTGTGGTTTATTGATTAATATAATACTTTATATAGTGTTTTGTTCTTTTTTCCTGCTATTTATTTTCTTTAACAGTTTCTTGTTTTACTTCATTTGATTCATCTGTTTCTTCTGTTACTAACATTTCCTGTTTTACTTCTATCATTTTGAAAACTCCAAAAGCAGTTGTGCCTTTTTTCTTAATAGAAATACGATTTGCAAGTAATAAAATAAACATTAAAACAACAATAGCTAGCGATAATGCCTGTGAAACAGGAATATTAAATATTGGCATTATAAGCTGATCTGTTCTCATTCCTTCTATAAAGAATCTTATAAGACCATATCCACCTATATACCACATAAAGATTTCACCATGATATTGTTTCTTTTTTCTAAATACTATTACCAGAATAAGAAGTAATAAATTAAAAAATGACTCATAAAGAAATGTAGGTTGGACTGATATCCATTGGCAAGCACTATCAATATATGAAACTCCATCTGGAACAACAACATTTGCAAGTGGATCTTTACAATTAATCTTCATTGCAAATAAACTATTAGTATTTCCACCAAAAGCTTCTCTGTTGACGAAGTTTCCCCACCTTCCAATGATCTGTCCAATTAAAAATCCCATACTTGCAGTATCTGCCAGCTGCCAAAAATTAAGTTTTTTTATCTTTGCAATAACAAGTCCAGCTAATAATCCTCCAATTATTCCTCCGTATATTGCAAGTCCACCCTGTCTAATATTAAAGATGGAAGAAAGATTATTCTTGTAATGATCCCATTGAAAAATAACATAATATAGTCTTGCACCAATAATTGCAAAAATAATACCGTAAAGAGCAACATCTAAATAATCGTCAACATTTTGTCCGGTAATCTTTGCTTCTCTAAAACATACGATAATGGCTAAAACCATCCCAATTCCAATTATTAATCCATAATAAGCAACATCAAATCCGAAAATTCTAAAGCTTTTGTGTAAATTTTCTATTTCTATTCCAAGATTTGGGAAACTAATACTAATATCTGCCAACATAATAAAAACCTTTATTATACGTTAAATCTAAAGAGAATAACATCTCCATCCTTAACGACATAATCCTTTCCTTCAAGTCCTACAAGACCTTTTTCCTTAGCTGATGTATATGTTTTGCAGTCAAGAAGATCTTGATAATTAACAACTTCAGCCTTAATAAATCCTCTTTCAAAGTCTGTATGAATCTTTCCTGCAGCACCTGGAGCTTTTGTTCCTTTTGTAATTGTCCATGCTCTTGTTTCCTGTTTGCCAGCAGTAAGATAACTAATAAGTCCTAAAAGTGAATAGCTTGCCTTAATAAGTTTATCCAATCCTGATTCTTTAAGACCAAGTTCTTCAAGAAACATCATTTTTTCATCATCATCTAACTCTGAAATTTCCTGTTCAATCTGAGCACAAACTACAAACACTTCAAAGCCTTCTAAAGCAGCATATTCTCTAACCTTTCCAACATTTGCATTTGATGCACCATCATCAGCTAAATCATCTTCTTTTACATTTGCTGCAAAAATCACTGGTTTGTAAGTTAATAAATTGTACTCTTTTAACCACATAAGCTCATCTTCATCATCAGTTTCATAATGCTTTGCTAATTTTCCCTCTTCAAGCATTGCCTTTAGGGAATTTAATAAATCAAGTTCCTTTGCAAGAGTCTTATCATTTCTTGCACCTTTTGATACTTTTGCAATTCTTCTATCAAGAATTTCTATATCTGAAAAAATAAGTTCAAGATTAATTGTTTCAATATCTCTTAGTGGATCAATGTTACCTTCAACGTGAATAACATTAGTATCCTCAAAGCATCTTACTACATGGACAATAGCATCAACTTCTCTAATATTGCTAAGAAACTGATTGCCAAGGCCTTCTCCTTTTGATGCTCCCTTTACAAGTCCTGCTATATCAACAAATTCTATTACCGCAGGTGTGATTTTATCTGAATCGTAAAGAGCCGCAAGTTTATTAAGTCTTTCATCTGGTACCATAACAACTCCAATATTTGGATCTATTGTACAGAATGGGTAATTTGCAGATTCAGCACCTGCCTTTGTTAGTGAATTAAATAGTGTACTTTTACCAACATTTGGTAAACCAACAATACCAAGTTTCATATTTTCTCCATTTCTTAATCAAAATTGTAGGCAGGCATATAAATGCCTACCTTCAATTGTAATAGATTTATGCTCTAAGTTCAATATCCATTTCTTTAAGGTCACTAAGAATCTTTTCCATTATGCCAGAAATATCAGCATCTACAAGTGTTTTCTCTTTATCTCTAAATGATAAGGAATAAGCTACTGACTTGTATCCAGCCTTAATTTGGCTTCCTTCATAAATATCAAAAAGATTAAAACTTTCTAATAGCTTACCGCCACGTTTTTCAAAAATCTTTTCTATTTGTCCAACAGTTATAGTTTTTGGCATAACCATACTTAAATCTCTTGTAACAGCAGGGAATTTTGCAATTCCTGTATACTTTCTGTCAAATGTTGCAAAAGGAACAATATTTGGCATATCAAGAACTGCCACATACGCCCTGTCTCCAATATTGTAATTATCAAGAACTATTGGATGAATTTCTCCTAAATATCCAACAACCTTATCCATATAAATTATATTTGCCTGTCTGCCTGGATGTAAGAAAGGTTTATCATTCTCATTTACATATTCAACATGCTCTCTCATACCTAATTTATCAAATAATTCCTCGATTACACCCTTCATTGTAAAGAAATCACCTTCTCCATACATTCCAAGTGTAAATTGCATTCTTTCTTCTGGAAGCTGTGTAAGTGGAATTTCTTTAGGCAAATAAATATTACCTAATTCATAAAGTCTAGCATCCTTATTTCTTCTATTGTAATTGGTAGAAAGTGATGTAAGCATACCGTTTAATGAGGTAGTTCTCATTACACTAAAATCTTCACCTAGAGGGTTAGATATAGTAACTGTATTACGAAGTGTTGAATCTGCTGGTAATAATAGTTTATCAAAAACCTTTGGACTTTCAAATGAATAAGTCATGCCCTGTGAAAATCCACAGAATTCAGCAATATCTCGTGCAACAGCTTCAACTCTCATTTTAAAACTAATCTTTCCTGCTGTTGCTTCCCCACTTGGTAATGTAGTAGGAATATTTGCATATCCAAAAAATCTAGCAACCTCTTCGGCAATATCTGCACTACATAAAAGGTCCTGTCTAAATGTAGGAATAATAAGCTCATTTGTTTCTTCATCGTATTTAAGTTCAATACGTGAAAAATATTCTAGCATTTCTTGACTAGAAACATTTGTACCTAATAATCTGTTGTATTTTTCTGGTTCAAAGGCAATTCTCTTTTCCTTTACAACATCATCATATACATCAACAACGCCACTACAAACCTCCCCAGCACCTAATTCTTCAATTAACTGACAAGCTCTGTTTACGGCATCCATAGCATTATTTGGGTCTAATCCCTTTTCGAATTTACCAGAAGCATCTGTTCTAAGTCCAACTCTTTTTGATGACAATCTAATATTTGTACCATCAAATGTTGCAGCTTCAAACAATACGTCTTTTACTTCATCTGTAATCATGGAATTTTCACCACCCATAATTCCAGCAATACCAATTGGTTTTTCATTGTCCCAAATCATTAGAACATTATTATCAAGCTTTCTTACCTGTCCATCAAGGGTAGTATATTCGTCTCCATCATTGGCACGTTTAACAACTATCTTATTACCTGCGATTTTGCTTAAATCATAAGCATGCATAGGTTGACCATATTCTTCCATAACATAGTTTGTAATATCAACTAAATTATTTATTGGTCTAATTCCACAAGCTGCAAGTCTTCTTTGCATCCATTCTGGAGACGGAGCAAGCTTAATATTTTTAACAACTCTTGCACAATAACGTTTACAAAGATCTTTTGCTTCTATATCAACATTAATATAATCAGCTGTATTTTCATTATTTCCTTTAACAATAATCTTTGGAACTACAAAATCCTTCTTGAAGGTTGCTGCCGCTTCTCTTGCAATACCAATAATTCCAAAGCAATCCACTCTATTAGATGTAATCTCATATTCAAAAACAGTATCTCTAAGCCCTAATACTTCAACAGCATCGGCGCCAATAGGTGTTCCTTCTGGGAAAATGTATAATCCATCTTCAGGTGCCATTGGGTAAAAGTCCTTTGATGAACCTAATTCTTCAATTGAGCACATCATACCATTTGATTCGATTCCTCTTAGCTTACCTTTTTTAATTTTGGTACCGTTCTCTGATTTGTTGCCATCATGATCTGTAGCAACTTTACCACCATCTAATACAACTGGAACTATTGCTCCTTCAAAAACATTTGGAGCACCTGTAACTATTTGAGTAGTTTCACTGCCAATATTAACCTGACAAATTACTAATTTATCAGCATCAGGATGTCTCTCAATTTTCATTACCTTGCCGACTACTATCTTCTCTAAATTTTTATCTAATCTTTCAAATCCTTCAACCTTTGTACCTGAAAGTGTCATTGCATCAGTATATTCCTGATCAGTAACATTTAGTTCTGGAACAAACGCTTTAATCCAAGACATTGGAGTATTCATATATTTTTCCTACCTTTCATTTACTAGAATTGCTTTAGAAAACGTGTATCATTTTCATATAACAGACGCATATCATCAATTTCATATTTAAGTAATGCTATTCTTTCTAGACCAATACCAAATGCAAAACCATTATATTCTTCTGGATCAATCTTACTCATTTTAAATACATTAGGGTGAACCATTCCACAACCTAATATTTCAATCCAGCCTGAACCTTTACACATTCTACAGCCTTTTCCACCACATTTAAAGCAAGATACATCCATCTCTGCACTTGGCTCTGTAAATGGAAAATGATGTGGTCTAAATTTAACCTTTGTCTCTTCTCCAAACAATTCTTTTGCAAACTGTGCCAATGTGCCCTTAAGATCAGCAAATGTTACATTCTTATCAATAACTAAGCCTTCAACCTGATGGAACGAAGGAGAATGAGTTGCATCAACTTCATCAGCTCTGAATACACGACCTGGAGCAATCATTCTGATTGGTAGCTTACCTGTTTCCATCTCTCTTACCTGTACTGGAGATGTTTGTGTTCTAAGAACAATTTTATCATTTACATAGAAAGTATCCTGTTCATCCTTTGCTGGATGATTTGCAGGAATATTTAATGCTTCAAAATTGTAATAATCATATTCTACTTCTGGACCTTCAACAACTTCGTAACCCATTCCAATAAAAATTCTTTGTAGTTCTTCTAAAGCTATTGTATTTGGATGGCGATGACCAACATTATTTTTTTGTGCTGGTAAAGTCACATCAATGACTTCACTTTTAAGCTTTTGCTCTCTTGCTGCATCTGCAAGCTTTTTCTTCATTTCTTCAAGCTTTTCTTCAATAGCCATACGTGTGTCGTTTACTAACTGTCCAACCTTTGGTCTATCCTCTGCTGCAACGTCCTTCATTCCCTTTAATACTTCTGTTAATTCACCTTTTTTTCCAAGTACTGCAACCTTGATTTCATTTAATTTGTCAAGATTTTCAGAAGATTGAATTTTAACAATTGCTTCTTCTCTGATTTTTTGCAATCTCTCTTTCATTTCTACATTTCCTTTCTTATTCTTTCAACTCATCATAAATATGAATTTGTGAAACTTCGCGCTTACCTCGAACTTCGTTCTTCCTGAACTTCGCGCTTACCTCGAACTTCGTTCTTGCCATACCCCGCGCTTACCTCGAACTTCGTTCTTCCTGAACTTCGCGCTTACCTCGAACTTCGT
>CAZNKR010000047.1:0-2162 GCA_964573715.1 uncultured Roseburia sp. | reverse complement strand
CGCGCTTACCTCGAACTTCGTTCTCGTTGTCGCGGTATTCGTCAAATAGGCTTGAAAACCAGCCTATTTGGTATCTAAGAAATAATTTTATCCCAGTGTGCAAGCACCCTGTTTTAAAATTATTTCTTAGATACCAACAGCTTTCACCTGTTTGACTCATTACTCGCGCAAAAAAAGCCTCATCCCATAAGGGACGAAGCAATATGTTCCGCGGTACCACCCAATTTCCTGCATGCAGGCTCTCAATATTACTTAACGCGTATATACGTCTCTTCCTACTATTTTCAAAAGAGAAACTCCAGTGGGAAATTCAATGTATGTATGAACTTAAGGAAATTTTCAGCCGATGATTTCCTCTCTCTAAAAGAATACATATATCTACTTTGCACCTTCATAGTCTTTAATATAAGGATTTCTCCTATAAACTTTTTGTAGTTTATCACAATAAAAATCAAGTGTCAATAATTATCCTCTAGTTGCATAGCCATTGGACTTCATAAAAGCCTTTTTCTCATACATCTTTTTATCGGCCTGAGCTAATATCTTATTAATCTCTTTGTCTGTATTGGCACTAAATCTGAAATATCCATAAGCTATAGCTAATGGAACCCCTGGGAAATACTCTGTTTTTCCTAGTTCTTCATTTATAGATATGCAAACCTCTTCTATTTGTTCACATGTTAACTGCGTGCAAACAACTTCGAATTCATCTCCACCCATTCTATAACATTTCTCTCCAAATTCTGTAAACACTGAAATAGCCTTAGCTACCTTAATCAAAGCTTCGTCTCCATATTTATGTCCAAGCTCATCATTGATTCTTTTAAGATTATTCATATCAATAGCAACCACATTAAAACTCTTTTTATCATTTACAAGATTTTCTGCATCTTCTTCAAAACATCTTCTATTATTAATGCCTGTTAGATTATCCGTATATGCCATGTTAATAAATGTTTCTTTTTCAATATTATTACGTTGAACCTTAAGAGAAGCATGTATTGAATTAATGCCCACAGCTAAGATAAATGCAATCATTGCAAATCTCATAATACTACCATTTCCTGATTCAGGGTATACATAAAACTTATATATATCAACAACACTAGCAGCAATGATAATCATATAAGAGAAGGCTATCGGGAAAAATTTTTCTCTGTGTTCAATGCTTGTATAATACTTACTAGAATCATAATAAATAACTATAAAATCAATAACCATACACAAATGAACAATCCACAAGCATTGGAAGAAATCTGCCACACCAATTAACTGTGTAAGTATAAAAACTGCATATACTGCAATGTTTGAATAAATAATCTTCTTGTAATTGGCTTTAATCATGCCTACAGAATTTACTGCCATAATCGCCATAGTTGGAATTAATGCAAATGACACTAAATTTAGAATTTGCAAAGTATACACCTTATCAGATATAAACTGCATAAAATCCGACTCTGTAATTTCCCAAATACCTATGTCGATAAGAAATAAGCCCACATATATAAGTGGTGAATTCTTCATAATGTTACGTACAAATGGAACAATAATCATAAGCATAATGCCTAAAAAGAGCGGTATACAGCTAATCACAAATTTGAAAAACGAATGATTTAACATATAAATAGCCATCTCATCCTTTGATCCATATACAACATCACCAAAAAGACCGGAATATCTAGAATATTTACTGTATGTAGTAATAGTAAGAGTTTTACCAGCATATTCTGGTTTAAGTTCTATTACATTCCATACAGAGCCAGGCGTATTTCCTAAAAGAATATCATCATCCCACGCAAAGGAATATACTATAGCATTGTCTACTAAAACACATACTCTAGAATGAATGGATTTAAAACATATGGCATCTGACTGAGAAATCTTATCTGGGAGTTGTCTAGAAATGCTCACCCCATTGGCGTCTTTAGATGAAATCCTAGTTGGTAATGAGACAATTTTTGAATTACCATCATTACTGTTTGCAGTCCATCCATTTGTCAACATTAAAACATCCTCGTCCTGGAAGATATTTTGTGAATTGCCTTCGTCATATGTACTAATAACGTATACAAAGAATACTGTAAACAATAGTACAATAAAATATGCAATTTTTTCTTTTTGGGTTTTAAATAATTTCATTAGTTCTCCTCGTATTTACCACG
>CAZNKR010000046.1:0-12837 GCA_964573715.1 uncultured Roseburia sp. | reverse complement strand
ATTTCCATTAACACCATCATTTCCATTAACACCATCATTTCCATTAACACCATTGTTTCCTGTAGAACCATTATCTTCCATACCACCATTGTTTTCTGTACCATTATCCCCTGTGTTCTCATCATCTTTAGATATTGTTTCTTCTGACATATTATATAAGGTATTCATACCGGTAAGATATCGATAGTAAGCTACAAGTGCGTATGTTGCCTGATCATTTGCCATTGAATTAAAAACATAACCCTTTGATGCACTATAGGTGTGAGCAAAGCCACCAGTTGGTGTTTCATACTTTAATATTCCATCGATTAATGTCTTTGTAACCTCAACACCATCCTGAGATGTTGTTTTTATAAATCTTTCGTCCGTATTAGGATTAATGTTTACTGATGTAAGCGCCAATAAAACCTGTGCTGTGCTTTCCACATTTGTAGTTCCCCAAGAACCAAAATCTCCATCACTAGTCTGCATTAATCCTAACTCATTAAGTGCTTCATCTATTGCCATTTTTACAGTTTTATTAAGTTCTTCTTTTGTCTTTGTATTTGTATAAGTGTATATTGTTGTATCATTGTAATATGGGGCAAGTGTGCATATAGCCATTGCTGTCATATCTGGATCTGAAGCTTTTCCAAATAATGACCAGCCCCCATAATTAATGCTGTCCTCACTTGTAGAAGGGTTAAGAGTTGATGCTAACTGAAGCATTAATATATTTTCTATATAGCTTTCTCTTGTATATTGTGAATCACTTGGTACTGTATATGCTTTTGTATCCAACGCTAAAAGTCCATAAACCCATCCATTAAATCCCTGTTTTCCAGGTGAAGGATTGTTGTATGTTCCATCTGCCACTAGATTAATTGACTCACCCTCATATTCTCCAAAGCTTGTAGGATCACCGCCTAATGCTGCAATAACCATAATGGCTCTGTGAAATTCTGTAGCCTTTGTACTACTAAGAGTTCCACTCTGGGCATACTTATTTTCTACATAATTTTTTAATGCTTCTAAATATACATCGCAATTCTCTTTTGTATCTTCAAACAGCTTATATTCTCCATCTTCAATAAATCCCCATCTACCTATAGCCATTGCCATCCAGTCTGTTCCTGTTGAGCTTGCGCTAGATGTAAATTTATCATTTGCTAATAATGATTCTGTTATTTCTATACCTCTATAGTTTTTCGAAGCATTTATTGCATTTTGGATATGTTCATTTATTTCATTGATTTCCTTACTAATATCATCTATGGCTTCATCTTCTATTGCTGCTTTTTTATTGTCTTTTGCATACGTTTCATTGGCGTATATTTCATTGGCATATACACTATTAGTGTACATGAGTACTCCACTTAGAGAGGTAAGTAATAGTCCTCCTGCTGTAATAACAGTTATTCCCTTTTTAATTAATTTGCTGACTATCATTTTTTTTTTCATTTCTTGCTCCTTTTATTGTTTGAATTTATTTAGTTACTTAGTTTTTGTTGATTTCATTGGTTTTTTTAGGTTTTAACCTTTTTATGTATAAGCAAAGTCCAATGGCAATTGATACCACTAATACCAATACACCCATAATCACAAACACTGTTTTATTTAATGAACTATTATTTGCTTTTTCATCTTCATTTAATGATTGGTTATTTTTTGTACACTCATAGCCAACTTTTTCACCATTTGTACACTTATAGTCAACTTTTGTATCGTTGGAATTTTCTTCTTTTTCGGTATTTTCAATAGTTTTATCATTATTGTGTACACTATCAGTGTACTTATTGTTAGTTTCTTCATTATGATTGTTTGTTGCATTTAATGGGTCCGTAGGGTTTAATTCATTGTCTTGCTTATTGTTTGTACACTTATAGTTGACTTTTTCATCATCTGCATCATTTGGGCTATTTGTATTACTATTATCAACAGTTGTGGTATTTTCATAGTCAGAAATAGCTTTATTTAAATCTGATGTAGCCTTTATTACTTCTTCCTTTTTTGCTGATATTTTTTCCATTGTGGCAACAGCAGTATCGTAGGCAGTCTTGACCTTGGCATTTGAAAGGACTTTTTCCTTATTTACATTAGCATTTATGGCAGCTATGCTTTTTATCAAATCGTCTTTATTCGCGGTTTCATAATAGTTATTTACTGATATCCCAGCACTTCCACCTACTGACACTGCACCCCCAATATCCTGACCATATGCTAGGGTATAGGAAACTCGAACCACATCATTATCCTTTAAATTGTAGTCGCTCATACTTACTGAAGGATATGTGCCATTTACACAGTACATAAAACCAGAGCCATTTGTATACACGAACTCACCAATATAATTTTTATAGTTTTGGCTATAATCATTTTCATCAAAATAATTAATATTTATATCCTGATTTAATTTTTCTACTATTTCATTTGCTATACTAGTAGTAAATGATATTTTTTTAGGTGTCTGGGGTGTTTTGGATTTTGTATATCCTTCGTAGCTATTACTGGTATTTGTACCACTACCAATATAAGCTAAATAAAAGCTTTCCTTTGTATTTCCACCATAATAACAAACATAACCACTTTGACTAACAACATTTACTATAGCATCTGCAAGGGTTTCCCCCTCACTCACCGTCACTTCTATAGGATTTACAATAAATCCTCCTCCCACAGTAAATAATTCAACAGAAATCACTATTTTCTTTGCTGTAATGGCACTTACTGTATTTGCACTTACTGTATTTGCACTTACTGTATTTGCACTTACTGTATTCCCACTGGTTGTACATAGCAATGTCATTACAAAAATCATTGTACAGACAATGCTTGTAATACTTTTTAATAATCCTTTCATTTTTTCTCCAATTCTAGAAAATAAAAAACACTCCTTGGCATAAATCCAAAGAGTGCTATTCATCAAAATAAGCCGTAAATATACGGTAAATTAAAAGCAATCATCTCTTCACTTCCTTCGCCCAAGCTACTAAAACTATAAAAAACATGGCAGGTCTCCTGACTTAAGATATAGATGTAATCATCATGCTTGACGCCTTCTCACCTTTTTGGCAATGGCTATGTCTTGCTTCATCTAATACAGTAATGGCTGTTGCTCCGGATTCTAACCGGATTCCCTATTGATCTAGAGGCTACTATGTAGCTTTCGAACCATATTTCTTTGCAATATTAAGTTTTCGCCCATTAATTTATCATAGGCATTCATTATTGTCAAACAATATATCTTTTTTCAAATAACTATACTAGTATAATCTCCAAAATAAAGACTAGTACACAGCAGGATACTGACACAGAAAAAAGACTAGCCTTATACCATGCTAATAGCAGTCCTGCCACTAATGCTAACGCTCCTGCCACAGGGGATGTGGTTGCTTCTATTATGGCTGGGAAGGTCATAACAGCAAGTGTTACATATGGCACATAATATAAAAAGGATTTGATAAATCTGTTTTTAATTTGTCCACGTATAAGGGTAATTGGAATTACTCTAATTGCATAGGTGACTAAACCCATAATAAGTATATATATGTATGCATTATGTGACATTATTCTTCCTCCTCCCTTGGAAAGCAAATCGCTGCTACCGCAGAAATAGCTACTGTTAATATAATAGTTCTTGTTCCTTCAGATATATTGCTTATGTATGGAAGCTTTGCAAATGCATAGCTTAAAGCAAAGCTAATAATTATCAATGCTCCCACAATCTTATCTTTTCTAGCCTGTGGTACAATAATTGCCAAAAACATTCCATATAAAGCAACACTAAGTGCACTAACTAATCTGAAATTTAAAATATTACCAACTAAAATGCCTAACGCAGTACCTCCTGCCCAAGCTGGTGCCGCTACAAAAATAGCTCCATAATTGTAAAACGGATCAAGATATCCCTTTTGTGCAATAGATATTCCAAATATCTCATCTGTTACATCATATCCAACAATTAGTCTGTGAATTAAGGGAGTATTAGGGGCGAACTTCTGGCTTAACGAACAACTCATTAGTAAATACCTGGCATTTGCAATAAAGGTGACAATCAGCATTTCTAGATATGTTCCATCGGAAGCCATCAATGTAAATCCTGCATATTCTCCTGCTGAGGCATTATTCAAAAAGCTTGCCATTAATCCCATAAAAGGATTTAGTCCAGCATTCCTTGCAGCAATGCCTAACGAAAATGAAACCGCTAAATATCCTAATGCTATGGGTGTACCATCCCTCATTCCCTCTCTAAACGCCCTTTTATGTTTCATTCCACTATTCCATTTTTTATTTACTGTTTCCATTTTATCTTTTCTCATCTTTGCATTATTTTATTGGGTGTCCATTGGCCTTCACATAGATATTTGCGAAAGTACAGTTTCTGCATGAAGGCTTATTGCACATAACGAAAGCAGATAATTACATAATTATCTGCTTTGTAATATACCTTGATTATATATTATATATGCTATTCATTCATGTTGTCCATTAAAAATTTCAATACACAGGCTTCACGATATAGAAAATCTGTATGATGATCTTTAGCTTTTTCTATATCTGCATCATAGGCCTCCTTTAATGTGGTCCAAACAAGATGATAACCCAAATCAGCCTCATAATAATCAAGTTCAACCTTTGATATTTCATCACCCACTGTTGCAAAATAATAGTAAGAGTTGTGTTCAAATATCTCCTGTCCGTATAATCCTTTTCGGACCTCTTTAATCATCCCAAGCTCTCCAGTTACTTCCTTTACATGAAGGCCAATTTCTTCAAGTGTCTCTCTTGCCAATGTTGCGCGATGATCCTCATCTAACTCTGCACCGCCACCAGGAAACTTATAATATCCTTTAGCCTCACTATGTACCATTGCTATTTTACCATCTTTAATGATAATTGCACGTACTGCATCTCGTACACATCGTTTCCAACTTTCATCATAATTCTTTCTATCAAAAGTGTGTAATAATATCATGCCTACCTCCTCTACTACATAAATGTAGGTTCTTTCACGTTTTTCTCTACGCTTATTTTACCACACTTTTATTTAGGCTACAACAACTATTCAGTTTGAGTTATTGCGTAAATTCACTGTAGGAATAAAAGTCCACTGAAGGTTGTAAACATAACAATAACAAACACATCATCTACAGAAGCACCAGCAAGAATCATCTGTGGTATTGCTGGTCTACCTACTTTTTTCAGATCTGATATATTAAGGGACAGACCTGCTCTTATTAATATAATAATCAACGCAATTCGCCTAAGTTCGGAAGAAATATCTAGATAACATGATTACACCTTTCTAATATTAAGCCTTGATTGCCCAACGCATCTTTGTAGATTTTGCTCTTGGATTTCGATTGCATTCCTCAAAGCTTGGTCTTATTACTTCTTTTGAAACTTCACTATATATGCCTTCTCTTAAGCCTTCTTTAAAAGCTTTTTTAACAAGCTTATCCTCTCCAGAGTGGAAAGTAAGTATGGCCGCCCTTCCTCCAGGTTTTAATGCTCCTTTAAGTTTTTCCATAAAATCGTACAAGACTTCAAATTCATTATTTACATCAATACGTAAAGCTTGAAAAGTTCTTTGACAGGTTTTTTTCACTACTTCTTTTCTTTCATTCTCAGGAATAAATGCTAATGTTTCCTCAATAAGATTTCTAAGCTTTGTGGTTGTATCTACATGATTTCCTTTTTTAACAAAGCTAGTAATAGCAGCAGCAAGTTCGTAAGCATAGGGTTCATCAGAGTTTTCATCTAACATACCTGCAAGTTCTTCTTTTGTTATATTATCTAGTCTTTGTGCTGCACTTATACCCTGTGTGGGATTGAGCCTTAAATCTAATGGTCCATCAGTTTTATAGGAAAATCCTCTTTCTGGATTATCAATCTGCATTGATGATACACCTAAATCAGCTAATAAAAAATCAAATCCACCAGCTTCTTTAGCTATCTCATCAATGGTAGAGAAGTTTTGAAGCTTTATTGTAAGTAAATCCTCACCAAATCCGGCTTCTAAAAGTCTTTCCTTAGTCTTTTTTGACTCAATTGGATCTACATCTGTAGCATAAATATGTCCCTTACCTTTTAGGTTAGAAAGCATAGCCTTTGTATGTCCACCATAACCTAATGTTGCGTCAAAGCCTATCTCTCCCGGCTTAATTTGCAGAAAATCAATTATTTCATTTACCATTATGGAGATGTGCATCCCTGCTGGGGTACTTCCTTTGCTAATAACCTTTTCTACTGTATCTTTGTATTTATCAGGATTATGCTCCTTGTATTTTTCTTCAAATCTCTTAGGATATTTTCCACTATATCTTACTCTTCTTTTACGTTCTTCATTTGCTGGCATAAACTTTTCTGCTCCTTACTTATGTTGTTAATTAGGATTTACCACCTATCTTACAATATTGATAAATCTCTGTATATAGCATTTTTGCATTAATCGGCTTTGATAAATGTTCATTCATACCAGCTTCTAATGAATTACTAATAATTAGTTTCTTCATTAGTAACCGCAACAAGGCATTCTTTTGCCGTATTATAATACTTTATTTGTGCATTTGAATATTGCTCTAAGATATATTCTTCTAAATATTTTCTTGCTGTTGTTAATGCTGCATCCTTTGTTCTGTCAATAGGATATATTTCTATTTGTATACCTGTGTTTTCTTCCACAAGCTATTCTACAACCTTGTAGTCTGCATCTTCACCTTCAATTGCTTTCTTGATTTCTTCAAGTGGAATATCTTTTGAAAGTGTAATAACTGCATTTCCTAGTGTATGGCTTACTGTAGCACTTGTTACTCCAGGAACCTTCTCAATTCTTTTTTTAACACTTCCTTCACAATGCTCACACATCATTCCTTCAATCTTTACTGTAATATCCATTTCCTTTTTCTCCTTTTCTATACCCACTTTATTTGTTTCGCTATCTTGACTATTTTTTATTGCGCTATTTTTTGTTTCAGTATCTTTATTATTCTTTGTTTCACTATCTTGGTTATTTTTTGCTCTTCCATATACTTTAACAAAATTCAATCTTAGTGCATTTGTAACTACGCATACGCTAGACAAACTCATTGCTGCTGCTCCAAACATAGGGTCTAATTTCCAACCAAATATTGGAATCCATAGTCCTGCTGCCAATGGTATTCCTATTACATTATAAAAGAATGCCCAAAATAGATTTTCCTTTATATTTCTAATAGTTGCCTTGCTCAGTAAAACAGCTGCTGGAACATCTAGTAGATTACTTTTCATAAGTACAATATCTGCTGCATCAATGGCTATATCAGCTCCTGCTCCAATAGCAATTCCTATATCTGCTGCTGTAAGTGCAGGTGCATCATTAATACCATCTCCCACCATTGCCACTTTTCCTTGCTGTTTTAGTTTCTCGATTGCGTCTTGCTTACCATCTGGCAATACTCCTGCTATCACTTCATCAACTAAAGCTTCTTTTGCAATGGCCTTTGCTGTTAATTCGTTATCGCCAGTAATCATTACCACATGCAATCCTAACTGTTTCATTTTTAGAATCGCTTCTCTACTACTTTCTTTAATAGTATCAGCTACTGCTATTATTCCCATTAGCTTATCATTCATAGCAAAACACATTGGTGTCTTACCCTCTCGTGATAATTTGTCTACTAATTTTGTGGTTTCATCATCAAAGCTTGCTACAGTTGAAATGAATTTGTAGCTACCTCCATAAATTATATCTGATTCTATTTTAGCTTTTAATCCATTACCTGGCAAAGAGGCAAATTCACTAATTGTGATTATTTCATTATTATTACTATTGCCGTAATCAACAATCGCCTTTGCAAGGGGATGTTCGCTTCTGTATTCTAGAGTATATACCAAATTCAAAAATCTCTCTTTTGACATACCGTTTAATTCATAAACATCTGTAACCTGAGGTTTTCCCTTAGTAATTGTTCCAGTTTTATCCAGCGCAACAATTGAGATTTTCCCTGTATTTTCAATGGCCTGTGCTGTTTTAAACAAGATGCCACACTTAGCCCCTACTCCATTACTTACCATAATAGCAACAGGAGTAGCTAATCCAAGAGCGCAAGGACAACTAATCACTAATACAGATATTCCTAAAGAAATTGCACCTCCAACTGATTCTCCTACTAAAAGCCAAATAATTGTGGTCAGTACAGCTATAATTACAACAATAGGAACAAAAATTCCTGACACCTTATCTGCAATTTTTGCAATAGGTGCTTTTGTTGCTGAAGCTTCACTTACAAGCTTAATAATCTGGGATAATGTTGTATCCTCCCCTACTCTAGTAGCTTTACACTTTAAATATCCTGATTGATTTATTGTTGCTCCAGATACTGTATCATTCACTTCTTTGTACGCTGGAATACTTTCACCAGTAAGTGCCGATTCATCCACTGCACTGTTTCCCTCTATAACTAATCCATCTACTGGAATACTTTCGCCTGGACGAACCACAAAAATATCATCTTTATGAACATCATTGATTTGAACCTTAATTTCTTTACCGTCTCTTATAATTGTTGCTACCTGTGGTGTCAAATTAATAAGACCCTTTATTGCATTTGTAGTCTTTCCTTTAGCCTTTGCTTCTAACATTTTGCCCAAGGTTATAAGGGTAAGTATCATAGCACTTGTTTCAAAATACAATCCATGTAAATATGAATTTGCTAACAAGATATTTCCTTCTATGATTTTATCAGTCATTAAAAATAAAATTCCAACACTATATGCAAAGGCAACACTAGAACCCATCGATACAAGTGTATCCATATTTAGTGACCTGTTTATTATGCTCTTTGCTCCATTAACAAAAAATCTTTGATTAATGAAAATAACAACAAGGGTAAGGAGCATTTGAATTAATCCTAGTGCAAGGGGATTATTATCAAAATATGTCGGCAATGGGAATCCAAACATAGAACTTCCCATTGAAAAGTACATAAGAACAACTAAAAAAATAACAGATGCTATAAGCTTATTTTTCAGATTACTTATTTGTTTATTAGTTTGATCATCGGCTTCTGTATTAGTGCCCTTATCACCTTTGTTTGTTTCTTCACCCTTAATAAATGCTCCATATCCTGCCTTTTCTACTGCTTTAATTATATCTTTCGAACTAGCACTTCCATCAACTCCCATGGAATTTGTTAGTAAATTCACTGCACACTGGGTAACACCTGGTACATTTGATACTGCTTTTTCTACTCTATTTGAACAAGCTGCACAAGACATGCCTGTAACTGTATATGTTTTCATATTATCTCCAATCATAATAAGTTAATCTGTTTTATTAAAATAAATATACATTTTTATTTTGATATATATATTTGCTTTGATATATATTTTTTTCAAATTCATTTCTGGCTTCTATCTCATACTTCATACTTGCGTAGCTAAAATATACCAAAATATAATTTTCTTTTCTAACAGCAACTGAAGCAAACAATCTAATCCAATGTACTTTTTTACTTCTTGTTAACGTTCTACATTCAACCACCAAAAGGTTTGAACCATTTATAACCTCATTAATGCAATCCATATAATATATTCCTAAGGCAATCTAGGACACCTAGACAATCTTATAAAAATCCAATAAGTGTTCCAATAATAAAGACAATATAGGCCACAATCCATGCAATCACACATTGTAAGACTGCAACAGATATTGCCCATTTTCCACCCAATTCTCTCTTTATAGCAGCAATAGCGGCAACACAAGGAGAATATAGTAAGCAAAATACCAGCAAGGATGCAGCTGCCAAAGGAGTAATGGAAGCTACTAAGGTATTTGTTGAACCAAACAATATAGATAATGTTGAGACCACACTTTCCTTAGCCATAAATCCAGTAATAAGGGCTGTTGAAATCTTCCAATCTCCAAAACCCATTGGGCTAAATACAGGTGCAATCCAACCTGCTAAAATAGCTAACATACTAGATTTTGAATCATCCACTACATTTAAATGCCAATCAAAGGTTTGTAAGAACCAAATAATAATTGTTGCTACGAATATAACTGTAAATGCTCTTTGCAAAAAATCCTTTGCCTTATCCCACAATAAGTGTCCCACGTTTTTCGCTCCAGGCATTCTATAATTAGGAAGCTCCATAACAAAAGGAACTGCTTCACCTTTAAACATTGTTCCTTTTAATATAAGTGCCATTAATATTCCCATAATAATTCCAAACAGATAAAGTCCAATCATAACCAAAGCACCGTGTTTTGGAAAAAATGCCGCAGTAAAAAACGCGTATATAGGTAATTTTGCTGAACAGCTCATAAAAGGTGTCAGTAAAATAGTCATCTTTCTATCTCTTTTTGATGGTAATGTTCTCGTTGCCATAACGCCTGGAACCGTGCATCCAAAGCCAATAAGCATTGGAACTATACTTCTTCCTGATAATCCTATTTTTCTTAACAGTTTATCCATTACAAAAGCAACTCTTGCAATGTATCCACTATCTTCCATTAGAGACAAAAAGAAAAAAAGTGTTACAATAACTGGAAGAAAACTGAGCACACTTCCTACGCCATTAAATATTCCATCAATAACTAATGAGTGTAATACAACATTAACATTAAGAGCACTAAGGGCACTATCCACATAGAATGACAATTTATCAATTCCAATTTCAATCAGGTATTGGAGAAATGCACCAATAACATTGAAGGTAAGAAAAAAAATAATACCCATAATTCCAATAAATGCCGGTATTGCTGTATGTTTGCCTGTAAGAATCTTATCGATTTTTGCACTTCTAGCATGTTCTTTACTTTCTTTAGGTTTGATAACAGTTGCACCACAAAGTTCTTCTATAAAACAAAATCTCATATTGGCAATTGCAGCGGAACGGTCTAATCCATTTTCTTTTTCCATTTGCACAATAATATGTTCAACCATTTCTTGCTCATTATCATCTAAAGATAACTGTTCTAATATTTTCAAATCCCCTTCTGCTAGCTTACTAGCTGCAAATCTAACTGGGATATCTGCTCTTTTAGCATGGTCTTCTATCAAATGCATAATACCATGTAAACATCTATGTACTGCACCATTATTTTTATCAGCATCACAAAAATCAATACGTCCTGGTTTTTCCTGATATTTAGCAACATGCAATGCATGTTCAATAAGTTCATCAATACCCTCATTTTTAGAAGCAGATATAGGAACAACTGGAATTCCTAATCTTTCCTCCATCTCATTTACCAGGATAGAACCACCATTTTCTCTTACCTCATCCATCATATTAAGAGCTAAAACCATTGGTACATCTAATTCCATAAGCTGCATAGTTAGATAAAGATTTCTCTCTATATTTGATGCATCCACAATATTAATGATTCCCTTTGGATGTTCCTTCATCACAAACTCACGTGTAACAATCTCTTCACTTGTGTATGGTGACATGGAATAAATGCCAGGAAGGTCAGTAATTAAAGTATCCATATGACCTTTAATTACACCATCCTTCCTGTCCACAGTTACACCAGGGAAATTACCCACATGTTGATTTGAACCAGTTAACTGATTAAATAATGTTGTTTTACCACAATTTTGATTTCCTGCTAAAGCAAAGGTTAGGGTTGTGCCTTCTGGTAAAGGGTTTTCTGTAGCCTTAACATGATATTTTCCTTCTTCACCTAGTCCAGGGTGGCTTTTATTTTTTTTAATAATAGACTTTTTGTCTTTAATATCTTTATTATCTTTATTATCTTTATTATCTTTAATATCTTTATTTATTTCATTTATCTCTATCTGTCTAGCATCATCCACACGCAAGGTTAATTCATAACCATGTATCATAAACTCAATTGGATCTCCCATAGGAGCAAATTTGATAAGTTTTATCTCGGCATTTGGTATAACTCCCATGTCAAGAAAATGTTGACGTAATGCACCTTTTCCACCCACACTCTTTATGGTAGCAGATTGACCTATTGGCAATTCGTTTAATGTCATCACCATTCCTCCTTTTGCCGCTTAAAATATAATATAAAATCTAATATAAAATCATTTTCAAAGATTATTCTAGCACGTTTTTTCTACATTTTCTATATTTTAAGTTGTTTTTATCAAATTCATTTTAGTTATGCCTAACTAGAGTTATATTTATCGAATTTGATTTCCCACTATCTTGTAATATGCCTTTGAGGTTAGCTTAAATACAATATAGTATATCAAAGTAAAAACAGCTATTGTTGCAATAAGGCAAACAATAAAAAGCCCTGTATTATTTAAATTCAGTAAAACTAAAAGTCTTCTAATTATTGGTAATGCTGCTATTACATGTACAACTGCTGTTAATAATTTTTCCACTATATCCTTTATCGGAATAAACAGATACACTTCTCCTGATGTTGGTTTGTCTAATGTTGCTAATATATTTAGCAATGTTGTTTTACCTGAACCAGATTCACCCATTATAGCTACATATTCACCTTTTTCTACTGAAAAATTAATATTCTTTAATGCTTGACATTGATTGCCACCAAAACGTGTTGTATATATTTTTTTAAATTATTAACTTCTAAGATTGCCATAAAATCTCCTTTTGCTTAACTATGCGTTTGCCATTTTTTTATCCGGATATAAAACTAATGATTTTTATTCATAAGCTTTATGGTCATGGTATAACAAAAGGTCAAAACGCAAGCCATAGTTTTAGCTTACATTTTGACCTTATATCTTACGATTTTGTAAGCTACGATCCATGTGTCGGAAAATGAAGGCACCTCGTCGGGTGCTTGCACACGTAAGAAATGACCTTCATTTTCTGACATACAGCGACAGCCGTCAAGCGAGATGGAGCATGGCGGAATCGAGCTTG
>CAZNKR010000045.1:12276-13469 GCA_964573715.1 uncultured Roseburia sp. | reverse complement strand
CATCTGCCTTACAAGCAGAGGGTCACAGGTTCGAGCCCTGTAGGTCCCATTAGTCATTTGACTATGCCGGCGTGGCGGAATTGGCAGACGCACAGGACTTAAAATCCTGCGGAGTAAAATCCGTACCGGTTCGATTCCGGTCGCCGGCATTGAAAGAGCTGATTATTCAGCTCTTTTTTTCATTTAGTTGACTTATTTTATATAAGATATATACTAATACTGATTACTTTATGCTAAAATATTAATACTGTTTTAGTATATTTTTTGATTGATAATAAAAGATTTAAGGATGGTAAACAAATGAGCGAAGAGTGTTCTCACAACTGTGAAAGTTGTAAAGAAGATTGTAATAGTAGATCAAAAGAAGAAATGAATAAGCAAGAAAACAATAAAGAGTGCAATGAGTATTCTAACATTAAAAAAGTTATAGCTGTAGTAAGTGGAAAAGGCGGAGTAGGAAAAAGTCTTGTGACCACATTATTATCTGTTCTTTCACAAAGAAAAGGGGATAGGACAGCAATTTTAGATGCAGATATTACTGGACCATCAATTCCTAAAACTTTTGGAATTAATGAAAAAGTATTTGGAAATGGTCAGGGAATTATACCTGCTCAGAGCGAGACAGGCATTAAAATGATGTCAGTTAATTTGTTATTAGAAAATGAAACAGATCCTGTTTTATGGAGAGGTCCAATCATTTCCAATACAGTAAAACAGTTTTGGAATGAAGTATTATGGGGAGATGTGGAATACATGTTTGTTGATATGCCACCAGGAACTGGAGATGTAGCACTTACTGTATTTCAATCATTACCAATAGACGGAATAATCATTGTTACTTCCCCTCAGGAGTTAGTATCAATGATAGTTGAAAAAGCAGTGAAGATGGCCGAGATGATGAATATTCCTGTAATTGGCATTGTTGAAAACATGTCATATTTCCAGTGCCCAAATTGTAATGAAAAACATTATATTTTCGGTGAAAGTCATCTAGATTCAATTGCTAGAAAGTACAATATTAAGAATATTGCTAGAATACCAATAAATCCGGAGCTAGCGAAGTTGTCTGATAATGGAAGAATTGAGGAATTCGCAGGCGATTGGCTTGATGAGATTATTTTGACCATTCAATAAGCAAATATGTATTTTAGAATAATATGAAAATACATTATAATTAAAACATTATATTAGAT
>CAZNKR010000045.1:10287-12176 GCA_964573715.1 uncultured Roseburia sp. | reverse complement strand
CATTATATTAGATTATTTATATTATATTAGGAGGCACTACCAATGATAAACATCATTTTGGGTAAGGATTATGCTATTGTTGCTTTTTTAGGAATAATTTTTGCATTCGCAGCTACTTGTTTTGCAATTTCAAAATTAAACAAATATTTACCAAAAGATATTGGACGAGCTTTTGCTCATGATGGAAAGTTATCCGCTGGAAAGCCAAGAGGAGCAGGAATAATTTTCATAGTTGTATTTACAGTTGCTATGATTATTTTTGGAAAATTATCAATAGAACTAGGAATATATTTGGGGTTAGTATTTATAGAAATGCTTACTGGATTTTTTGATGATGCTGCAGAAAAACCATGGGGAGAATACAAAAAGGGTCTTTTGGATTTAATAGTCGCATTAACAGTTGCAATAACGTATGTACATTATAACGGCACTACAATTACAATTGCTTCTATTAACTACTCATTTGATATACCTAAGGTTTTATTTTTGGTATTAACGGTGATTCTAGTATGGGTTTCTATTAATGTTACCAATTGTTCAGATGGAGTTGATGGACTTTCGGGAACATTAACAATAATTTCACTTGTAACCATATATGTTAGTTCTATTATTTTGGAAAAAGGAAATGATATGGAATTTCCAATTCTTTTGTTCGTTGTATGCCTTTTGGGATATTTATGGTATAATGCAACACCAAGTAAGCTGTTGATGGGAGATGCCGGATCAAGATCAATGGGTATTTTCATTGCAATAGCCATATTAAAAACAGGCTCGCCTTTTATGTATCTATTAGTAGCAGCCATGTTGATTATTGATGGTGGACTAGGATTAATAAAAGTATTTTTACTAAGATTTTTGAAAATCAAAATTCTGAAAAATACAAGAACACCTATTCATGATCATGTTAGAAAAGTTTCTGGATGGTCAAATACTCAAACCGTTTTTAGATTTAGTATAGTTCAAATTGTTATATCAATTGCAACCATATATTTATTATTACTTTAATTACTATGATTATTATCACTTTAATGTAATTGTTATCACTTAAATGTAATTATTATCACTCAACGTAGATTTTTCTAAATAAGAAATAGTTATTATTACATTATAAATGAAAAGGATAAGGTGTAGTATGGACATAAATACTTATGTAAATGATCAATTAATTAATATGATTGATGCCAAATACAAAACTTTTTCAGAGAAGATTGCCAATTCGCCCTATGAGTTGTTGGGAATTAGAATTCCAAATATTCGAAAAGTTGCTAAGGCTATATGTAGAGAATTAGATATAGTAGATTTTTTAGATAATTACAAATGTAATTATTTTGAGGAATATATGCTATATGGAATTGTAATGGCTTCTGGAAAAATGGAAGAAAGTACAAGAAAAAGATACATTTATCATTTTTTAGAAAAATTGAAAGATTGGTCAATTTGTGATTCGGTGTGTGCTAGCTTTAAATTAAAGAAATGTAAGCAGGATTATTTTAATTTTTTAATGGATATTTATAATAATTCAAATAAATATGAAAATGAAGAATTTGTAATTAGATTTGTAATTGTAATGTTGATGGATTATTATCTAGATGAGGAGTATATTTCGGATATCCTGATGTTAATAAATAAAATTGATGTTGACTATTATTATACAAATATGGCTATGGCCTGGCTAATATCTTGTGTATATATTCGCTATAATGATAGAGGATATGCTTTTTTGCTAGATGATAAATTAAATAAATTTACGCATAATAAAGCTATTTCTAAGATTTGTGATTCGTACAGAATTGACAAGGTACAAAAAGAGAAGGTAAAAAAATTAAGAAGAAAATAGAATTAAGAAGAAAATAAAATTAAGAAGAAAAAAGAATTAAGAAGAAAATAAA
>CAZNKR010000045.1:0-10187 GCA_964573715.1 uncultured Roseburia sp. | reverse complement strand
AATTAAGAAGAAAATAAAATTAAGAAGAAAAAAGAATTAAGAAGAAAATAAATTTAGAAAGAAAATAAATCGAGAAAGAAAATGAATCGAGAAAGAAAATAAATTGTGAATATAAATAAATTTGAAGATAATATTAACATACTAGGAATTTAAATAAATTGTAAAGATATGGAGATTAAAATGAAGAAAATTTTAAAAATAACATTATTATTGAGTATGATACTTTCTTTGAATATTATCCTTATAGGTTGTGGAAACACTAATAAAGATAATAGTGGAAAATTAAATATTGTTACTACTATATTTGCACCATATGATTTCGCAAGACAGATTGTGGGAGATGATGCTAATATTACTATGTTGATGTCCCCTGGGGTTGAAACTCATTCCTATGAGCCATCACCTGCAGATATAATTAAAATTAGTGAATGTGACGTATTTATTTATGTTGGCGGTGAAAACGATGAATGGGTTGACGGAATATTAGAAACCATTGATACAGAGGATATTACAATAATTAAACTTTTAGATTGTGTAGATGTAGTAGAAGAGGAAATTATTGAAGGCATGGAGTCGGAAGAAAAAGAAGAAAACCATGATTCAAGCGAGAAGGAATGGGATGAGCATGTTTGGACTTCCCCTGCTAATGCTATTAAGATTTGTAAGGTGATGGAAGAGAAGTTTGAAAAGCTAGATAATAGCAATGCTTCTGACTATAAGACCAATTTGGATGAATATGTAGGTGAATTAAATAAATTAGATGAGGCTTTTAAAGAAATAGTGAACAATGGGGCAAGAAAAACCATTATTTTTGGTGATAGGTTCCCTATTAGATACTTCGTGGAAGAGTACGGTTTAAAATATTTCGCTGCATTTCCGGGATGTTCATCAGAAACAGAGGCAAGTGCTTCTGCAATTGCCTTCCTTATTGATAAGGTAAAAGATGAAAAGATACCAGTGGTATTTAAAATAGAACTAAGTACCGGAAATATTGCTGAAACAATTAGTGATGCAACTGGAGCAAAAGTATTAACCTTTTATGCATGCCATAATTTAACGAAAAAAGAGTTTGACAGTGGTAAAACATATGTTGATTTTATGTGGGAGAATGTCTCCTCTTTAAGAGAGGCACTAAAGTAGACACAAATATTAACACCCCTATATTTACTTGCCATAATATTATGAAAATGATTTGCGTAAAGTAGGAATAGGGGTGTTTGTTTGTAGTTAATATTTAATTTAAACTAATTACTGTATGAAACGTCATCTAAAAACAATCCATTAGCAGGTGCCATTGGTCCTGCCAAATTACGATTTTTACCTTCAATAATTGATGGAATTTCCGTTGGTTTAGTTTTACCTAATCCGACATTTATAAGAGTTCCAGATAATATTCGAACCATATTATATAGAAATCCATTTCCATTGAATTTCATGGAAATGATACCATTTTCCTCTGTAATATCAATAGAATAAATGGTTCTTAGAGTAGATTTTTTAGTGTTTTTTATGTAGCAGAAGGATTTAAAGTCATGCTCTCCAACTAAATGTGAAACAGCCTCTTTCATTGCAGATAAATCTAAAGTATCTGCGATTTGATAAGTGTATTTACGTCTAAATACATTATAAGCAACATTTGTGTCAATGTAATAAATATATGTTTTAGAAATTGCATTCAATCGACTATGAAAACGTTCATCAACAGACTCTAAAGAAGTTATTCTTATATCTTTTGGAAGTTCATTATTAATAGATGATAAAAATGAATCAGGATCCAAAGCAATATTTGAATGAAAATTTGCTACCTGCTGGTTTGCATGTACACCAGAATCTGTTCTACCAGAGCCGATTACCTCGATAGTTTCACCTAAACAATTTGATAAGTGAAAGTTTATTTTTTCCTCTATTGTGTTCGAGGTGTTACCTTGCTTCTGCCAGCCGTTGTAGTTTGTTCCATCGTATGCCAGAGTTAATTTATAGTTTGCCATGAATATACCTCCTTTAAGATATATGTTAATTATATTAGAAATAATAAATAAAACAATTCTTTTTATATAAATTTTTATAAACTTTATTTATATATAGTGTAATAAACTATATATATTCTAATAATGTTTTGTATTAAATAAGATAGTAAAAATATAAGAAGCGTTTAAGGTGCAATTAAGGGCAATATAAATCTATTTAAAATAAGTGAAAAGTAATATATATAATATAAAGATAAAAAAGATTTACCATAAAAGTCAAAGGATTGGGGTCAATGAGTGAAGAAAGATTTAAAATAATTACGGAAGAAGAAAAGCAAAAATATACAAATGTGGTGGAGAAGTTTTGTAAAAGCGTAGATAATTTAAAAAAGAAGCTGACAATAAAAATATTTATATTAGTTTTTATTACGCTATTTATCATTTTAATAAGCAAAGTACTACCTAATATAATATGGATGATTATTATTCCCATGTTTTTTATTGGCAAGAATATAGGTCAAAACAGCTTTATTTTCGGATACGCAGGAGAACTTCGCAGAGAAGTAAGAAGAGGGTATATTTGCCAGGTAATTACTTTTGTGGAGGGGTGCTATCTAGATGATGAATATGGAAAAGCTATAAGAGGATTTAGAATTTGGCTCAAAGCTAAACCTAGATATTACTATTTGACAAGGCTAGGATATAAATATTACACACATGAAAAAACTGAGTTAGAGATGTATGCGAGAAAACCGAAAAAGGTTAAAATTGTATTTACAAAGAATACTCGTTTGGTACTTGATATTGTTCCACTAGACCTTACTACTCAAGAAATTAAAGATAATAAAGGAATTTTTGTTAATAGAGTGGAAAGAAACTCTGATGAAGAAAATGAAAAATTAGAAGCTATGCTTAATAGACAGAATTATGAAATAACTTCAAGATGTATAAAATTTCCCATAAACTTAGTGAAACATAAAAGTGAAAATTATTTTTATTATTGTATAGATGCATATTATAAAGAAATATTACATAAAAGAAGTGATAGAGAACTAAATATTATTGCAAATAAGATAAAAGATAGTACTAAAGTACTTATTGACGAAATGGAAAAAATATCAGAAAATAGTGATATTCAATTAGAAAACCAAATAAAAGAGGTTATGAATGAACTAATAGATGAAGTGATAATTACTAAGATACATATAGATTACGTGGTTTCACAGACAAATGATTTAAGGAAATTTATTATATTATAATGGCAAAATGCTAGGAGAAGAGAAATGAAACTGATGATCGCATCTGATATACATGGTTCAAAATATTACTGTGAAAAATTGCTTCTAAAATATATGGATGAAGCGCCAGATAAACTGATATTACTAGGGGATATACTCTATCACGGCCCTAGAAATGATTTACCAAAAGAGTACGATCCTAAGACAATTATTAGATTACTTAATCTTGTTAAAGAACATTTGTTATGCGTTAGAGGTAATTGTGATACAGAGGTTGACCAAATGGTTTTGGAATTTCCTATAATGTCAGATTACAGTTTTATTTTAGTGGATGGAATTACGATGTATTTAACTCACGGACATAAGTTTAATATTGATAATGTACCACCAATGAATCCTACAGATGTACTGATTTATGGACACACACATGTTCCTATGGCGAAGAAAACAGAAAAAGGATATTTTTTAAATCCTGGGTCAGTTTCCATACCAAAGGAAGATAGTCAGCATGGATATATGATATATGAAAAAGGGGTGTTTACTTGGAAGAATCTTGAAGGAAAAGAATATTTAAAAGAGGCATATTTTATGTAAATGTAGTATAATTATTATAGATGAAAGGACGTGATTTTATGAAAAAAATAATTACCATTAGTCGTGAATGTGGTAGCGGTGGTCACACAATTGGAGAAAAGCTTTCAAAAGAGCTGGGCATTCCTTTATATGATCGAGAAATCATTGAATTAACAGCTAAGGAAAGCGGAATGACAAGAGAATTTGTAGAAGAATCAAATGATAGGATTACAAACAGTATACTATTTAATATTGCCAATAGTATGACATATGCAAATCAAATTTTCTCCGGAGGAAGTGTATCATTAGTTGATAAGGTGTACTTTATTCAATGTGAAATAATTAAAAAGATTGCTCAAGAAGGGCCTTGTATTATAGTTGGACGATGTGCTGATTATGTTTTAAAAGATAGGGTTGATGTGGTTAATGTGTTTATACATGCAAGTAAGGATTTTAGAGTTAAAAGATTTGAACAGACGAATAAATGTACGCCAAAAGAGGCAGCGGTGGCTGTAAAGAAACGTGATAAAGGACGTCAGAATTTCTATAGATATTATTCTGACAGAGAATGGGGAGACATAGATAATTATACAATTGCACTAGATAGTGAAAAAACCGGTATTGATAGGTGCGTACATCTGATAAAAGAAATATATGAAGAAAAGTAATTACTTATATACATATATAACAGAAAACGCTTGACATTTTGGGTATTCTTAAGTAGAATATAAACGTTGTCGACAGACAATGTGTGTGTGTAGCTCAGCTGGATAGAGCACTTGGCTACGGACCAAGGTGTCGGGAGTTCGAATCTTCTCACGCACGTTTAAAAGATAGTCTTTATGGACTATCTTTTTTGTGTAGAAAACAAGCCAGGTATTGTGGTTCATACTTGCAGGTAAATCAACCTATTTGATGATGCTCAATTGAAAAAACGAAGAAATTTTTATATAAAATTTATTGTATGTTTAATTGATATAGTGTTATAATGCGCGTATGAATCAGATACATATGTAATGTATAGGAGAAGATAATGACAAAAAATGAATTTATAGAAAAATTAAGAGAAGCATTATATGAATCAATGGATGAAAACACAGCAAGAATTCATATTGAATATTATGGAGAATATATTAATTCCGAGATAAGAAAAGGAAAAAATGAAAAGCAGGTTATAGAAGAATTAGGCAATCCGCGTTTGATTGTTAAAAGCATAATGGACGCAGGTGAGGATGCTTACAAATATAGCAATACTGTAAATGAAAATGCAAATACTAAAACGTCAAATGGAAAAAGAAAATCAAAACAATCTAATTTTAATAGTCATTTAAAGGACACATATACCTTTAATGGAAAGCAGGTTGGTGGATTTAGAGCTAAAATAACATTATGGATTATATTGGCATTATTGTTGTTAGTAGTAGTTGCTATTATTGGTTCGGTATTTGGCATAGTAGTAATGATAATTAAATTTTTAGTGAAGTTTATAGTACCAATCGCAATAATTGTTGCGATAATAATGATCATTAAAATATTAGGGAATAATGAGTAAAAAATATAGCCGTTGTTGAATTTTCAATAACGGCAAAAAAATTTATTTTTATATGGTAAAACAGCACGGATAACCGTGCTGTTTTGAGGGGAGTATAAATAATTAATAAGGGGTTATAACATAAAAAGAAATATTTGAAGGGTTATTTCTTTCTACAAATAGAAGTATACATTATTATGTCGAAAATTGCAAGTGTTTTTTTAAATAAATTTTTTGTTTTGTCACATACTAGAAATGTAACTCGTAGAAATGAAAAAACAAAGCTATTTTGGAGGATTTTATGACAAAGAATATTCCATATGAATGTAAAATCTACCAAACATATATACAAAAATTTAAAGAAAAATCTATACCACTAAATACAGAAATAGTGTTATACTGTGAAAGAGGTAGCCTTAGCATTAATTGTGCTAAAGAAATAGCCAAGATGGGATATGTTTTTTATAACCTGTTAGGAGGATACCAAAATTACAAATCTTAGGAGAAACTAATGGTAAAATATAAAATAATGGCACCATGCCATTTTGGACTTGAATCGATATTAAAAAAAGAAATTACGGATTTAGGTTATGATGTGGTTTTAGTTGAGGATGGAAGAGTAACCTTTGAAGGTGATGAAGAAGCTATTTGTCGTGCAAATATATTTTTGAGAACTGCAGAAAGAATCCTTATACAGGCAGGAAGATTTAAAGCTACTACTTATGACGAATTATTTGAAAATATTAAAGCAATAGAATGGGAGCAATTCATACCAGAAAATGGAAAATTCTGGGTTGCGAAAGCTTCAAGCGTAAAGAGTAAACTATTTAGTCCATCTGATATTCAAAGTATTGTTAAAAAAGCAATGGTTGATAGACTTAAAGGTATTTATAATGTAACCTGGTTTAATGAAGATGGAGCAAGCTATCCACTTAGAGTGTTTATGTTTAAAGATGAAGCTATAGTTGGGATTGACACATCAGGAGAATCTTTACACAAGAGAGGATATAGAAAATTATCATCAAAAGCTCCTATATCAGAAACTCTAGCAGCTGCATTGATAATGCTAACACCATGGAATAAGGATAGAATATTAGTTGATCCATTTTGTGGAAGTGGAACAATACCTATTGAGGCAGCAATGATGGCAGCCAATATTGCTCCTGGAATGAATAGAGAATTTCTAGCAGAAAATTGGAAGAATGTAATTCCTAAAAAGTTTTGGTATGAAAGCATTAGCGAAGCCCATGATTTAATTGATGACAAGCTAGAAGTTGATATTCAAGGATATGATATTGACGAGGAAATGGTTCGTATAGCACGTAAAAATGCTGCAATGGCTGGAGTTGATCATATGATACATTTCCAAGGAAGATCCGTTAGTGATCTTAGTCATAATAAGAAGTATGGATTTATTATTACAAATCCACCATATGGTGAAAGACTGGAAGAAAAGAAAGATTTACCTTTATTGTATAAGACAATAGGTGATAGATATAAGGCTCTTGATTCGTGGTCTGCATATCTTATTTCATCATACGAAGATGTTGAAAAGGATATGGGCCTAAAAGCCACCAAAAATAGAAAAATATATAATGGTATGATTAAAACTTATTATTATCAATTTATGGGACCAAAACCACCAAAAAGAAATAATAACCCACAATAATCTTAAGAGGACAAATAATTGAAATTTAGATTTAGATATTTATTTATAGCTATTTTTGTATGCTTTCTTGTCTATGTTGGATATGGAAAGGTTACAGCAACTGAATATATTGGGAAAAACAGAGATGTTTTAAAGGCACCAGCTGCTTGGAATTCAACTATTGCTACTAGCATAAATTCTAAGCCTATTAGTATGTATATAGATGGCTTAGAAGTGTCATTAAAGAATGGAAAAATATACATGGATAATTCCATGACTATTATGATGCCTGCTGATATTATGACAGAAGCTTTTGATTGTTCAATTAATTTATACGATGATACAAAGCTGATTATTGAAAGAGGAAGTATTTCTGTAACTCTTACAATGTATAGTGATGTCATCGAAGTTGATGGATTATCTAAAAAATTAACTACCGCTCCCATTAAGTCAGGGAATGTTGCTTATGTACCACTTAGCTGTATAGTTGATAATTTTGGATATACTTATTCTTGGGATGTAAAAGAAAATAAGGCAGTGTTAATTAATGATAATCCTCAGGAAAGAAGCATACCATATAAGTATAGTTACGTAGAAACAGGAAGAATTCCAGCAATAAAAAATCAAGGCTATTTTGGCACTTGTTGGGCTACAGCATCTCTATCTGCCATTGAAAGTACATTGCGCCCAGAAGAAGCAATTAATCTAAGCGTAGATCATATGTCTATTTCCAATTCTTTTGGCTTGTCACAATATGATGGCGGTGATTATTCAATGGCTATTGCATATCTTTCATCCTGGCAGGGACCAGTGCTAGAGGAAGAAGACCCATATGGAGATGGAATTTCTGATAATACATTATTACCTATAAAGCATATTCAGGAAGTGCAAATAATACCGTCAAAAGATTTTGAGGCAATTAAAAAAATGGTATACAAATATGGAGGAGTAAGCACCTCTATATATACTTCCTTAAATGACTCATATGGATATTCCAAATATTACAATAAGCAAACAAACTCGTATTGCTACATTGGAGAAGCAAAGCCTAATCATGAGGTTGTTATTGTTGGATGGGATGACAATTATCCGAAAGAAAATTTTAATTCTGAACTAGAGGGTAATGGAGCATTTTTGTGTCAAAATAGTTGGGGAACAAACTTTGGAGATGATGGATTATTTTATATTTCGTACTATGATACAAATATTGGAATTCATAATGTTGTTTATACGGGTGTGGAACCAACCAATAATTACGATGCTATTTATCAAAGCGATCTTTGTGGATGGAGAGGAAACCTTGGATATGAAAAGGAATCTGCTTACTTTGCAAATGTATATACAGCTCAAAATAATGAAACACTTCAAGCTATATCCTTTTATGCAGTAGATGTTGATACATACTACGAAATAGCCGTTTGTACAAACTTTGGAAGTGTATATGATTTAGGAAAATCAACATCCGTGCTTGCAAATGGAACAGTGAAAAATTCTGGATATTATACAATAGATTTAGATAAAGGTATAGATTTGAAAAAAGGAGAGAAGTTTGCCATTGTTATGTATATACAGACACCTAATGCAACAAGACCTGTTGCGGTAGAAATAGCTGCTGATTATAAAACTGCAAAAGTGGATATTTCAGATGGTGAGGGATACATAAGCTATACAGGAAGAGAATGGAAACGAGTAGAAGAAGAGTACGGTTGTAATCTTTGCCTTAAGGGTTTTACAAAATTAAAATAATGTTATATAATCAAAAAAATATTTTGCCTTAATGAAAGGACATATACATCGATGAAAAAACAGGTAATTTTTGCAACGACAAACGAAGGAAAAATGAAGGAAATTCGTATGATTATGTCTGATTTATCCTTGGAATTGCTTTCTTTAAAGGATTTAGACATACATGTGGATATTGATGAAAATGGAACAACATTTGAAGAAAATGCAATAATTAAAGCCAAAACTATTTGTGAACTAACAGGTAAAATGACTCTTGCAGATGATTCTGGTTTAGAAGTAGACTATATGGATAAAGCACCAGGCGTATATTCTGCAAGATATTTAGGTGAAGACACTCCTTATTCAATTAAAAATCAAACAATTTTGGATAATTTGAAAGAGGCAAAAGGTGATGAACGTAGCGCTCGATTTGTATGTGCTATAGCAGCAGCTTTCCCTGATGGAAGGGTAATTACAACTAGAGCAACAATTGAAGGAATTATCTCAAATGAAGAAAAAGGAAATAATGGATTTGGATATGATCCTTTACTTTTTGTACCGGAATATAATATGACTACAGGTGAAATGGAACCAGAACTTAAAAACAAAATAAGCCATAGAGGCAAAGCACTGGAGTTAATGAAGGAAAAACTAAGACATGAAGGTTTTGATTGTTAGTGATAGCCATAAGCATGATGAAAATTTAGAAAAAGTACTAAAAAAAGTAAAGCCTATAGATATGATGATTCATTGTGGTGATTCTGAAGGAACAGAGGAACATATTAGAAGTATGTGTGAGTGTCCTTTATTTATTGTATCAGGAAACAATGATTTATTTTCTAGACTAAACCATGAATTAGAAATAAGTATTGGTAAATATAAGGCTTTTATTACTCATGGACATAATTATTATGTATCCATGGGAATAGAACGTCTGTGTGAAGAGGCAAAGCTAAGAGAAGTAGATATAGCAATTTTTGGGCATACACACAGACCAGTTATAGAAATGATGGAGAATCTTGTGGTTATTAATCCTGGAAGTATATCTTACCCGAGACAGGATGGCAGGATTCCAACCTATGTTATAATGCAAATTGATGAGGATGGCGATGCATCCTATACTCTTAATTATTTGGAATAAAATATTCTTATTTTTTAACAACTTATTGTTACAAAATAATCAATTGTAGAAATATTTTAAACTATTAAATCAATTTGTTTTGACACTAAAGCAAGTGTTTAAAGGCATTTTCTAAGATTGAAAAAAATTAAAATAAAAAAAGTGAAAATAATTGTTGACAATATTTGACTCATATAATATAATAACTTCTGCGTCACGGAAATGGACAAAACATAACACACTACGGGGTGTGGCTCAGCTTGGCTAGAGCGCTTGATTTGGGATCAAGAGGTCGCAGGTTCGAATCCTGTCACCCCGACTTATACACAACATGCGGGTGTAGTTCAATGGTAGAACACTAGCCTTCCAAGCTAGATACGTGGGT
>CAZNKR010000044.1:0-13474 GCA_964573715.1 uncultured Roseburia sp. | reverse complement strand
ATTAAGGATGTTGAAGTGCCTGAGAATCCGTATAGAGATAAGCAAATTGAGAATTGGTCGAAAAACAGGATGGATAAGCCTGAGAGCGTAACAGATCAAATTGTTATACCAGAGGTGACTAAAGCAGAGGAACCAGTAGAAAAGTATGAGGAAGCTGTTGATACAGTAATCACTGACGCAGAAATTGGGGATGGTGCTGTTACAGAAATTGTTGCGGAAACATTGGATGGTAATAAAGAAATTTACGAGAATGTCAGTATTCCAGATTTACCTATAACAAAAAGCGAATACGACAAATTGTCTATGGATGAAAAGGTAAAATGTTTTCAGTTTGGAGATGTTTCGGTGGATCAAGCTCGGGATATGGTGAGCAAGTATTTGAATTCTATTGGTTATAGCAGTTATTTTTCGGAGGTTTATGAGGAAAGCAACAGAGTTTCAGAGATTTACGAAAAACAGAAACAGCAAACATTTGTTACTCGTGAGGTTCAAAAGGCATCAGCTGTTATGACGATGATAGGTATGTCAAAACAGCAATTTGCGGTTGCAGATGCGAGCATGAAGGCTAAGCTGTTTGATCTGGCAAGCGTGGATTATAAAACGGGACTTCAAATTTACAAAGGATTTCTAGAAAAGATTGGGAATCAAAAGGATGTGATGGAGGTGTATGAGGAATTTGATAAAGTGTATGAAGCAAGTGTAAATGAACAGACACAGGATAAAGAAAAAACGAGAGGAGGCAGATAATATTGGTGGCTAGTTGATGTGGAAGCATTGGCTAGCCATTAATTACTGGTGCAGAGCGGTGTTGGCTGATATTTTGACATTTTTCATCAGAAAAAAACGTTCGAGAAATCGAAAGGTTTTTGTGGCGAAAATTGTTGAAAAGAAGTATACTATTTATTAAGTGCACAAATATTTTAGTGAAAGTTTTTGAGGTGGATTATGAAGATTAGCTATAAAAAATTATTTACACTAATAGTCGATAGGAAAATGACAAATGCGCAGGTAAGAAAAAAAGCTAAATTAAGCACAAGTACATTTGATAAACTGAAAAAGGATAAATTGGTTGCATTAGATGTACTGATTAGAATTGCAACTGTATTACAATGTCAAATAGGTGATTTGGTGGATATAGTTGAATATCCAAAATTAGATGAGTCCTGATTATAGGACAGGTGGATGTGGTAAGATATTACCAAGAAGTTTTTCATTTTAGCTTTATGGAAGATAAGACTACTCAGTAGAAAAAATGTACTAGGGAGGATTGAAGATTGCAGAATATAAACGAACTTATCGGAATTATTAAAGGCGTAAATTTTGATGGCGTTATAAATGATAAGGAGATAGTGCGCCTTCAGTCATGGGTTGATAAAAATAGAAATCTTGCAAATGAAAAACAACAGATGGAACTGATTAGGACAGTTGATTTAGCTCTTGAGGATCATGTGATAGATGATGGTGAAAAAAATTTATTGATGATGATTTGTGAGAGCTTTCAGAAAGATACTGGTGATAAAGCAGCACGTATCTATGAGCTTAATGGGATCATAGAGGGAGTAGTTTGCGACGGAGAGGTTAATGAGGCAGAAATATTGCATCTAAAGGAATGGATGAATTTATATGGAGATTATATAAGAGATCATAAACCAAGTATCGAACTTTGCAAGGCAATTGATGATGTTCTTGAGGACGGTGTTGTTACAGAAGAAGAACAGGCAGAGATGCTTGAAATGCTGAATACGAGAATTAGAAATGCGCAATTTGAAAATAAATTAGCTTATTTGTGTAAACTTGTTAAAGAAAAGAAGAATATAGGCATTGATCTGATTGATATTTTGAATAACAAGTCAGCAATGAATGAAATTCATAGTAGAGCTGAACGTAATCTTATTCAGGTTGTTGGTTCATATAGTGGATATTGTACGAATCAGGAGATTATTGTTGTTTCATTGGTTCTTATTGCCATGCTTGAATATGACGGAAACTATTATGATAGCGTACGTAATACATACAAAGCTCTTTATGATAGATATTCTGAACAAAAAGTGGAAGGTAAAATTCGCTCTATTCTTAGTAAGTATAAAAAACAGTCTGAATCAGGTAGTAGAAGTCGAATCATTAATGTGGCATTAGAAAATGCAATTGTGCCGCAAGCATTTCTTTCTGCATTTTTTGAATTTATTTTTGATATATATAAACTGAATTTTGATTATGATCTTCCAGAAGAACCTTATAATGATTTTCAATTCGTATTTGAGGGATTAAAAAATAATATGATTTCTGATGGAGATGATATTTCTATTAATGTTACTCAGAAAACATATAAACTAATAGCAGCAACAAAACAGTTGATTAGTAACGAAGATGGATTAGATGTGGTTATTAGGTTGAGTATTATTATTGTTAAACTAATTGATCTATGCTTTTGGGATAAGGAAGTTAGGATACAAAATCCTTATCTAAAAGTTGGATATGAAGGATGGGCGAAAACATTAAAGGAGCGTGACAGAGGCGGTCGTGAGTGTAAGAAAACGGATTCTGAATTAAGATCCCGCTGGGAGCCAAAGTTTGTAATGGCAAATAATTCAGTATATCTAAATCCTCCTATACATAGAATTAAGTCACAGTATGATTATAGAAATATAGTTATAGTTGTACTTAATAATGACGAAGAATTATACAGAAATGATAGATGTGATATAAGAGAAATTATTGGTGGATATCAGGTAAATACAGAAAAGATTGAAATAACAAAACCTTTAGGGAAACTTAGTTACCGACTTGTAGTAGGTGATGAGATAATATACGACAGCAAGGAAAAACTCTACCGTAATTATATAGTGTTTAATAATGATGGAATAGAAGTTAATAATAATACAGATTTTGAAGGCACTGTTTATTTTGCATACGCAAAAGGAGAGGCTACAATTGATAATATCATTATAAAAGAGAATTATTGTATAGGATATAAGCTGATTAGGATGGGAGATGCAATTGAGATAGGACATGATGTTTTTAATTTCTCATCAATGACAAAGCCGGGTGTATTTGGACAAGTTTATTCTAATTGCTGTGTGTGTAAAGAAAACGAAGACATGACAATACCAGTTTATCATGATGATTGTTTTGTCGTTTTTGAAGCAGATAATAATTTAAAAAAATTTGAGATAGATATAAATGGAAAACCACACAAGTTAAGTGAAATGCAATGTAAAGTTACAGAAAAAACTGTTTCTACAAAATATGTAGTGGAATTAGATTTGCACGATGCTGGTATTTACAAAATTGAAGTGAATCAGCTTGATTCAAGTGGCAAAAATCGTATTTTACAAGCATATTTAGCATATGATACAGGACTTGAATACTATAAGGAAATGATAGATGAAAGTGCATATAGAGTGCGACTGTTATCTGGATTACTTCCTTTTGCTATTGATACTGAAGTGACGGTGGATGATTTTCAACCAGGCTTTGTCAGTTTTGAGTATGGTGGCTGTAATTACAAATATTATATACCATTTGATTTTGGCTTTTATAAGCTGTCAAATTGCAAATGGTGTTCGAAATATGAAGATTTATGGATAGAAGATATAAATGATAAAAGTGTTCTTGATTTATATGATTCAGAATGTGATGGATTACTTCTTTACACAGAATCAGGAACGCTGGCAGAAGATGATATCAAGTTAATTAATAGGGGATATTATAAGCAATTACCAGTATACTTTTTGACTTCTTATAAGAACGGCAACAGATTCGTAACCTTGGTATTTACGTCTGGTGGAAAAGTAAAATATGCAATACAGTGTTACAACAAGTGTATTATTGATGAAGAAAAAACAGAAATAATATGTTTTGATAATCCTAAGAAGATAGAGATTACACCAATATTTCATGGCAAGAACAAAGTGTTTTATGAATTACTTAATTCTACTGGTGAAAAAATTTTAACGAGTAAATTATTGGAAAGCGGTCAAACAAGTACACTGACAAATTTCAAGTCATTTCAAGAATATATTATTCAGTTTCATGAAAAGACTAAAATTCTGCAACTGAGAAAGAACTCCTTGTTATTGGAGAATTGTAGAACGTTTTATGCCAAGGATGATTTTGTTGGACGATCTTTCAAAATATCGGAAGCGTACTTTAATCAAATTGTAAGAGGTGAATTTGTAGAGAAACAGTGGTTCTTCAGTAAATATTTTGTGAAATTTACAGAAAAAAAAGAAGAAGGTATTTTTGAAGGGCAGATATACTGTAAGTCATATAAAGGGGATTTTTTCTTGTATAATATCAATCCTGTTGATATCGAAATATGCAGTGATGTTATTGATGAAACAATGGATATATACATGACTAATCAAGGGGATGGATTATTATTTGATTCAGAGCATAGAGGCATTTTGAACGCTATGGAACACCCAACGGCACCAGATATTTTCTTATATACATTAGACATGAAGGGAGAAGATAAATAGTGAAGAAACTAAATTCTATTGAAAGATCTCAATATATAGATAATAAATATAAAGAGTACTTGAAGTCATCTTTTGAATTTGGTAAAAGCCAGTTACAGAAACTTTTTGTAGAACAACTCGAAAAAGAAAAATTATTTAAGGGTCCGTATGTTGATCTTATTTTTCCATTTCAGAGAGGAAAAAACTTAGAGGCTCTAATTGAAGAAGGTGTGGTATGTAAATCATTTAAGAGATTGGATGATATTAATTTTACAAGACCTTTGTATTCTCATCAGGAGGAAGCAATTCGTACTATCGGAAAAGGTCACAGTGCAATTATAACAACTGGTACAGGTTCTGGAAAAACTGAAAGTTTCATATATCCCATCTTGAATGAATTACTATTAGATGTGGAAAATGGAAACAATGAAGTTGGAGTAAGAGCTATTTTCTTGTATCCAATGAATGCACTAGTTAATGATCAAATTGACCGTATTAGAAAGATTTTGATGCATTGTCCAGAGATTACATTTGGTTTCTTTACAGGAGATACTCCGGAAAAAGCAACTGCTAATACGAGAAAAAAATTAGGTGAAGAAAATGATGTTGTAATACCTGATAATGAACTTGTATCCAGAGAGGAAATTCGTGAGAATCCTCCACATTTGTTGTTTACAAACTACTCTATGCTGGAATATTTACTTATTAGACCTAATGATTATGCGATTTTTGAAGAACAACGATTACATAATTGGAAATATGTAGTGTTAGATGAAGCACATACTTATAATGGGTCACTTGGAATTGAATTATCTCTTCTTTTGAGAAGACTCACTGGATTAGCTCCGATGCGGCCTCAGTTTATTCTTACTAGTGCAACTTTAGGACAACAGGGGAAATCAGAGGGAGATATCATAAAATTTGCTAAGAGTTTAACTTCTGCGGAGTATGATATTAGTGATATTATTTTTTCTAAGAGAATTCTATTACAGGAGTCTTCAAAGTATAGAGTTGCAGGATGCGATTATTCTAATATTAAAGAAAATATAGAATCATTAGAGAGTGTGAAGAGGATAGCATGTAAATATTATAACTGTAATTCGTCTAATATTCGAGAGATTTTGTATGAACTTCTTTCTAAGGACGAAAATGTTCATACACTAAGCAATATATTAGCAACAGGAAGTAAGCAATTTCTGAGCATTTATAATGAACTGTATGAATATATGTCAAAAGAAGAATTGATTGAGCTGATCGATATTATTAATGTAGCAGAGAAAGGAGGCATAGGATTATTTGACCTTAAATATCATTCATTTGTACGACCACTTTCGGGTGCATATATCACTTATGGAAAAGACGCAAAGCTTAGCCTTACTAAAACAAATGAAATTGATGGTATGAAGGCTTTTGAAGTAGGTAATTGCCGCTATTGCAATTCTCCCTATATAATCGGGAAAATACAGCGCAGAGAAGATGATCAGATGGACTATCTCCTTCAAAATAAAGAAGTTGATATTTATGAGAATTATGGAAATGATCAGTATGTGAAGATTGATTATTTCCTTCTTGAAAATGCTGTAAATGAAGAAGAAGTGGATAAGGACATTCTTGAAGAGTATAGTGTCTGTGCGAAATGCGGAGAAATACATGCATCAGGGAATCTGAACGCAAAAAAGTGCAAATGTGGAGAGTTACATCGATTTACAGTTTATCGAGTGCAACAAGACAAGGAGAATGACGAGGATTCTATTTATAATAATATTTCACAGTGTCCTTGTTGTGGACATAAAGGCAAATCAGGGGTGGTTAAAGCCTTGAATATAGGTAAAGATGAAGGAACTGCGTTGATAGCTCAGATGCTATATGAAGCAATTGATGAAGGCGATCAAGAAACAAAGCAGATTAAGAAGATTTCATTGAAACCTATGAACAAAGTGGTAGGCATGCCTAAAGAAGAAAAGATTAAGCAATATCTGGCTTTTTCAGATAGTAGACAGCAGGCTAGTTTCGCAGCAGTGTTTTTTGATGCTAATCATGTAAGAATGCTTAGAAAACGTTTGATTTGGGAAATGATAGTTCAAAATGGTTACAAAGATATGGGTGTTGATGAACTGGCATCATATTTGACGGAGACAATAAAAACGAAGGATTTGTTTCAAAATAATATGGGATCGCATAAGAACGCCTGGGCTGCTATTTTAGTCGATCTTTTAAGAGTTGATGGAGCATATGATGGTGAAGGCTTGGGATTGTATTATTTTGATTTGGATATTCATGAAATTATATATGAATTTTCTGATGAGGATATAGAAGGAGCTTTTGAGCAATATAATTGCAAAATGAACAAAGAAGAGTTGAATGTTCTTATACAAGTTGTTCTTGGAGTATTTAAGGTGACTCCTGCAATAAATTATGTTAAGTCAACTCTTACGCCAGATGAAAAGAAGGATATTCTTGAGTATAGAAGGTTTAATAACTATATAATGTTTAACTGTCCGAAAACAACTCAGGGAATCAGAAGTTTCTTACCAGTTAAGAGTGAAGAAAACATGGTAGTAAGATACGTAAAAACTGTATTTGGATGTACTTCAGAAGAGGCAAAAAATACGTTAGAAATGGTATTCAGTTTATTAGTTCAAGCAAGCGAGGCAGGTAGTGAAAAGCTTCTGATAAAGCATGAGAAGAAGGATGCGTATCAAATTGATGCGAGTAGGTATATTGTAAAAAATTATAAGACTTCCAAATTTTATCAGTGTAGTAAATGTGGAAGATTGACTCCTTATAATTTAAGAGGAAAATGTACTCAGGATAAATGTGTAGGTACACTTTCGGAGGTGAATCCAGATGAAGCGTTGGCTACCAATTTCTATCGTACTCAATACAAGGAGAAAAAGATTGAAAGTATTGTAATTCAAGAGCATACGGCACAACTTGATAGAAAACGGGCGAAGGAATATCAGTTAGCATTTAAAAATAAGAAAATCAATATTCTTAGTTGTTCAACAACATTTGAAATGGGTATCGACATTGGCGGACTAGAAACTGTATTTATGCGTAATGTTCCACCTACACCAGCAAATTATGTACAAAGAGCTGGGCGTGCAGGACGAAGAAAAGACAGCGCAGCTTACATACTTACATATTGTGGTACGGGTTCACATGACTTTACGTATTTTTCTGAACCAGAGAAGATGATTTCAGGAGTGATTAATCCACCTTGCTTTAATGTCCTAAATAAGAAGATCATTGTTAGACATTTGATGGCTACAAGTCTAGGACATTTTTTCAGATTAAATCCAGAAATGTTTAAAAGTTTGGATGCACTTGTAGTTAATGGTGGTACCGAAGCGTTTAAACAGTACCTGCTCTCTCATCCAGAAGATTTGAATGAATATATAAACAAGAAGATTATTCCTGAGGCTCAGTATGATGAGTATAGAAATTTCAAGTGGATTGATGAAATGGGTGGAGAAGATGAAAAAATGGCTCATTTTGTAGAATCAATTCTTGAGATGATTAAGGAATATGAAAAGGCTAAAGAACAAGCTTTGAAGGAAGAACGAGGTTCGGATTCAGATTATTATAGGAAACAGATTGAATTACTAAAAAAACAGGATGTATTGGAATCATTGTCAAAATATTGCGTTATTCCAAAATATGGATTTCCTGTGGATGTAGTTGATCTGCAAGTATATGAGAATGGTATACCGATTAATAAATATGCCATGAGTAGAGATCTGAAAGTCGCAATTTCTGAATATGCACCAGATTCAGAGGTTATAGTTGACAAGAATAAGTATACTTCGAAGTACATAACTCTAAAAAAGAATGCTCAGTTTACAAAAAATTGGTTTATAACTTGCCCAACCTGTAAAAAAACTAACATTTTTTTGAGCATGAGTAATGGTGCAAAGTGTAACTATTGCGGCCAGGATATTGGAACAGAAGCAGCAGAATACTATATTGAGCCTAGAAATGGATTTAAGAGCGGAGAAACTAAAGAGAGCACACGTCTCAAGCCTAAGAGATCTTATGCAGGTGAAGTAACTTATGTTGGTGGCGGAAAAACTGATGAAAAACGTCTGGTGATTGGTAATACAATAGGTGTTGAAACAAGTAGTGATGATGAACTTCTGGTGATGAATAAATCCGGATTTTATATGTGTCCTGTATGTGGTTATAGTGACATTATAAAACATGGTCCTAAGACGCCGCAAACGCTTAAAAATCACAAAAACTTTAAGCAGTATGAATGTGCTAATGATACTCTTGAATATATTCGGTTAGGTCATAAATTTGAAACAGATGTTGCTAGATTCACAATTCCTATGCTTGATTCGGTTGATAAAGCAAGCTTTCCACAAGCACTATCTTTTCTTTATGCATTTCTTGAAGGAGTTAGTATCGCATTAGGTATTGAAAGAACAGATATTGATGGTGTATTGGAACTCAATTTGGATATGCAGAGTTATGATATTTTGCTTTATGATAATGTGCCCGGTGGCGCAGGACATGTAAAGAGATTACTTAGTAAGGATGCCATTGTAAGTTCGCTAGAAGCTGGATTGGACAAGGTTAGCAAGGAGTGTTGTGATGAAAACACATCATGTTATAACTGCCTTAGAAATTACTATAACCAATCATATCATAACAAGTTGGTAAGAAAGCTTGCTAAAGATGTTATAAAGCGACTCTTATATGAGATTGATGGAGAAACGGAATCTTATCAGGACGAACGATGGTACTGGGATAGTCAGGTATCAACATCAAACAGAAAAATGAGATTAATTCTTGGAAGCGATGGTAGAAATCCGGGAAATGAGACATCAGAAGAAATATGGAGTGATCTGTTAGATGACTGCTTCGATGAAAATGAGATAGCAATTGTATCAGCAATAAAGGAGACAAGTCCAGAGACTATTGCAAGGCCTTATTATAGTAAGACCGTAAGGATTGATGAAACTGGAGACAGCTTTACTGCAAATTTAATCTGGGATCAAAAACAAGTTATATTATTCCTGAATGATGCATATGAGGATTATTTGTTGGCTAAGAAAACTGGGTGGAGCGTGTATTGCACTAAAGAAGGTTTTGATGTAGCTGAATTATTAGCGAAAGTAGGTGAATAGCAATGGCAACAATGATACCAGATATACCTAAAGTATTTGATCCTAGAAGCCATGAAGGTGCAATGTTTGATGAACTAAACCAATTGCCTGAAGACTATTATGTGTTTCATTCTTTTGCAATTGTTACCATTAAGGATAGTCAGGTTCTAGAAAGTGAAACAGATTTTGTCATTTTCCATCCCAAGAAGGGACTTATATGTTTGGAAGCAAAAGCAGGTCAAGTTAAATATGAAAATGGCTACTGGCAATATGGAAGTGGGAAACGAATGAAGCATGATGGTCCATACATACAAGCTAAGAGAAACAAGTGGTATTTAAGGGACTATATGATTGATCATGGGTTGGAATATGAGTGCGATAATTGTAAAAAACTCCATGCAGTATGGTTTCCGGATGTTCCAGAAGACAAATTTAGGGAAGCAAATTTGCCGGGAGAAGGCGATATAAGGATTACGCTTACAGCGGATTCTTTTGGACATATTCATAATGCTATCGATAAAGTATATGATTTTGTTGGACAGGACAGATGCATTACAAATCTTTCGGAGAAGAGTGTGCAAAAAATTCTTGATAGAGTACTTGCACCTTCATTTAATCTTATTTCTTTACAACAAGTAGAGCAGGAAAGAAACAAGATTGTATTTAAGCGAATGCTAAGAGAGCAGGTTGCGTTAATAAATTATTTAGAAGAGCAGAACAATGCTATCATTAATGGCCTTGCAGGAACAGGTAAAACGGTTATGGCTGTTGAGAAGGCAAGGCGTCATTCAGAGAAAGACGAAAAAGTATTGTTTCTTTGCTATAATGCTTTCTTAAATGAACATCTTCGCGAAACATATCCATATCCACACGTATCGTATTATACAGTAGCTGGCTTATCCCAAAAACTATGTGGAAAAGTAGATTATAAGGCATTGCAGGATAAACTTACACAAATGTTTATAGAAGGAACTTTTCCTTACAAGCATGTAATAATTGATGAAGGACAGGATTTTGGTAAAGAGGAAATTGAAGAGGTTGAAATTATCGAGTTACTTAGAGAAAATGCAATAGAAAACGAGGAACAAAAAGGAACATTTTACTTATTTTATGATAAAAATCAAATGGTTCAGTCTAAAAGAGCACCTAAGTATATAGATGATGCTGATTGTAAGCTTACGTTGTTTAGAAATTGTAGAAATACTGAGAACATTGCGCTTACTTCATTAAGATTTTTGGGTTCTGATAAGGCACCCAAATTATACCCAGATGCTGTAATGGGAGATATTCCTGAAGTCGGATTTGGAAATACGAAGGAAGAAACAACTGCGTTATTGAATTCGGAAATTGATAGGTATATTGATGCTGGATATAGCAGTATCACAATTTTGACTTGTAAAACAGAAGAAAGTAGTATTATTGCAGATTGTTGCAGTGATTCGAAATATAATTACAAACGTGGCTATGTTAAGTTTACTACATGTAGAAAATTCAAAGGAATGGAATCTGATGTAATAATTGTGGTAGATATTGATAAAGAATCATTTGCTGATGAAGGAAAACAACTTATGTATGTTGGAACTTCTAGAGCACGTTTTAAGCTAAGCTGTATTGTTAATATGTCAGAAGAAGAGTGCTTGCAATTAATGGAAGAACGCGAGATTAAGCATAATAGAAATGTTCAAAAATCCTTTGCCACTGCATTGAATGCAAAGATTATACAGGTGAAGTAAGAAACAGTTATAAACTGTTCAGAAAGAGGGTAAGAAAATGCAAGAATTGAAAGATTATCTTTCATTGATAAGCACACAGGATATTTCCAATTGCGTTAGTATTTATTTCGCATACCGCAATGATAATACAGAAGAAAAGTATATTTCGCATAAGCCACAAATGAACAATGAAGTACAAAAGGGAGTGCTAGGTACAATTTTGCCGTTTGTTGAGAATCTTATGAACAATAATATAATTGTCGAGTATAATCCAGTTGGTGTTGCTGACGGGGAGATTGAAAAAATTGACTCTTCAAAAATACCTATGATAAATAAATTCTTAAACAGTATTGAAGACGAAAATGTGAACAAAGATATGTCATCTCTTAGAATCGATAAAATTGGATTTTATTGCGTTGAGGTCAAATATGGAGGCAAAAGAATTCTCTTTCTCCGTCAATTTCAAAAATTGAAAAAGCTAAGACAAGGATACATTACCAGAATAATTAATGACGAATTGCAAGTAATGGAAAATGATTTTCTTGGGATTGATGAGATTACTGATATTGTGATTTATAACAATGAAATTATCTTACTAAATCATATTTCATTGGAAAGAATTTTTAATTATAGAGATGAATTCTTGAAAAAGACCAAGGAAGCTCTAGGTGAGATTTTGACACGAGATGTTATTATAAATATTCAACAGTTTTCTGATGACTGTTGTAGGGATATACGTGTAATGAAGAGGTTTACCGATATCATGACAAAGGATAGATTACCTTTATTTTTTGAAAATTATGACAAAGTTCCGGAAATAGTAAGTGAATTAGATTTGGATATTGATTTTAATAATGAAGGAAAGCTGATTTATAGAGAGAAGTCTCAACTATTTCATATAATAAATTTATTGTCAGATTCATATTTTAAATCATTGTTAGCAAATAGAACAGGCGTGGCAAAGATAGAGGGGGATGTATAATGCCAACAAAATTGACAAAATGGTTTATGTATGCTGCCTCATATTCACTTCTGTGCTTTCTTATTTGCATAAGAATAATATTTGCAGAAGGAGATTGGAAATCAGTTTTAAAATCACACTGGTTTTTAATTATTGCAATTTGTGCTGTAGGGATATTTTTATTGTCGTGGACACAATCTTTTTTTAAATGGAATATGAATGAGAGAATAAAAGTGAATGCATCGGAAAACATTACATTTGAGATGCTTGCTTTTCTTGTTCCTTATATTATAACAATGGCAACAATTACGATAGATTTTTATGGCATAGTTCTAAATGCAAGTATGTTTTTTTTATTGGGAATTGCCTTTGTTGCCTCAGATAAAGTATATTTTTCACTAATTTTTATTTCACATGGATATAAATTATATAAGACCAATGACGAGAAAATGATACTTTGTAGGTTGTCAAAAGAACAATTGAACATAAAGATGATTGAATCAATAGATGGACTTGAATGTCGAGAAATAGGACGAAAAATATTTTTGATTAGAGATAATGAATATAGATAGAAAAGGTAGGTGATTTTATTGGAAAAATTATTTGATATAACACAATTTGACTCATACAAAGAAGATAACCGCCGTGAAGTAAAGAAAGCAAATGGTGGTCTGCCAAATGATATGTGGGAGACATATTCAGCCTATGCCAACACTTATGGTGGAGTTATCATTCTTGGCGTGAAAGAGTTAGATGACAAACATTGGAAGACCACCGGATTAAAAGTGGCAGATAAAGAAAAACGATTGGATGATTTATGGAATTTACTTCATAATCCGCAAAAGGTAAATGTAAATCTTCTTACTGAAAAGGATGTAGAGGTCTATGAGGTTGGGGAAGATATTATTATTGTAATTACGGTTCCAATGGCTAAGCGCACACAAAAGCCAGTGTATATTAATAATGACTTATTTAACGGAACTTATCGTAGAACATACTCAGGAGATTATAAATGTACTAGGCTTCAGGTCAAAGCAATGTTGCGTGACCAGACAGAAAATACTGTGGATATGGATGTGCTTGATAATGCGGAAATGTCAGATTTGAACATGGAGACATTACAGGGATACCGTAACCGACACAGAATATTGAAGCCAGGGCATCCATTTGAACGGTATGACGATTCAGAATATCTGCGTAGTATAGGTGCAGCTGCAATTTCTGATGAGG
>CAZNKR010000043.1:0-13924 GCA_964573715.1 uncultured Roseburia sp. | reverse complement strand
GAATCCGTATATTTAAGATTATATTGCTAAGAATTTCTTAACAACATCTTCCATTTCATTTACTTCACAAACAGTGTCATGAAGTACATTGGCATTTCTTATTTCCTCAATAGCATTTGGAACCTTTACATTGCCAATCTTTGATAATTCATCAACTAATTCAAAGTCAGACATTTCATCATATTTTGAATCTATAGCATTCATAACACTTCTTGTAAACTTAAATGGACTTGCTGTTGAAGCTATAACTGTCTTTGTTGAATCTTTTGTATCTGCTTTATATTTTTTATAAACTTCTGCTGCAACAGCTGTATGAGTATCTATTATGTATCCAGTCTCATCATAGATTGCTTTAATAACATTAGCTGTTTCTTCTTCTGTTGAATAGTTACCGTAGAAGTCCTCTAATTCAGTCTTCATTGTATCTGTAATATCATATTTGCCTGCTTTAGATAATGAAGTCATAAGTTCTTTATTCTTTTCGTGGTCACAACCAGCTATCTTGTAGATAAGTCTTTCAAGATTACTTGAAATGAGAATATCCATAGATGGTGAAGTAGTAAGAATAAAATCTCTGTTTTTATCATAGCTTCCTGTTGTAAAGAAGTCGTATAGAACTTTATTATCATTTGATGCGCAAATAAGTTTGTCGATAGGTAATCCCATATTTTTCGCATAATATGCTGCTAAAATGTTACCAAAGTTTCCTGTTGGAACAACAACATTCATTTTTTCGCCATCCTTAAGTTCACCTTCTTTTACAAGCTTTGCATAAGAATATACATAATATACAACCTGAGGTACTAATCTACCAATATTTATAGAGTTTGCTGATGAAAATTGATATCCTTTTTCATCCATTTCTTTTTCAAGTTCTTTGTTTCCAAATATAGCTTTAACACCACTTTGTGCCTGATCAAAGTTTCCTTTAATACCTACAACGAAAGTATTGGCACCTTTTTGTGTAACCATTTGTTTCTCCTGAATAGGGCTTACTCCTCCCTTTGGGTAGAAAACAACAATCTTTGTATGTTCAACATCTGCAAATCCTGCAAGAGCTGCCTTTCCAGTATCACCGGATGTAGCTGTAAGAATAACAATATCATTTTTTACATTATTCTTCTTTGCAGAAGTAATAAGTAAATGTGGTAATATTGATAATGCCATATCCTTAAATGCGATAGTTGGTCCGTGGAAAAGTTCAAGATAATATGCTCCATCTGCCTTAACTAATGGTGCTATTTCTTTTGTATCAAACTTTGAGTCATATGCTTTTGTAATACAATTCTTAAGTTCTTCTTCTGTAAAATCAGTAAGAAATTCTTTCATAACTGTATATGCAACTTCCTGGTATGACATTTCCTTTAATTCATCAATACTAGCATTAAGTTTAGGTAATGTTACAGGTACAAATAAACCACCATCACTGGCAAGGCCCTTTAAAATAGCCTCTGAGGCTGTTACTGTTTGATCACTTCTTGTGCTCTTATACATTACTTCCATCTGTATACCTCTTTCTGTAAATAAAATTTTTCAATCCTTTGGTATAATATCATACTCTTTAGTGTTATACAAGAATAAAATTCTTTAGTTTCTTTGATATTTTTGTATTATTATAAAGTTCCTGATACGTCTTTTCATTCATATTATCAATATAATTTCTAGAATAATTTATCTTTAATCCTTTGCTTGATAATAAATCGGCGGCTTTATTGTATGCAATAGCTGCTTTCTCTTCAGTATCATATTTCCCAACTATATAATCACCTACAATATGTATTTTTGTTTCATATATTTCTCTTCCATCCTTAATAAGACGTGTTACTCCAGTATAATGATTTATGATTTTAATATTCATATACCTAAAATCTCGATTATCGCCATTTACAAAAAAATAATCCTTACCTGGAACTGCAAAATTCTTTATTCCATACCTATTAAGAATATTAACCTGCATACCATAATCTGCAACAAATAAATGTCCGCCTCGTCTCATAATTTTATGATTTGAGTAATAGAACAAATCATCTGCATCAAACTTATATGGTTCATCTTCATCTAGATAGTAATGAAAATATTTTCTGTTTAGATATATAGGATTTTTAATATATATTCCATTATCCCTAAAATTGACTAAACTAATCCATTTTTCAAAGGATAAAATTCTTTTCTTTTTACTATAATCTAATAAACACAAAGAAGGTGTATCTATAACCTTCTTAGCTTCTAAATAAGCCTTATTAGCTAGTATTTCTTTATCAAAGCTACCTAAACTAATATGCTTATTTTTGAAAGTAATGGAGGAACGATAATACACCTCTCCATTTTTCTTCTTGGCTATATATACACCTTTTTTCATTTCCATATTATACCTTTCGCTAAAACATCTTAACAATAGGGTCCTTCATCGGAACTGTTTTTGATAAAAGTTCCGCATACAACACTGGTCCTTCACCTTCATAATCATTGCGATATTCAAACTTAATTGTACCAATAATATCAACTGTATCTTTGTCTACGAGATTCTTTGCTTCATTACTCTTGCAAACAAGCCCCATAAATACCATATCATCTACACAGCAATTCATAGCAGGTCTGCCTGCTACAAAATAATTTTTAGGTAATGAAGGTTCCTTCATAACCATAGTTTTTACATGAAATTTCTTTCCATTATATCTATCAGGTGTCTGCCATAAATCAAGATAAAATATACCATAATCTTCTGTTGAAATTTCAACAGGATTAGCTTTTAAATCATAAGGCAAATCCTCATCTGTAATTGGAACATCCACTTCTCCCTCTTCATTTTCAAAAACAACATCTATAGAGGTATTAAGTGCGGATATATTTCTCTTAAAGCAATTAAGCTTGTCAACATCATGGCATCGATTCATAATAAGTAATTCACTATTTCTTATCATATCTGCAAACATTGAACGCATATTGCTAAAATACGACTCAAAAGTAACTCCATCTACAATAGTTATTTGTTGAGCAATTTCCCAGTTTTTTGGAAGAACAATATTCTTTGAATCCCACATTCCATTATATTCAATTAGAATTCTTTCCGGCTTATACTCTTTTTCCAATTCAGTGAGTCTGTCAATATTAAAATCGCTAAAGTCATCAATGACTACCATCTTGGTATTGGTTTTATTAAGTAAATCCTCTTCATATTCTTCTACACCTTCCTCACAGCAAATAAGTAGTGTAGTTTCATCCATTTGAAAATAGTCCTGTGCAATTGTATATTTCATAAATTGTGTTTTACCACTTTCAATAAAGCCATAAATAATATATACCTGTTTTTTACTATTTCTAATCATATATGCTCCTCTACTATTTAGTAAAGATATCCTTTAATTCATCCTCGGTATATCCAGCTGCAATAACACAAACCTTACCTATATAATCAGGATTTCCTGTACGAATATCCACCTGACCTGGAACATAATCGAAATAAATAAATTTATCACTTTCCAAATCCTTTACGATACCCTTAGAACGAAGGATTGTACCTTTTGTTTCTGTTTCAAATTTAGCAAAAATATCTTCAAGTTGTTTTTTTGAATAAGCTGTATTAGTTTCCATTCCCCAGCTTGTGAATATATCATCTGCATGATGGTGATGATCATGGTCGTGGTGGCATCCACAATGTTCGCCATGCTCATGATGATGTTCATATTCTTCGTCATGGTCATGGTGACATCCACAATGCTCATCATGTTCATGATGATGTTCGTGTTCTTCGTCATGGTCGTGGTGACATCCACAATGCTCATCATGTTCATGATGATGTTCATGTTCTTCATCATGGTCATGGTGACATCCACAATGCTCGCCATGTTCATGATGATGTTCGTGTTCTTCTTTTACATCTTCAAGCATATCCATAGCTGATGAGGTGTTTTCTAATGCTTTTGTTAATATTTCATCATCAAGTTTAGAAACTGGTGTTGTTACTATAGATGCAACGCTATTTAGTTCTTTTAATGATGCAAGTGCTTCTGCTGTTTTTGCTTCTGGAGCAATGTCTGTTCTACTAAGAATTATTGTACTAGCATTTTCAATCTGATTCTTATAAAACTCTCCAAAGTTTTTAATATACATCTTGCATTTTGTAACGTCAGCTACAACTACTCTATGACATATTTCTAAATCATCCTGTTTTGCAACATCCGCTACAGCCTTTGTGACATCAGAAAGTTTACCTACCCCTGATGGTTCAATGATGATTCTATCTGGATGATAGGTATCTACAACTTCCTTTAAAGAAGTTGCAAAATCACCTACCAATGAACAACAAATACATCCTGAATTCATTTCACGAATCTCTATGCCGGCATCCTTTAGAAAACCACCATCAATACCGATTTCACCAAATTCATTTTCAATCAAAACTACATTTTCATTTTTATAAACATGTTCTAATAAATGCTTAATAAGTGTTGTCTTACCTGCACCTAAAAAGCCTGAAATTATATCTACTTTTACCATTTTCTTTCCTTTCTAAAGTCAACTAACTTTATGAAAAACAAATATTAGTAATTATATAATTAATAACTTATATTACTTAACTAGAATGCTAATAGCTTAATAATTAATAACTTATATTATTTAACTACGATATTAACAATTCTTCCTGGAACATATATCTCTTTAACAACAGTTCCTGCAAGCTTATCTCCAAGTTCTTCCTTTGCTTTAGCAATAACATCATCTTTTGCGGCATCTTTGTCTATTGATACAGTTATTTTAGTCTTACCATTAATCTGTACGGCTATTTCAATTGTACTTTCAACAGTTTTAGCTTCATCATAATTTGGCCATTTAGTCTCATATAGATTTCCTTCATAACCTAATACGTTCCATAACTCTTCAGTAATATGAGGTGCAACAGGATTAAGTAATGTAATCAATGTCTTAAATTCACCCTTTGTTACAGAACCTTTTTTGTAAAAATCATTAATAAGTGCCATCATTGCTGCAATTGCTGTGTTATATTTAAGATTTTCAAAATCATTGGAAACCTTCTTTATAGTTTGATGCATTTTAGTTTCCATATCTTTTGAATATTCTACACCATCTACTATCATATCTTGTAGTTTCCACACTCTATCAAGGAATCTTCTACATCCTTTAACACCATCTTCTGACCAAGAAGCTGATAAATCAAATGCACCAATAAACATCTCATAAGTACGAAGAGTATCTGCACCATATTCATTTACAATATCATCTGGATTTACAACATTACCACGGCTCTTAGACATTTTTTCGCCATTTTCGCCTAAAATCATGCCATGTGAAGTTCTCTTTTGATATGGTTCCTTTGTAGGAACAACTCCATTGTCATATAAGAACTTATGCCAAAAACGAGAATACAATAAATGTAAAGTTGTATGCTCCATTCCACCATTATACCAATCAACTGGAAGCCAGTAATTTAATGCTTCTTTTGAAGCAAGAGCTTCGTGATTATTTGGATCTGTATATCTTAAGAAATACCATGATGAACCTGCCCATTGAGGCATTGTATCTGTTTCTCTTTTTGCAGCTCCACCACAACATGGACATGTTGTATTAACCCAGTCTGTCATAGCTGCTATTGGAGATTCACCATTATCTGTTGGCATATAGCTTTCAACCTCAGGAAGTTCAAGAGGTAACTCTGCTTCTGAAAGAGGGACATAACCGCACTTTTCACACTTAACAATAGGAATTGGTTCACCCCAATATCTTTGTCTTGAAAATACCCAATCACGTAATTTGAAGTTTACTTTTTTGATGCCTATATTTTTTTCTTCAAGAAACTCTATGATTTTTTTCTTTGCATCCTTAACTTCCAAACCATTTAAGAAATCAGAATTAATTAGCACACCAGTAGCAACGTCTGTAAATGCTGCTTGATTGATGTCAACTTCAGCTCCGTCCTTACCAACAACCTGAATAAGAGGAAGATTAAATTTCTGTGCAAACTCCCAGTCTCTATCATCATGAGCTGGAACAGCCATAATAGCTCCTGTACCATAAGTCATTAATACATAATCAGAAATCCATACAGGAATTTCTTTTCCGTTTACAGGATTAATTGCTGTAATGCCTTTAATCTCTACACCTGTTTTATCCTTTGCAAGCTCAGTTCTTTCAAAATCGGACTTTTTAGAAGCCATATTTCTATATTCTAATATTTCATCCCAGTTTGAAATTTCTTCTTTGTATTTATCAATCATTGGATGTTCTGGGGAAACGACCATATATGTTACACCAAATAATGTATCCGGTCTTGTTGTATATATTCTAAGTTTTTCTTGTTTGTCCTTTAGTGAAAAATCTACTTCTGCACCTTCAGAACGTCCAATCCAATTTTTTTGAGATACTTTAACTTTTTCTATATAATCAACATCATCAAGATCATCAATTAATTTTTGTGCATAAGCTGTAATTTTAAGCATCCACTGACTTTTTACTTTTCTAACAACTTCACTGCCACATCTTTCACATACTCCATTGACTACCTCTTCATTTGCCAAACCGACCTTACATGATGTACACCAGTTAATAGGCATCTCTGTTTTATATGCAAGTCCAGCTTTAAATAATTTAAGGAAAATCCATTGAGTCCACTTATAATATTCTGGATCAGTTGTATTGATTTCTCTGTCCCAATCAAAAGAATAACCCAATGAATGAAGCTGTTCTTTAAATCTTCCAACATTGTTCTTTGTAACAATTTTTGGATGAATATGATTCTTAATAGCATAATTTTCTGTAGGAAGACCAAACGCATCCCATCCCATAGGGTAAAGAACATTGTAGCCTTGCATTCTTCTTTTTCTAGCAACTATATCAAGTGCAGTATATGGACGTGGATGACCTACATGAAGTCCCTGTCCTGATGGATATGGAAACTCTACTAATGCATAATATTTTGGTTTTGTGTAATCATTGGTTGCAGCAAAGGCTTTGTTATCATCCCAAACCTTCTGCCATTTTTTTTCCACTACCTTGTGGTTATATAATTCTGACATATTATCCTCCATTCTTTTTGCCAGTTTAAGTGAAACCTTACAGCTACTACATATTCTGTAAAATCAATGTACATAAATATATAAAGCCTCCATCTCAGAAAGAGACGAAGGCTATGCTACGCGGTACCACTCTAATTCACAATAAATGTGCGCTCAATTCTGTAACGGTGAAAACCGCCTCTAACTACTACTCCATAGATGGAATTCACTAAAGGACCTCCTTGGCGAGTTGGGAGTTTAAAGCTACTGTCTTGCACCAAGCGACAGCTCTCTATAAGCTCAATACTCTTAATACTCCAAATCATCGGATATATAAAAATAAGGCTAAAAACACGTTTCAGCCTTATAATTCTACCACACACAATCAATTTGTCAATACTCTAAAGCCAAAGAACTTCACTTAAAAATCTCATTCTTTATATGAATATTCACTATCAACTTTTTCCATAATTCTATGTTTAAAATCCAACATTATAGATAGTGTTTCTTCTGAATCTGCAAAAAATTCATTTTCACTAACTTTTTGATATTTTACTAAAAATCCTTTATAATATCTTCAATCTTTGTCTTTGTGACCTTAATGAAATTCTCAGGTTTTATAAGTATTTGCGCCCCCTATTTTTCCTCCTGAGATAATAATCTCATCATAATCTAATTGAATTTACAAATCATTTGGATTTCCAGATAGTCTATTCCCAAAGGAATTCCTATAGGTTCTACTTTCTTCAAACATTTTATGAATGTATTGGCCATCCTTTTCATTTAAATGTATCTTAAGCTCATTAAGGCTGGCTATGTAGCTATCCAGTAAACCTACGATATTTTCTGTATTTGTCATACATATTTGTTCCCACATATCTGGGGATGAAGCTGCTATTCTTGTTGTATCCTTAAATCCATTTGCTGCAAGCTTTTTCATCATGCAGTTTTCGCTATCCTTATCTTTAATCATATTTGTAAGTGATGAAGCTATAAGATGTGGAAGATGACTAATGCCAGCTACTGCATAATCATGCTCTCTAGGGTCCAAAATGACTGGTCTTGCTCCAATTAATTTAATAATATTTTCCAATAATTCAACCTTATCTTTTGGGGATTTTGCAGTTGGAGTAATAGGATAATAAGCATTTCTAAAAAGCCATGCATTGCTAAATTCATAGCCTGTTTTTTCAGATCCCGCCATAGGATGCCCACCTATAAAATGTTCCTCCATTTCCAAAGCGCAAACAGCATCATGAATGCTTCTTTTTGTACTTCCTGCATCTGTAATGATTGTATGTCCAATGGCATATGGTTTTAGAAGTTTAAGATAATCTAGATTATATTCTACTGGTGTACACAAAAAAATATAATCACAATCTTTAAAGCTATTATCTATTTTATCAGTGACAATATCACATACTTTATCTTGAATAGCTAAAATTCGTGGTTCTTTTCTTCGATTAAATCCTACAATAATTGAACTGTTAAATGCTTCTCTTAATGCTTTAGCTAAAGAACCTCCTATTAGTCCTAAACCAATAATTCCAAATTTGAATGTTTTGTTGTTTAAATCATTAAAGTTGATTGATTCCATTTTTCCACCTGTTCTAAAAAATAATTGTCCTACGCAAAATGTAGGCTATCTATAATCTCAAAATAATTTTCAAATGTTTTTTTACAGCACATAGGGTCATTTATCACTATTCCCTCAGTAACTAGACCACATAGTGTAAATGCCATTGCCATTCTATGATCTTCGTAGGTGTTAATTGCTGCTGGTTTTATTTGTCCAGGATAAATAACTATGTAATCTTGTCCATATTCGGTTTTTATACCCATCCTTGTTAGCTCTGAAATAATCGCTGACAATCTATCAGACTCCTGAACTCTAATGTGACCAATACCACGTATAGTTGTTGTGGATTTAGCAAAAACTGATATAGCAGCTAAAGTCATAGCTTGATCCGAAAAATTATTCATATCAATATCAATGCCTTTTAGTTGTTCACTAGGTCCTTCTACTATTACACCATCTTTTGTATAAGTTATTATGCATCCCATATCTCTTAATACATTAAGGAAATTAATATCTCCTTGCATAGAGTTTTCCTTTATATCTTTAACTAAAACCCGTGATGAAGTAATCGCAGCTATCCCAAAAAAATAGCAGGCAGCCGAAACATCTGGTTCTACCTGGTAATATGATATTTCGTAATGACTGTTGCTATTAATATGATATGAACTACCATCAAATTCCACTTTTCCACCAAATTGATCAATCATTTTTAGTGTAACTTCAATATATGAACCATATTTTTTGGAACTAGTAATATTAATGTCCATTCCATTTTTTGACATCATCCCGCACATAAGAAGTGCACTAAGAAATTGAGTACTACTACTTATATCTAATTCTACAACTGACGCATCATTTTTAGCTCCACAACCTGTAATACAAATAGGTAAATGTCCTTCCTCACCAAGATATGTGATTTTGGCTCCTAATGAAATAAGTGCATCCATCAATGGCTTCATAGGACGTTTCTGCATCTGTTTTGAAGCATCTACTACATACTTTCCATCCGATAATCCACACATACATGTAAGAAATCTAGCAGCTGTTCCTGCACTACCAACATAAATTTTTGCTTCTTTATTGGGAATCTCTCCACCACAACCTGCTACTTCTACAGTCTTTTTTTCCTCATCTATTTTAATATCGAATCCTAAACTTGTAAGGCTAGATAAAAAATATCTTGAGTCATCACTAAACAATACACCTGTAATTGTTACATTGGTATTTGATAATGCTGCAAAAAGCAGTGCCCTGTTCGTAATACTTTTAGAACCTGGTACACTAACTGTATATTGCATGTTTCTTTTAAGTGGCTGTACTTCGTATGTCTTCATAACTACTCCTAGTATTAATCTTCGTCCTTTAAAATCTCATATATCTGAATCTTTAACTGATCAGCTGGTCTAATTCCAATAAATCTACATCCATATACTGTTTTAGGTAAATTATCAATATTTTCCATACGAACAATTTCAATAACTGATTCAAATGTTTCCTTTGTCCATAAAATGATATTAACATCATAATAGGTATTAAGCTTTAGTTCCTCAACACTTTTAAATGCTAGCCCATCTCTAGAAACATTAACAAGTGTAACATCCATACTTTCTTTGTTTAAATCCTGAACATTTTTAATGTTTTTAACAGGATTTAACTTGATAGTCACGTCAATATCAAGCCTTTTTGATTTTCTCTTTTCATGCATAGTTATTTCCTCCGTTTATTTTAATTTTAGTTTTTACTAATTGATAAAAAATTATATCCTGACAACTTTAGATAAGTATCATTGCATCTCCAAAGCTAAAAAATCTATATTTTTCTTTTACAGCTTCTTCATATGCGTCCATAATATGCTCTCTACTAGCAAATGCAGATACAAGCATCAACAGAGTAGACTCTGGTAAATGAAAATTCGTAATAAGACCATCTATCATCTTGAAATTATAACCTGGATAAATAAAGATATCCGTCCATCCACTTTTTGCAGATAATATACCATCGCAATCTGTAGCTGATTCTAATGTTCTACAGCTAGTAGTACCAACTGAAATCACACGATGTCCAGATGCTTTTGCATCATTTATTTTCTTTGCATTTTCTTCATCTATCATATAAAACTCTGAATGCATATGATGTTCTAGAATATTTTCAACTTTTACTGGTCTAAATGTACCTAAACCAACATGTAAAGTAACATGAGCAATAACAACTCCCATATCTTTAATTTTTTCAAGAAGCTCCTTTGTAAAATGTAGTCCAGCCGTAGGTGCTGCAGCAGAACCCTCATACTTTGCATATACCGTCTGATATCTATTCTTGTCTGCTAATTCATGAGTAATATATGGTGGGAGGGGCATCTTACCTAGCTTATCTAATATCTCTTCAAATATTCCATCATATTCAAATCTAATAAGTCTATTTCCCTCTTCTACAACATCACAAACAGTTCCTACTAAAACTCCATCGCCAAAAATAATCTTTGTGCCAATCTTGCACTTTTTACCAGGTTTAACTAATGTTTCCCAAACCTTTTCTTCTTTTCGTTTTAATAATAACACTTCTATTTTAGCTTGTGTTTCTTCTCGAACTCCATACAATCTTGCCGGAATAACTTTTGTATCATTAATAACCAGGCAATCTCCTGGTTTTAAATAATCACATACATCCTTAAAAACTCTATGTTCAATTTCTCCTGTCACTCTATCTACATGCATCAGTCTGCTTGATGAACGATCAAGTAATGGATCTTGTGCAATAAGCTCCTGAGGTAAATCATAGTAAAAATCTTTTAATTGCATCATATCACCTATATACCTTTGTATACTATTATATATATTTATTAAATCAAAAATCATATTAATATTAAAGGTATTTTACCATAATTAATCTCGTTTGCATAGTTTTCAAGAGCAAAAACAATACTATTAATTTAATGATCGTCTTTTGACATTATTACTAAAAGTGAACCTTTTTTGATTTTCACTTCACCTACTGAATCCTTAAATTCGTTTGATATACCAAGACTGTATGTCTTCTTAGTATCAAAATTCATATCCTCTACTTCATACTTAAATCCAGTAAGTGTAACTCCCATTGCTGATCCATCAAATTGGATAAATGATATATATTTAAAATCTTTGTTTTTCTTGATAGTTGTGCTCTTTGAAATCATGAATATTTTAGACGTTGACGTGTATATTATAGCTTTTAGACCATTTTCCATAGCTTTTTTTAGTAAAAACAAATTGCCTATAGAATGGTCAATTCTATTTCCTACCCCACCTAATATATATGCTTTTTCAAATCCTGAATATATAGCATAATCTATTGCCTCCTCTGTATCTGTACTATCTTTGATTGGATTAAGTCGTATAATTCTTGAATAACCGTTATTCATATATTTAGAAAGAATAAAATCATCAACCGTATCAAAATCGCCAATAATAATATCTGGAAGTAGCCCATAATCGTATACAAACTGTAATCCACCATCTACGGCAATTATGGAATCGAATTTATGTGTACTAATAAATTGTTTTGCAAACTCCTCTTCTATTGTTCCCCCTGTAATAATTAAAGCTTTCTTCATTATTTTGCCCTTTCAAAATTTTCAAATGCAGATAAAAATCCCTTTACATTTGCATTGATATCACCACCAAAAACAGCAGAACCAGCAACAATAACATCTGCGCCAGCTTCAAGAACTGTATTTACATTAGATATCTTTACGCCTCCATCAACTTCTAATTCAATATTTCTACCACTAGCATTAATTAATTTTCTAGTTTCTATAATCTTTGGTGTAACCTCATCAATATATGATTGTCCACCAAATCCAGGATGAACTGACATAAGTAAAATCATATCCACCATATCAATATACGGAAGGATAGTAGAAACAGGAGTTTCTGGATTAATAACAACACCTGCTTTTATTCCAAATGACTTTATTTTATTAAGAGTTGCAACCATATCATTACACGCTTCAACATGAACTGTTATTATGTCCGAGCCTGCTTTTACAAACTCCTCTATGTATCTAATAGGCTCATTTATCATTAAATGTGTATCAAATACAGCTTTGCTTGTTTTTTTAAGACTTGATATAACCGGCATACCCAAAGATATACTTGGAACAAATAAACCGTCCATTACATCTAAATGCATATATTCTGCTCCACTTGCCTCAGCTTTAGCTACCTGTTCTCCTAAAATATTAAAGTCACATGCTAATATCGATGGTGATAATTTAATCATAGTTTTGCCTTTCTAGTATTTCTTTTTATTTTTAACTTCTTCATACATTATTTTGTAATTCTCATATCGTGAAGCTGTGATAAACCCTTTTTCCACTTCCATCTTCACTACACAACCTGGTTCATTTATATGAACACAACCGTTAAATCTGCACTCTCCCTCATGTTTATATATTTCAGGGAAATAGTATTTTACTTCTTCCTTTTCACACTGACAAATATACATAGAACTAAAACCAGGAGTATCCATAATATATGTATCTCCTTCTACATGAATAATTTGAGTGTGTCTTGTGGTATGTTTTCCTCTTTCAATTTTTTTACTAATATCCCCAGTTTCCACATCTAGTTCAGGGACTAAAGCATTAATGGTAGAGGATTTTCCTACTCCCGATGGACCAGCAAGAGCTGAAGTCTTTCCTTTAATAACAGACAACAACTGCTCCATACCATACGATGTCTGTGCGCTTGTAAAAATAACTTCATAACCAGCATTAACATAAACATTTTTAAGTTCAACCAGCTTGGATTCATCGACCAAATCCACTTTGTTAAAGCAAATAATACTTGGTATATCTAATGATTCCATCATAACTAGAAATCTGTCTAGTAAATTTAAATTAGGCATAGGACTTTTCACTGCGAAAACCACCAATGCCTGATCAATATTTGCCACGGCAGGACGAATAAGTTCACTTGTCCTTTCATGAATGTTTATTATGTTACCAGTAAGTTCCTTTTCATCAATTATTTCTATATCAACGTTGTCACCTACTAATGGTTTTATCTTTTTATATCTAAAAATTCCTTTTGCAGAACATTTAAAGATTCCACTATGCACAATATGCACATAGTAGAATCCTCCAACGCCCTTAATTATCTTTCCTGTCAAATTATTACCTACTTTATTGGAATACGCCAGTTGCTTCGTATGCAAACTCACCATCTATTGTTACTTTAAAGGTTGCTGTAACACCTTCACATCCTGGTTTACTAAGTGAAACAACGCTATCTTGTTTCCATTCATTTGACTCACTTATATTTACTTGATTGCTTACATCATAAGATATTACGCCGCC
>CAZNKR010000042.1:0-14185 GCA_964573715.1 uncultured Roseburia sp. | reverse complement strand
CTGAATCTATTCCAGAACCTGAATCTATTCCAGAACCTGAATCTATTCCAGAACCAGAACTTATTATTGAGTCTGAACCTACTTCTATAGAAGTATCCGCAACCCCTGATTCTCCTACATCAGCCTTTGATGAGCTTACAAGTGATGAACTACTTGAGGATACCAATGATGATCAGTTCGATTTTGAATCCTTTGAGATACCTGAAACTGATGAAGACATGGACGATTCTTTAATGAGCGAGGATTCTAATTTTGACAATTTAGAAATTGTTAATGACGTAAACACCTCCGAATTATCCGACATGGTGGAACAAGAGGGCGAAACCATTGCACCTGAAATATCAAATGAACTAGACTCACAAATGTCAAATGATGTTCCAGAGGGTTTATTTGAAAACGTTGCTCCCGCAGATGACAATCCAAACCGACAATTAACAGAAGAGGAGATAGCAGCATTGTTTGCTGGTTTATAATATCAATGAATTATATAGTATTTGATTTAGAATGGAACCAATCTCCTCGAGGCAAATACGGAGAAAACAAAAAAATTCCATTTGAAATAATTGAAATTGGTGCTGTCAAGGTAAATGACAGTGGTAAAATTATAGATGAATACTCATGCATAATTAGACCGAAGGTTTATAAAGACATTCATTACAAAATTCATGAATTAACAAGTTTATCAATGTCAGATTTAAAAAAGGGCAGACGTTTTACCGATGCTACATCTGACTTTATTAAATGGTGTGGTGAGGATTATATGTTTTGTACCTGGGGTTCTATTGACATAACTGAGTTGCAGCGCAATATGGCTTTTTATCATATGCCGCTTCTAACACCACCTGTTTACTTTTTTGATTTACAAAAGGCCTTTAGTATACAATTTGAGGACGGAAAAATTACTCGTTCCCTGGAATATGCCGTAGAGCATTTAGGTATTCCTCTAGGTCCTGATTTTCATAGAGCTTCAGATGATGCCTATTACACAGCTTTAGTTCTTAATATGCTAGATAAATCTATAGTTAAACACTATTTTTCCATTGATTATTTCCAAAACCCAAAAACATCTGTAGATGAGATTAACGTTAACTTTGATACTTACTCTAAATTTGTATCAAAAGAATTTGAATCTAAAACAGATGCTATGTTGGACAAGACTGTTCTTTCTACCGTATGCTATAAATGTGGAAGACGTACAAAAAAGAAAATACGATGGTTTTCAGACAATTCCAAAATATATTATTGTCTTGCTAATTGCCCTGAACATGGATATCTAAAGGGTAAGATAAGAATGAAAAAAAGTTTTAACGATAACTATTTTATCGTTAAAACTTTAAAACTTACTGACGAAGCTGGTGCAGCGAGCATTCGCAAACGTCAGCTTGATATACGTAACAAACGTAAAGCTAAAAAATCCAATGCTGACCAGTAGAGTTATCTAAACTTTATTGGTCTTCTTTTTCGCCTTCTAAATCGCTTTTTAGATTCCGTAAACATCTTTCTACGTTCTCTATTTCTCTTGCGTTTTTCTCTTGTCTTAATCAAATACACTATATAAAGTACCAACAAAACAGCAATGACAATGGCACCTACTAAAAACCAAATATTAATAGGAATTGCATTTGTTTCTTTATTCTTATCTGCTTGGGTATCATTTAATAATGGGGCAATCGCAACATCATTCTCAGAGGCTTTTGTAACAAGTAATGTTCCATCACCCATTTTCTTACCTTGACAAGAATAAGTGATTTTTGCAACTTTTCCGCTGCTAGTATCCTCCTCATAATCAAGCTCATAATCAAGCATATCAAAGGAATAATCCTTAGGTAAAATCACATAATCATCAGTTTTGATTGAAAGCATTACTCCAGTTGTTACAAAAATATCACTCATATGAACAAAGAAGTCCTTACTATTTTGACTGAATCTAGTTTCGTTATCGGAAATATTAACTTTACTGAAGTTATTAAAGCCGTACTCAAATAAATTTCTTGTGTCATCATAAACATGTTCCTCATCAGATTTTAAAATAACACATATTAAAGTTATTCCATTCTTTTTTGCAACAGTCACCAAAGTTCTTCCGGCTTCATCTGTATATCCGGTTTTTCCAGCTATTGCAGCTGAATAATACTTTGAATCTGTGGAAGCTAAAAGTCTATGACGATTAACTATATTTTGTTCTTTAGAAACATTTGTGGCACCAAGTGTGTATCCAGAAGTACCAGAAATTTCACAAAATACAGGATTACTTATTGCAGCTTTTGTAATAAGTGCCATATCATAAGCTGTTGTATAATGGTTGGTATCCTGTAATCCTGTGGAGTTCATAAAATTGGAGTTAATTGCTCCAGCCTTTTTGGCCCTTTCATTCATAAGCTTTACAAAATCTTCTTCAGACCCTGAAATCTTATAAGCTAGTCCAACTGCTACATCATTGCAAGAACGCAATAACAATGCATACATGCAATTTTTGATGCTCATTATTTCTCCATTTACAACCCCAAGCTTTGCAGCATCAAAAGGCAGTACAGAAAGCATGTTTGAGCTATACTGTACTGTATCTTCCATACTGAGATTTTCAATTGCCAAAAGTCCTGTCATGATTTTTGTAATACTAGCAGGATATAATTTCTCATTAGAATTGTGCTCATAAAGAACAGCCCCCGTCTCTGCTTCCATAAGTATAGCGGATTCCCCAGCTATTTGAGGTGGTGCTGGATACGAAGTATCAGCGTAAACCATACTTTGTGGGGCAAACAGTAGGCTAAATAAAAGTAATGCAATAAGTAAGCAACTAATTTGTCTCTTCATGAATAATTCCTATCTCTAATCCTAATTTTCCATTTGTCTTTTTATTACTTTAAGTCTGGTAAACTCTTCTCTTTCCTTTTCCTCTAATGCATTAGAAATGCTCTTTACCAAATCTGTAAATTTTGGAATTGTAATATTCTGTAATGCGTTTGCGCGCTTTTGAGTCTTTTTAACATTTGTAGCTAGTCGATATGCCGAATTCTCAATAGCTGCCAGCTGTACAGATAACACTTTAACCTTTTCAAAAGCTTCTCTTGCTCTATCAAGAGATTCAGTTGAACTATAAAATGAGTAAGTAGGCTTAATACCATTATCCTCTATCTCAATATGTGGTATTTCTACGCCCATGATACTTCTTGTCTTTATATTAATTGACTCTTCTGCTGGAACAGCAGAGGCAGATTCCATAACATAGTTTATTCCTAGCTCAATATTTGCCTGTTCAAGGGACTTATAAGCAGTTTCATAGGTTACAAGAATCTCTTTTTGAACCTCATCTGCCTGGTCTATTAAAGACATTAACTCTCTAATAAGGATATTTCTTTTTTTATCCATAAGCTCATAGCCTTGTTTTGCAAGTGCATAGGAGTTTTTAGCTAAAATAAGATTGCCCTTGGTAGGAAAGGTATTTGGATCCATTAACTCACCTTCTATTCTTCTTCAGATAAAACCTCAATGTTGGCTGTTTCATCATAATACTTTTCAAGAATCTTTGTATCAATTCTATCAAGCTCTTCCTTAGGAAGAATATGAAGAAGCTTCCAGCCAAGATTTAATGTTGTCTTAATGTCTCTGTTTTCATAATCCTTCTGGCCAACAAATGTATTTTCAAATTCTTTACCAAACTGTAAATAAAGCTTATCAGTCTCTGAAAGTTCATCCTCACCTATAACTGACGCCAAAGCTCTTGCCTCACCAACCTTTGCATAAGCTGAAAATAGCTGATTGGCAACATCTTGATGGTCATCTCTTGTAAAGCCTTCACCGATACCATCCTTCATAAGACGTGACAATGATGGTAAAACATTAATAGGTGGATAAATAGACTGACCATGAAGTGCTCTGTCTAGTACAATCTGACCCTCTGTAATATATCCTGTAAGGTCAGGGATTGGATGAGTAATATCATCGTTTGGCATTGATAAAATAGGAATCTGTGTAACTGAACCTGTGGAATTATTTACAATACCAGCACGTTCATATATGGTTGCAAATTCACTATATAAATATCCAGGATATCCCTTTCTTGAAGGAATCTCACCCTTAGAAGAAGATACCTCACGCATTGCTTCTGCAAAAGAGGTCATATCTGTAAGGATAACAAGTACTTGCTTACCTAAATCAAAAGCCAAATACTCAGCTACTGTAAGAGCAACCTTTGGAGTAATAAGTCTTTCTACAACTGGATCGTTAGCAAGATTTAAAAACATTGCTACGTGATCTAATACTCGGCTTTCTTCAAAAGTCTTTTTAAAGAATTCAGCTACATCATATTTTACACCCATAGCAGCAAATACAACTACAAGCTCTTCATCTGTGTCATCACCAAGAGATGCCTGCTTAACAATTTGGGCTGCTAGCTTATCATGTGGTAGACCATTTCCTGAGAAAATTGGAAGCTTCTGTCCACGGATAAGAGTTGTAAGTCCATCAATTGCTGAAATACCAGTACGAATATAGTTACGTGGGTACTGACGAGTTACTGGGTTTAAAGGTTTACCATTAACATCTCTTTTTATATCAGATACAATTGGTCCCATATTATCAATAGGCTGACCAATACCGTTGAAGGTTCTACCTAAAATTTCCTCGGATAATGATATTTCAAGAGGATGACCAGTTAGATTAGTATGTGTATTTTTAAGGGACATGTTTTCTGTTCCTTCAAATACCTGAATAATAGCTTTTTCTTCATAGATTTCAATGATTCTACCAAGCTTTCGCTCTTTTCCATTTAAGCCTTCAACAGTTAATTCTACGATTTCATCAAATTTAGCGTTCTTGACTCCCTCTAGTGCAACAAGAGGTCCATTGATTTCGCTTAATCTTAAATATGATACTGCCATAATTTACCTCCTATGCATTAGTCTTAATAACTTCATTATAGAAATCATCAATCATTTTTTTGTAGTTGTCAAACATATCTAATCTATCGTTAGGTACATCATATTTTATTGAAATAATCTTTTCAAAAATATTTTGTTTCTTAAGGATTGAAACTGGCATACCCATATTTACCAATACCTTACATTTGTCTTGTAAATAAAGTATAGTTTCCATCATCTTTAGCTGCTTTTCAAGAGGAACACATGTATCATCCTTGTGGAAAGCATTCTGCTGTAAGAATCCAAGTCTAATAACTCTAGCAATTTCAAGAGTTAGCTTCTGATCGTCTGGTAATACGTCTGAACCGATTAATTTAACGATTTCAATAAGAGAGCTTTCTTGATTAAGTATTGCAAGGATTTGGTTTCTGCAAGATACAAAGTCTCCACCAATATTTTCATTGTACCATGGAGCAAGATCGCCTAAATATTCACTATAGCTTGTAAGCCAATGAATAGCTGGGAAATGTCTAGCATAAGCCAATGACTTGTCAAGTCCCCAGAAGCATCTAACGAATCTCTTTGTATTCTGAGTAACTGGCTCTGAGAAATCACCACCCTGTGGAGAAACAGCGCCGATAATTGATACTGAACCATCAGTATCATTAAGATTTCTAAAATATCCTGCTCTTTCATAGAAAGCTGAAAGCTTGCTGGCAAGATATGCTGGGAAGCCTTCTTCTGCAGGCATTTCCTCAAGACGTCCAGATAATTCTCTTAACGCTTCAGCCCATCTAGATGTTGAATCTGCCATAATAGCTACATGATATCCCATATCTCTATAATATTCAGCAAGGGTAATACCAGTATAAATACTAGCCTCACGAGCTGCAACTGGCATATTTGATGTATTTGCAATAAGTGTAGTTCTGTCCATAAGCAGATTTCCACTCTTTGGATCAACAAGCTTTGAGAAATCCTCCAAAACCTGAGTCATCTCATTTCCACGCTCACCACAGCCAATATATACAATAATATCTGCATCCGACCATTTAGCAATTTGATGCTGAGTCATAGTTTTTCCTGTACCAAATCCACCAGGAACGCAGGCTGTACCGCCCATTGCTATTGGGAATAAGGTATCAAGTATTCTTTGACCTGTAACAAGAGGCTTTGTTGATGCAAATCTTTTTGTTGTTGGTCTAGGAACTCTAATAGGCCATTTCTGTGCAAGAGTAATATCTCTTTCAGTTCCATCTGTAAGCTTTATTTTAAGAATAGTGTCTTTAACTGTGTATTGTCCATCTGCCGCAACATATGTAACAACACCCTCTGTATTTGGAGGAACCATAGACTTATGAGTAATCGACTTAGTTTCTGGAACCTCTGCAATAATAGTTCCCGGGAAAATATAGTCGCCTTCCTTAACAGTCAAATGCACATCCCACTTTTTATCAGGGTCAAGAGAATCAACACTAATACCTCTTGAAATATAAACACCAGAATTTTGTGCTATCATTGAAAGTGGTCTTTCGATACCATCAAAAATATTGTTGATAATACCAGGGCCTAAGGTAACGAAAATGGCACTATCTGTACCATAAACTCTATCTCCAGGCTTTAATCCACTTGTTTCTTCATATACCTGAATGGTAGTCATATCCTTTGTAAGGGAAATAACTTCACCAACCAGTTTTTCATCACTAACATATACCATTTCACCCATATTAAAGTCAGTTAATCCTTTAATATAGATAACAGGACCGTTAATGCCATAAATCTTGCCGCTTTTTTCCATGTTATCTACCTCCGGCGATAGTATACTTTTCTTTGATTTCTTCAAACTTTGACTGGAATGAATCATCAATCAATATATTTTTTGAAGGAATCTTTCCTACAACACCGCCAATAAATGATTTTTCTCCAACAGTTACTTTCATTGTAGACGATGGAGTAATCTCGTTAGCTAGCTCCTCATCCTTTGGATCTAATACTATTACAAGCTCATCTGCACCTGCAAATGCCTTAATAGACTCAACCTTATTTAGGACATAGGATTTATATTCTTCAGTCTTTACATAGTTTTCAAGGATTTCCTTAACTTCTGCAAATAACTTTTCTTTTAATTCTACCTGTTTATGATTTATCTTACGCTTTAGATGCATCTGAACAGATGTATATTCCTGACTAGCTTTTCTCTTTATACCATCTTCTGCGATAGATGTATCAAGTCTTGCTTTCTTAATGGAAGCATCTTTATGTTCTTCAAAATACTTATCCATTTTCTCTTTATAATCTGTAATCACCTTGTCACATTTTTTTTGAACGTTCTCAATGGTTACAGAAGTAAAATGCTGAAGCTTTTCTTCTGTCTTCAAAGCTGTCACCTACTTTCTAAAGTTTTACTCCTATTGCTTCATTAATGTATGATGTAATGAAGTCAGCACGTTTTCTACTACCATGTCTGTCTGGGATTTCCAAAATAAGAGGCTGTTTTTGTGTTAATTTAACATTTGATATTACATCAGGATATTTATTAGACAACAATTCTGTAATAAACAGGATTCCAACGCCTTTATCCTTTAGAATCATATCTAATGCGCTTATTAGTTCATCTTTTTCATGGACAACCACGCCTTCAATGCCTGATAAGCGCATGCCTGTTGCTGTATCAATATTATCGCTAATTAAATAGCTCTTCATCCTATAATCTACCTAAGATCATGAAAGAAATGATAAGTCCGTAAAGGGCTACACCTTCTGCAAGACCTACGAAAATAAGTGACTTACCTAAGATGCTCTGATCTTCACTGATTGCACCAAGTGCTGCGCTGGCTGCACTGGCAACTGCGATACCACCACCAACACATGAAAGACCTGTTGATAATGCTGCTGCTAAATATCCTAAGCCTGTTGCATTTGAAGCTGCTGTTGCAGTTTCAGCTGCAGAAGCTGTTGTTGCAAAACCAAAAACTGTTGCTAAAACTAAAATTCCAAAAAATGAAATCACGTTAAGTGCTAATGCTTTTTTGTATCTACCTTTGTTCTTTTCACCTTTTACGTATGCTCCAAATGGAATAACATAAGTTAATATAAGTGCGATAATAAGTGTAATTTTAATAATCATGTCTAAAATCCTCCTGGGAAATATTATTTTTGTCTGCTTCCGTAAGCAGTAAATTCGCGGCCGTTACCTTTGTAAAATCTAGAAAACATCTCGTAATACTCAAGACGAAGTACCTGAATACCTACGATAAGTCCTTCAAGACCACAAACAAATAAGTTACCAATAATAATTACAACTAAGTTGCCTGTGCCGCCATTTTCAGCACCCGCTAACATTAATACAACCTGCATCATTGATGCATGGGAAACTGCGAAAGCACCTACACGGACAAATGAAAGTGAATTTGAAAAGTAGCTTAGTAAAACTTCAAATAATTCGAAAAATGTCTGAATAACAAACATTCCCTTTCCACCCTCAATAAGCTCCTTCTTCTTTTCAAGCTTATTAGTTAATGGCTCTTTTAATGCAATAAGAATAAGTGGAATACCAAACATTACAAATAATACAATTCCACCTGGTAATGTATTTCCTGTCATAAACAATACTATACATAATACAGCAGAGCCGTAAAATACAAGGCCTGCAAGACCATTGGTATCAAAAAGCAGCTTGTCTTTTTCTCCAGATTTGATGGAATTAATAATATTCATTATCATTGCAATAATAATAAGCACCATGCCAAATGCAATTGCCACAACGAATACGGTATTAAGCTTTCCAATAAAAGGAAGGGTTACCATAGCATTTGTTGGGCGGAGCCATACGGCATCTATAATTTCTTCGTATCCAAAGATACTGCCGAACATAAATCCAAAAATAGTTGAGAAGAAACCTGCGCAAGAAATAATGTATGCAAGATTTGACTTCTTAAACTTAAATAGAAGTAAGCCTCCTATAAGCAGCAATAATCCCTGTCCAACGTCTCCAAACATAGCCCCAAAGATAAATGAATATGTGAGAGCTACAAATATTGTAGGGTCAATCTCATTGTATCCTGGTAATCCATACATCCTAATATACATTTCAAATGGTTTGAAAAACTTAGGATTCTTAAGTTTGGTTGGTGGTCCTGCTTCAATATTTTCATAATTTTCATCCACAATACAGATTGTATCTGGTTCAAAATCATTTATTTCTTTCTCGAATGCTTTAGAATCTTCCTTCGCCATCCATCCACATATAATGTAGTAGGATATACCAGATTCCTTGGTGCGGGCAGCATATCTACGGATTTCGTGAGACAAAGAACGTTTCATCACTGTAGCTTTAGCATCAAAGAATTCTATCTTGTATTCTTCAATTTCCTTTAAGAGATTTAACTTAAGTTCTTCAATCTTTGCCGATACAGCCTCTGTTGCTTCCTGTAATTTTAGGCATTCTTCTTTAGGTGTACCAGAAACTTCATCTGGCATATAGGTTCTTTCAAAATGAAGGGATGTATATGCGGCGTCTATACTTTCTTTTTCTGAATCAGATACAAAGTAAACACCCCAGACATACTGTTCATCTTCTTTTGACTTGATGAAAACAGACTCGATATTATCGTATACGTACTCATCAAACTTCTTGTAATGTTCCTTGGGTATACGACCAAATCTGTATTTTAAATACTTAAATCTTAAGATTTCATTAATCTTATAATCTATCTCAATGAAAGGTGCCACCTTAGATAATAATTCTGATAGATTATCCTGCTCTTTTTTTAGCTTATTTTCTTGCTCTTTTTCTTTTACCAGCTTCTGGTATATGCTGTCGATACAAGCAACAGCTTCATTCACGTCTTCATTAGCATTTCCTATAAGAGGTTGTGTGTATAACGCTTTTATCTCTTCGCTGTGAGAAATAACTTCTTTATATGGATTAGCCTCAGTAAACGGGTGTAGTGTATTGGCGCTCTTTAATTCAGATGGAGCATACTCCAAATGAATCTCGTACTTTGACAGGTACTTGTCTACAACTCTGTCAAGGTCTTCTGTAGGACCGGTAACACTAACAAAATTCAATTTTGCTATCAATCTTATTCACCTCGGTCTATAAAATTTCTGCTATTATAGCATCTGACTTATAACCATATCTTATACTCTCTGCTATTGTAATCAGCTTTTTCATCTCTTCACTTTTCTCGTGAAGATAAGCATTCATACATGCCAAAGAATATGGATTCAGTTTAAAGTATTTGTTATTAAGCTTGCTGATTACCTTTTTGTATGACTTGTCGATACTCTCTTTAGTATACTCATTTGATTCTAAAAATCTTCCAAACACTGTATTTTCGATAATCTGTTTGAAATCATTATCATCAGCTGCATCTACTAATGCTGCAATTTGTTCCTTATTTATCTTGAATGTAATAGGAATAATAACATCATATATAGATGTGTTATCTAAATGATAATACTTCTTCGCTCTGTAAATCCAAAGAATATTTAGTGAATCAATCTCAGAGCCAATACAATCGGATATGCTCCTAAGCTCGCTGCCCTTAAACTGTTTTCTCTTCTTCCATACATACTTAAAGAAGAACATGTCTAATGCCATTTCGTAATCAAAGGACGTCTTTGTGGAATATTCTGATACTTGTTTTAGGGGATCATAATAAATTGTGCCCTTTAGAGCCTCAATGATACCTTCTATCGTGGTAGCATCATAGACCTTACTAATATCAATCTCTGAATACTCAGTGAAAATGACCTCAGCTCTGTCATAATATGACTGGCTAGCATCAAAGTTTAAGCCTCTAATAGCTCTTTTTATCATACCCACTTCATATTTGATAAAATACAGCTTCAAAAACTTTCGTTGGTTCAGATTGGAAAATCTATACATTTTTGAAAAATCTCTGTAAATACCATACATAAGCAGCTTTTCAAAATTGCCTCTATGAATATCAGACGCTTCAACCTCTTCAAATATATCCTGATATGACTTACGTTTTTTTAGATTGTCAACAAACTCACTAACGGAAGATAGTTCTGCTAATCGTTTAAACTCTTCGGTAGTGATTAGCTGACCTTTCATGGCTCTAATCTTTGTAGTTAGACCGCCATATTGTAATAAACTACCCATAAGCTACTCCTTAATGATTTGTTCAAAAATCTCTTTAGCCCACTCCGTGTGCTTTTCACTAAAAGCCTCATCAATATGAGCCACATCTTCTAGGATGGCTGCACGCATACTATCAAGCTCTCTTTGCTGTGTTCTTGCAAGATTGTCGGATAGCTCTGTAAGCTCTCTGTTTGTTTTACTGTCAAGTTCTTCATCAAATTGTTTGATTTTAGACTCAATTAATTGCGTATATTCTGCCTTTTCTTTTTCAGCATCCTCTTGCACCTTAGATGCAGATGATTCGATTTTTGAAAGATTTGCAATAACCTGGTCAATTTGATTTTCTTCCATGATTGCCCTCCTTTTCCAAGGTACTAAATGTATCCGTACTTTAATAAATAAAAGTCCACATACACTCCCTAATAATATACTACCAAAATCAAAAAATTAAAAGCCTTAATAACTGAACTCCATTAATAATTGAAAATTACTCCTCAATATGATACCATATGCATGCAAATGAGATGAAATATACACCATCTAAGAAAGGACTATTTATGAGACTAAGAAACGTGAAAGGATCACGGGAAACTATACAAGCAAGTGAATTCACCATAGATGAACCAAAGGAAAACAAAGGAAAGTGGCATGAAGTCTTTGGCAACGCTCACCCTATTCATATTGAAATAGGCATGGGCAAAGGTCGTTTTATTACAGATTTAGCCATAGCCAATCCTAATATTAACTATATTGGCATTGAAAAATACAGTTCTGTTTTGGTACGAGCAATTGAAAAACGCAAGGAACTAGATATGAATAATCTTATCTTTATTCGTATGGATGCTGAAGAAATATGTGAGGTTTTCCAAAAAGATGAAGTAGATAAAATATACCTTAATTTCTCCGACCCATGGCCAAAGGACAGACATGCGAAACGTCGTCTTACCTCGAAGGAATTTTTCAACCGCTACAATGATATCCTAGTAGGTGATGGAGTTGTAGAATTTAAAACCGACAATAATATGCTTTTTGATTTTTCACTAGAATCCATCCCAGAAGCCGGCTGGACAATTGTTAGTCAAACACGAGATTTACATAATAGCCCTATGAATGAAGGAAATATAATGACTGAATATGAAGAAAAATTCTCTTCAATGGGCAATCCTATAAATAAGCTTATTGCGAATAGATAATTGTATTGTCATTTGAAAATTTATTGCAAATAAACAATTGTGTCGTAATTTGAAACAACTATTACAATTGATAAATGTGTTTATAAAAAATCAGCCAACTGCTTTTTCATATATTTATATATGGTTTAAAGTAATTGGCTGATTTTATTTATTTTTCATTTATATTTCATTTATTCTTGATGTTCTGTCTCATCCACTATCATATCCGCCCTGGTCATAATCCCCGTCTCCGGATCTGTTTCAAAAACAACCTTTCGTTTTCCAATCTTGTTTGAAATCAATCTATCTATTAAATATGCTATAACTGCAACAACTGGCACTCCCAAAAACATACCAACCACTCCTGCAGCCCATCCACCTACTGTAATTGCAAAAATAATCCAAATAGGTCTAAGTCCTGTACTCTCACCCAAAATCTTTGGTCCAAGATAAAGTCCATCAAACTGCTGTAGTATGATTATTAAAATAACAAAAATAATGGCAAACTTGAAATCCACTATAATAAGAAGAATCGCTCCTGGAACTGCTCCAATAAATGGTCCAAAATAAGGAATCATATTGGTAACACCTACAATAACGCTAATCATCAATGCATATGGCAAGCTCAAAAATGTCATAAACAACCAGCACAGGCATCCAATAATCAAGGAATCTATCATCTTTCCAATGATAAAATCTCCAAAAATATTGTTACATTCATGGGCTGTGGTAACAATCGCATCACCTCTTCTATTGCCAAATATAGCATAAGTAGCTCTCTTTGCATTGTTTATCAAACGATGTTTATCAATAAGCATATACATAGAAACAATAATAGCTATAGCTGCATCCACTACTCCTGATATAAGGGAACCTGCTGTGGAAAACAATGTAGGTACAATCTGTGGTAGTGACTCTGAAATAAACTTGGAAATAACGCTTGGTATATCATTTATAAAGTTGTACACCACTGTAAAATCAAGCTCTGGATATCTATCATCAAATGCTTTTATCTCTTTAATAACTCTGTTATATCCTGTCTGTGCTGTATCTATAAACGAACTAATCTGTGTAAGGGTATCTACAATCTGGGGAATAATGTAAAACATAATAGTAGCTATCAATCCAAACACTATAACATATGATAATAATATAGATATAACCTTTCTAACTGAAACAGGCTTAATACGAAATAGCTTCAGTAAAATCTTCTGACTAATAAATGTGGATAAAGGATTAATAATGTAAGCAATCAAAAATCCCACCAAGAATGGTGAAATAACATCTAGAAGATTATTGATAAATGCTGTTGTATTATCCCAATTCAAAATAAGCTTAATGCCCACCGCTCCAATAAGTGTTGTAATAAGCGCGTAGACACAAATAGTGTAGTACTTGTTGTTCTTCGTAAATTTATGTTTCATCCTGTTACCCCGCGATTCGTTTTTATATACTAAGTATATCAGTGTTTCACTACATTTAAAATACATTTTACAGAAATTTTAAAATATTTTGAAAACCATATTGAAAACTTATAAAAGTTTTTAAAAATATTTAAAAATATTTTGAAAAATAATTAAAAAGTACTTGCATTTTTTTTATTATTACTTTATAATAACCCTTGCGTTAAGAAACAAGCTTAATGTTCGCGCGATTAGCTCAGTTGGTAGAGCACCTGACTCTTAATCAGGGTGTCCAGGGTTCGAACCCCTGATCGCGCATATAAGTACCGATTTTGTAGATTTTGGCTACGGGGTTGGTACTTTTTTTTTGTAAAAAATTTCTTGTAAGTTGTTTTTAAATTTCCCCTTTACACTTTCGACAAATTATGCTATTATAAGCGAGTAAAAAGTTTATCTTTTTACGTTATAACCCCTTATTAATTATTTATACTCCCCTAGAGCGATATGATTGAAGCATATCGCTCTTACTTTTTGTGTTGGGGGGGTGGGTGGAAGAAGATAAATATAATTATCAATAATGATGTTAATAATCCATTGTTTTACATTTTTCAACCATTCTCGTCGACCTTTTTTAATTCT
>CAZNKR010000041.1:0-14250 GCA_964573715.1 uncultured Roseburia sp. | reverse complement strand
GATAAATTAAATTGCTCTAATATGTGTTCCGAGACACCACATCGAGAACTACAGATACGTTGACTCCATCCAAAACTGCCTTTTTGTATGTTTTTCGGTCACTCTGTGAGAAAGTGAAATGTCTCTCAAAGTGCCTAAAATCAAGGATTCTTACGAATTGGTCCGATGTAGTGCAACTATGGTCTCCACATGTTCTGTCCATGGGAATAAATCCACCGCTACTGCTTTTTCTGCCTTATATCCCTTTGAAGACAAATATTTTAAATCTCTGCTCAATGATTCAGGGCCGCAGGAAATGTAAATTACTTTATTAGGTGAAAGCTTTACCAGTGAAGATAAGAATTGTTCACTACTTCCACTTCTTGGGGGATCCATTATTACTGCGTCAAATTTTTCTTCATGGAGTGTGGCTTTTTCCATATATTCGCCGGCATCCTCACATACAAACTTTACGTTTGAAACATAATTATATTTGGCATTTGTAATGGCATCCTTAATAGCTGATTTATTAGATTCAACACCAACTACTGATGCAACTTTTTTCGAGGCTGTAATTCCTATTGTACCGATTCCACAGTACGCATCTAGAATTCTCTCTTTTCCCGTAAAGTTCCCAAGTTCAATTGCTTTGTTATATAAAATCTCTGTTTGAGAAGTATTCACTTGGTAAAAGGATTTTGCTGAAATCTTAAAATTATAGCCACAAAGTGTGTCTGAAATGAAGCCTTTACCGTATAAGACTTCCTCCCTATCACCTAAAACCATGCTTGTGGTTTTATTATTTACATTTTGAACAATAGTTGTTATTTCAGGATGAATTTTTCTTAATTCTTTTATAAAATTCTTTCTTGAAGGAAACATCGTTGTTCCCACTACCAAAATAACCATAACCTGTCCTGAATTGTGTCCACGACGAATCATTACATAACGAAGAAGTCCTGTGCCTGTATCTTCATTATAGATTTGGATTTTAAAGGACTTCATAAGCTTTCTAATTGTTGCAATTATGTTATCAGCAATTTCGTTTTCTATTTGACATTTATCAATGGCAACTAAATTGTGAGTGCCCTCCATATATGTTCCAGAAACAATCTCTCCATTTTTAAGTCTTCTAAACGAAGCAGTTACCTTGTTTCTATAATTAAACGGACGTTTCATCCCAATTATTTCATCAACCTTACAATATGAACCAATTAGTCTATTAACTAATTTTAATTTTTCATCTAATTGCTCATTGTATTCCATACCTTGATAAGTACAGCTTCCACACTTTTTTGCATATGGACAAATTTTCATTCTTTTCTCCTTGAATTTAAGTTAGGCATTTATTGTTGCCAATTTCCCGTTGATATTTTTATTTTTCTATTTCTTATGACCTATTTCTCATTGGCATTTTACTATTTTTCTATTTCTTATGACCTATTTCTCATTGGCATTTTACTATTTTTCTATTTCTTATGACCTATTTCTCGTCGCAAACCTGGAATATATAAAACTTCAAATAATAGGACTCGTCTGCAGCCCAAAGAATTGGATGATCTGGTGCTTGAGTTCTGTATTCAACCTGACGAAGACGTTTGTGTACATTTCTAGCTGCTTTGTTAATTGTTTCTGTAAATAATTCATAAGACATAAAGTGAGAGCATGAACAGGTTGCTAAAAATCCACCATCTTTAATCAATTTCATGGCACGAAGATTTATCTCTTTATATCCTTTTGTTGCATTTTTAATTGAATTTCTAGACTTGGTAAAAGCAGGTGGGTCAAGGATAATAACATCAAATTTTTCTCCTTTTTCCTCTAGAGCTGGTAATAAATCAAAAACATCTGCACATTGGAACTTAACTGTAGATGATAAGTTGTTAAGTGCTGCATTTTCTGTTGCTTGAGCAACACCTAATTCCGACGCATCTACTCCTAATACATAGTCAGCTCCAGCAATACCAGCATTCAATGCAAATGAACCTGTATGAGTAAAACAATCAAGCACTTTTTTACCTTTGCATAATTTTTGAATTGCTAATCTATTATATTTTTGATCAAGGAAAAATCCTGTCTTTTGACCATCCTTTACATCTACAATATACTTTACACCATTTTCTATAATTGGTACTTTGGTATCAAACTCTTCACCAATAAATCCCTTTACACGTTCCATTCCTTCATTGAGTCTAACCTTTGCATCACTTCTTTCGTAGACTCCACGAATGATTATGCCATCTTGCTTTAATGTTTCTTTAACAAGGTCTACTATCATTAGCTTGTACTTATCTATGCCAAGAGCTAAAGATTCAACTACCAAAATATCTTCAAACTTATCTATAACAAGACCTGGGAAGAAGTCAGCTTCTCCAAAAATCAATCTACAGCTACTTGTGTCTGACACATTTTTGCGATAATCCCATGCGTTCTTAACACGCATTTTGAAGAAATCTTCATCAATAATTTGGTTAATATTTCTTGTAAGTATTCGGATTCTAATCTTTGACTTATCATTAATAAATCCTATTCCAAGAGGAAAGTCATTCATATCATGAACTTCTACAAGTCCTCCATTTTCGTATGTTCCAATGACAGTATCTATTTCATTATCAAATACCCACATACCTCCTGCGCGAAGTGTTCTTCCTTCACCTTTTTTCAATTTAACGACTGCGTATTCCATGATATTTCCTTTCATTTTACATATTCAATATTTCTAATATACTGTATTTCGTATAATCTGTATTTCATATATTCTGTATTGATTATTATCTATATAATAAAATATATGTTGCTTAATTATTGCTTATATTCTTTTAGTATAGCCTTCAAGTATTTTTTGTAGTCCTTAGCAATATTCTCCGGTCCAACAATTGTTATGCCCTCGCCTAAACCTGTAAGCCATCCGTAAAATGGACGACTCACTACAACCTTTAGGATTGCTTTAAATTTCTTATCTGAAACTGGGATTATAGGGGTGTCTTTTCCAAATCTATCCATAACTACACCTATAAGCTTATTTGGAAAGACAATATCCAAAGAAACCTCGTCACCACCATACATTCCAAAGGTTTTCTTTGAAAATATAGCCATGTTAAATGACTTTGCCTCCTCAGTCATGGTACGTTTGTCACCAGTTATTGATAAGTTTTTCATTTTATCTACACGATAATGTTTAATTTTTTTAACTTTCTCATCATAGGCAACCAAGTAATAATTTTCATCGCTCCAAACCAAGCTTATTGGTGACACAACATAAGGCTCACCATTTTTCTTTGAAACTAGTTCTTTTTGTATGTTCCATTCATAATATCTAAACTTAATTTGATAGTTTTTATATATTGCCTCATGAATATAATCAACATTGTTAGAAGCATTCTCATTGGCAGTTTTTACTCTATCAGCTACATAAATATTTCTTTGAAGCTGATTCGCCTTATATACACTTGTAAAGCTTTCTAGCTTCTTAATAAGTTCATTTGTATTTTTTACACTCATAAACTTTGAAGATTGAACTGAATCAACAAGCATTTTAAGCTGTGGTAAATCGAATTCTCTACTATCTAAATAATATCCTGTTGGATTTTTAGCCAAAATAATATCTAATCCATATTGTCTAAGTGTTTCTATATCCGTATAAATGCCTTTTCTTTCAGCCCTAATTCCTCTTTGTTCTAGTTTTGAAATTATTTGACTCATTGATACAATATGATTCTCATCTGTGTCTTGTTTCAAAATATCCCACAAATACAATAGCTTAAGCTTTTGATTACTTTCTACTGCCATGTTTTCCTCCTAGTGGTTTCTTAGCTGATTAATAAGCCATCTTCCACTTTCCGTTAATTCATCATCCATCCATCCGCTAAGCTTATTACAAGAAGAATTAATGATTGCAGAACTTTCTGCCTTATTTGAAAGATTCCATCCAACGAAGCTAATATTATATCTATCTAATATGCTCATCCATGTATTGCCAGAAGCAATATCATTTCCACCATTTCCTGATGCATCACAAATACTAAATTCAGAAACAAAAACTGGTAAGCCTTTATTAATTGCATATTCAAGCTTTTGCTGATTCCATTCCTTATGAGTTGCTGCGTAGAAATGCATTGTATACATGATATTGTCATAACCGGTAATTGGATCGTCTGCTGCCTGGTCTACATCCTGAGACCAAGTGGTTGTTCCCACAAGAATAATTCCATCTGGATCATTTGCTCTTATGGTTTTAATAACGTCTAGGGCATATGGTTTTACATCATTGGGCCATGAGCATCCATTAGGTTCATTACAAATCTCATATAAAACATTGCTATAATCCTTGTACTTCTTTGACATCTTGTCGAAAAAGCTAATAGCATTTGACTTATATATATTAGGATTTCCGTCGCTAAGTATATGCCAATCAATAATTACATACATCCCCAACGATGTTGCATACTCCACTGCTGCTTCCACCTGAGCATGTAAGCCTTCATAATAGCCAGCTCCAGGATCTGAGTACATAGCAATACGAACTACATTTGCTCCAAAACTATCTCTTAATGTTTTAAATGAATCTGCACTAACGTATTGTGGAAACCAAGCTATACCGTGGGTACTAACACCATTTAGTACAACTGTCTGCCCCGTTTCATTTACTAGCTTTGTACCTTGCACTTTAAGCTTACTAATCCCGTTACTTGTAGAAGGCGCAGAGGTAGTTTCCTGCTGTGTAGTAACAACCTCAGTACTTGTTGGCACTGTGGTATCTTCTTGTGTGGTTTCTTCTTGAGTAGTTTCTTCTTGAGTAGTTTCTTTATTTGCCTCTTTTATTGTAGTAGTTTCTTTATTAGAAGTATCCTCCGAAATACTTTTGCTTTCTGATGTATCATTTGGTTTTTTATTATTAGTACTTGAACAACTAACAATAAATACAACCAATAATAGTATCACCAAAGCTAAGGCAACTGTGCATCCCACTAATGCAAGCTTATTGCCAAGAATAGAATTTTTAAGTTTTTCATATGTTTTACGTATTTTTTCCATAGATATATTTTCTTTCAAAACATTAATAAAGTCAATCTTTTTATTATTTATTATTCACGCCGCATTTTTAATTTTTCTTATACATATTCTTTATATTATCATGGGATATTTGTATAGCCCAACCAACACTCATCTTCTACTGCCAGTTATCTAAACCATTAATAAATAACTCCGTTTTTTCTTCTAAGTTATCAGCAGTTATTTTTTAAAATAATAACACTGTAATTAAGATTCTATTTTTTCTCACAAAAAAATCCTCCTGTACATTTTTAACATTATAGCGCAGTAGGACTTTTATTAAAATAAATATATATTATTCTTGGTTTTTATATACTATTCTCCATTTTTATGAAAGCCTGTTAATGAATAAAAAACCCATTCTGCAATATTAGTTGCATGGTCTCCAATTCTTTCAAAATACTTTGCAATCATTAACATATCCAAACATATTTCTGACTTTTCAGGATTTGACACTATTGTTTGTGCTAAATCTTTATTCACCTTAGAAAACAGCCTATCTACCACATCATCGTAATCTATTACCTCTTGAGTTTTTGCTATATCTTTTTGTATAAAAGATTCAATACTTTCTGTCACCATTTTGATTGTAGCCACTGCCATATCATTTACATCATTTAATGATTTCTCATCAGCTTCATCAATATACTCCACAAGTTCAGCAATATCAGCTGCTTGATCCCCTATTCTTTCCATGTCTGAAATCATTTTAAGTGCAGAAGAAACCATTCTTAAATCGCTAGCTACAGGCTGTTGTTTTAGTAAAAGTTTCATGCAGATGTTTTCAATATCTCTTTCTTTTTGGTCAATCTTCGCTTCAATATCAAATACTATACCAAGATTATCTTTCTTTTTCTTAACTAATGCTCCCACTACCTCAGAGATTGCATTTTCACAAAGTATACCCATACCCTTCATCTCTGAATTTAGCATATCAAGCTGTTCGTTGTATTTTGTACGCATCAACCAAACCTCCCTGTTATATAGTCTTCTGTCTTTTTATTTGAAGGCATTGAGAATATTTTATCAGTTGCATCATACTCAACTACTTCTCCTAATAAGAAAAATGCAGTATTATCTGATATTCTTGCTGCCTGTTGCATATTATGTGTAACCATAATAATTGTATATTTTCCCTTTAACTCTAATGCTAAATCTTCAATTTTAGAAGTAGATATTGGATCTAGTGCAGAAGTAGGCTCATCCATAAGCAATACATCTGGATTTACTGCTAGAGCCCTAGCTATACATAATCTTTGCTGCTGTCCACCAGAAAGTCCCAATGCGCTCTTTTTTAATCTATCCTTTAGTTCCTCCCAAATCGCAGCGCTTCTCAAAGAATTTTCAACAATCTCATCTAACTGACTTTTATTTTTTATACCATGGGTTCTTGGACCAAATGCAATATTATCATAAATGCTCATTGGAAACGGATTTGGCTTTTGAAAAACCATTCCTACCTTTTTTCTAAGAAGATTAACTTCCATATCTTTATATATATCTATTCCGTCTAGCAAAATCTTACCAGTAATTCTACACCCTTCAACTAAATCATTCATACGATTTAGAGATTTTAAAAATGTTGACTTACCACATCCAGAAGGACCAATAAAAGCAGTAATTTCACCCTGTGGTATTTCCATATTTACATTCTTAAGTGCATTAAAATTTCCATAAAATAAATCTAGATTATTTATTTGAAATTTGTTCTTTGCAATGTCAATGTTTTCTTTTATTTCTTTGGCTTTTGCCATTGTAATTACGTTATCCAATCTATTCACCTCGATTTTTTGTAAAATGTCTCACTGTGAGCTTTGATATACTATTTATCGCCAATACAAATAGTAACAATACTACTGCTGTTGCATACGCTGCCTCTGTATGCAAGCCTTCACTTAAAAGTACATACATATGAACTGCTAAGGAACTAGTAGAATCAAATAATGATTCTGGAATCTTTGCCACAGTACCAGCTGTAAATATAAGCGCTGCTGTTTCTCCAACAATACGTCCAATTGCCAAAGTTACGCCAGATAAGATACCGGGAATAGCGTCTGGAAGTATAACTTTTACTACAGTTCTAAGTTTTCCTGCACCAAGTCCAAAGCTTCCTTCTCTATAAGAATCAGGAACAGAAATTAATGCTTCTTCAGTAGTTCTAACAATTAAAGGAAGTACCATTATTGCCAGCGTAATAACACCTGCTAACATTGAATATGACCATCCGAGTGCGATTACAAAGAAAAGATATCCAAACAAACCAAAAACAATTGATGGAATACCTGAAAGCGTCTCTGTGGTAATTCTTACTATCTTAACGAGCTTGTTTCCTCGTTTTGCATACTCAACCATATATATTGCTGCACCTATTCCTAATGGAATTGCCAATACTAATGACAAAATTGTAATAATAAAGGTGTTAATTATCGAGGGTAGCATAGATACATTCTTAGAAGTATATTTCCATGCAAATAAATCTGCCGTAAGATTTGGTACACCATTTACCAAAATATAAATAAGTAAAAAAGCTAGAATTCCCACCGTTAAGATTACGGAAATTAACACAAGTGTTTTTAAAATCAGGGAGCCTAGATGAACCTTGTATCTCCAATTTCTAAAATCTTTTATTGCTTTTTTTAATTTCATAATAGGATTTTCACCTTTACTTTTTTCCAAACTAATATCTGCCATATTATTTCCTTCCTATTATCCTTTATTTTTCACCTTTTCTTTTTACAAGGGAAAAACTAAAATTAATGATAAGGATGAATACAAACAACACTACCGCTGTAGCTATGAGTGCTTCTTCATGAGTTCCCTCTGCATATGCCATTTCTAAAACTATGTTTGAGGTCAATGTTCTAACGCCATTTGTTATAGATTCAGGAATCATTGCCTGATTACCAGCAACCATAACAACTGCCATAGTTTCACCAATTACACGACCAATTCCCAGAATAACCGCTGCCAAAATACCTGATTTTGCCGCAGGTAGAACTGAAAGGAAAATACTTCTTTCCTTAGTTGCTCCAAGAGCTAAGGCTCCTTCATAGTAACTGTCAGGCACTGCCTTTATTGCACTTTCAGACACACTTATTATTGTTGGTAAAACCATTATTCCTAATAATATTGAAGCTGTCAGTACACTTTTTCCGCCACCTCCAAAGGTTTCCCTTATAAAAGGAACAATAACTACCAATCCAAAGAAACCATATACTATTGATGGAATACCCGCTAATAATTCTATTGCTGGTTTTAACACTTTATATAACTTATCATTACAATATCTAGCCATATATATGGCGCATAATAATCCAATTGGTACACCGATAATAATTGCTCCTGCTGTTACATAAATACTGCCAACTATCATTGGCAGTATTCCAAATAATCCTTCAAGGGGTTTCCATGATGTGCCGGTAATAAAATTGTCCGGTCCAATCTTAAATATTACTGGAACGCCCTTCACAAAGATGAACAGACATATGAGAGCAACTGCTACAATGGATGCACATGCACATATTGCAAATACTACCTGAGCCGTACGTTCTTTCAGTTGTTTACCCATCATTGTCCTCTCTTACTGTACATCACTCCATTTTGTAACTTCTCCAGTGTAGATTTTCATAATCTGTTCACTTGTTAAGTTATCAATTGAGTTGTCCTGGTTTACTATTACTGCAATACCATCCATTGCAATAGTTGTCTGAATTAGACCTTCTGATAATTCACTATCTTTTACATCTCTAGAAGCCATACCAATATCACAAGCATCTGCAATTGCAGATGTCATTCCTGCGCTTGATCCAGATTGTTGAATTTCAATATTTACATCTTTATTGATTTTCATATACTCTTCTGCTAATACTTCCATAACTGGAGCAACACTTGTAGAACCTGCAATTGTTACTTTTCCACTAATTCCAGAACCAGTATAAGCTTTATCTGAATCATTAATTGCAATATAACCTTCTCCACTAATTATTTCCTGTCCTTCTTTACTCATTATGTAGTCTACGAAATCTGATGCTACATCACTTAATCCTTCTTTTGTTGCAATATTAAATGGTCTTGATACTTTGTATGAACCATTTTTAATATTCTCAACAGTTGCTTCTACTCCGTCAACCTTTACTGCCTTTACTGTATCTGAAAGTGAACCAAGTGAAACATAACCAATTGCTGCATCATTACCAGCAACTGATGTAGACATTACTGATGTGGAATTTGAGATTTCAGAAGATGTAATTGTGTTATCTTTATCATCTACCATGATTCCCATAAGTTCAGCAAATGCTGATCTCGTACCTGAACCATCTTCTCTTGAAACTACTGTAATATCTTTTTTTGATACATCACTTGAACTTCCACAGCCTGTCATCATTCCAAGTGCCATTGTTGTAGCTAAAGCTGCTACCATTGTTTTCTTCATAACTTTCTTAATGTTTTTTCTCATTCTTATTCTCGTATAATCCAATAATTCCTATAAGGTTGATTGAATTAACTTTTCCTTTCATTATTTTGTTTAATATATAAAAGAGCTTATGTGCTCTTGTATATTTCTTAGAAATTGAAGCTTATCGCTTCAACTAGAAACCAAGTCTATGTCACAGTCATATTTTGAAGCTGTGTCCATCTTGTTACTCCCATAATATAAAAAAAGGATGTTAAATCCAAAACATCGTCTTGGTTAACATCCTGTAAAATAAAAATTTTGTTTGTTAAATTAATTTTACACTAATATATCCCGTTAATACCTGTATCCGTATCAATAGTACCCATATTATATAGTATAAGTATATCTGTTGCATTTACGTTTTGAGCTATTGTTGATACTCCATACATATAATACCTTGTATCAAGTACTACTATTTTTTCATAATAATCTGTTAAAAAAGGAATAAAGCAGTTTGCATAGCTATCTTTAACAACCACTAAAACTTTTCCATGATATTGGCTGTTTTCATCCTCTGTTATTTCATTGTTCACAATGGTAACAATATCATTTATACTATTTAAAAAATATGAGTATTTATCTTTAGTTGATAAATAACTTTCATTATATAGTGAATTAGTTATTCCTGTTTGATAAGTAACTGTAAGATCACTTTTTTTGTTTAAGGCCACCATATTATCTGGCGAAACTGATGTATCATTTACTTTTGAATAGACTGTACCATAAAAGCTGTGTGATATTTCCTTTACCTCATATTTACTAATATCATTTGCTATTAATCCACTATCCTCACAATATTTTACATATGCTAGATATGCACCATATGTTGTCCAATGATGGTCTGTCTTGTAATATAATTGATACTTATCTTTATTTTCCATTAAGGTATCTACAACATCAATTGTTCTTATATTTTCATTTAATTTGTTTACAATATCCTTTATGGCATCCCTCTGACTTACTGTTATGGCATTTGAAGGCAGTTTGTCAAAATTTATTTCACTACTAGTAGGTACTAGCATTAGAGAGATTTTAGCATCAACCTTTGTATCAAGTAAATTTATCTTATCAGTTATTTTTTCAAGATTCTCATATTCCTTTACTTGCTCAATGAGATATTCATCTTTTGACAGATATACACTATTGATTCTGTGAAAGCCCTCTAATTTCATGATGTTAGCGTATAGACTCATAAAACCATCTCTAAAAGGAAATTGATCAGAAAAATAGCTTTCCATACCATCTTTATATTCTCCATTTAAGAATTTATCCACGCTAAACTCTGGGAATTTTGCAAGATGTCTGTTCTCATTTTCGGAATAATCTTTTGTTTTACTAAAAATTGTACCTAGAGAAAGAGATACTATAATTGCACATACAATAATAACTACTACACGTTTAATCTTCATATCTGCCTCCTAAAATCTAAAATATAAAAATGGATTGTATGTATTCTTTACTATAAAGCTTACACTCACAATAAATAAAGCAATAAAGCCTATACCTGCAAAAATATACCACACATTTTTGTATTTACTTGCATTTACCTTTATAACTACTTTTGGATAAATCGGTGTACATAAAATCAATGCAATCACTAATATTATTCCGTAATTAGATATGTTAAATAAAAACTCTTTATCAATAAACCCATTTCCATTTCCCAAAAACATGGTTTTGTAATAAATCAGTATGTTGCTAAACTCTTCCACCTGAAACATTACCCATGATATAAGAATAAGTATACAGGTAATAAGATGTCTAATTACCTTAGGAATTTTGTCCATTCTTTTACCAATAATGTATTTTTCAATAACTAGAAGAATAGCAAAATATATTCCCCACAGTATAAAATTCCATCCAGCTCCATGCCAAAATCCAGTAAGAGCCCATACTATTAACAAATTAATGATTCCTCTAGGGACACCCACTCTATTTCCACCTAATGGTATATATACATACAATTTAAACCAGCCTGATAAGGTCATATGCCATCTACGCCAAAAATCAGTAATAGAAGTTGCAGTATATGGATAATTAAAGTTTTCTGGATAGTTAAAGCCCATTGCTTTTCCTAGTCCAATAGCCATATCACTATAGCCTGAAAAATCAAAATAAATTTGCAGGGCAAATCCCAAAATTGCTAACCAGCTACCTAGAACAGACAGTTTATCAATATGTCCCACACTTAATTCCCATAGTGCACCTACCTGATTAGCAATTAGTACCTTTTTAAATAAGCCAATACCAAATCTAATCATTCCATCGCAAAAGCCATCAAAGGTTACTTTTCTGTCTTTTAGCTCATTTCTAACATCCTCATATCTTACAATAGGGCCTGCAACTAGCTGAGGAAACATTGAAACGTATGTCATATAGTTTATAAAATTATGATCTGCTTCTACCTTTCTTTTATAAACATCTATACTGTAGCTCATAGTTTGAAATGTAAAAAAGCTTATTCCGATTGGCAATGGGAGCTTTGTTAGTGAAATACCAACTCCAGTGAAGCCATTTAAGGTTGAAATAAACAAATCAGCATATTTAAATACACTTAAAAGTCCAATATTTACAATAATTGAAATAACTAAAAATAATTTTCTTGCCTTTGGTTTATTATCAAACTTTTCCATCATAAGACCGTTGATATAATCAACCACTGATGAAATTAAAAGTAAGATAATATATACAGGTTCTCCCCATCCATAGAAAACAAGACTAAAGATGAGAAGAACCATATTTTTAGCACGTTTAGGCACGATAAAATATATTAGCAGAAATAAAGGTAAAAAATAAAATATAAATGGAACGCTGCTAAATACCATATTTCCTCCTGCTATTTAAAAGCTTCATTAAAAGCATATTTACCGTTATTCGCCTGACTTGAAATTATTATAATAACATAACAATCCTTTGTAACAACACAGGCGGTTGAAAATTTAGAAACCTCTTTTTCATCATAAGAAGCAAAGGTATTTTTTCTTGTAGTAATTCTGTTATTTAAATCTTCTTCTACTTCTTTTATATCATCAGCATTTTTTAATTGAATAATTGAAATCTCATCAGCTAAACCATCCTTTGAATATGTAAAGGTAAAATCTTTAACTAAATCATAATCTATATCACTTAAATATGTAAATACATCTTTTGCATTGTCACTACTGCTATCTACAGTAATCATTTCTGGTAAATTAGTTATTCCTGCTGTAACAATCTTCATCAACTCTTTTGATGTATATTTTCCACCTTCCTCACTACCACAGGCAGTAAGGAAAGAGGAAGTTGCACAAATTAAAAGCATGAATAATACTAATCTAGATTTAATTTTTATTTTATTCATATTTACCTCTTTTTTATTATTGATGAGCTGTCTCTTCTTCTGTAATTTCTTCGCAATTTGTACGTAAATCATTAAGTTCATCTTCATATTTTTCATTATTATCATAATTGTTATCAACATAATAATCATTTTTAAAATCTTCATTAGCTTCACCAAATAAATCATCTAGCTTATTATCTATAGCATTATAATCAATGTCTGGATTATCTATATCTGGATCTTCTATATCCTCACTACTAATATATGAATAAATAACCATGAGTTTTCCATTTTCTTTTACATATGAATCCATCATACAATAAGAATCATATGACATTAATCTTTCGGTAATTCCCATGGAAATGTAATATACTGTATCACTATTTTCATTGGCATTTGGAACTTCAAAGGAACCAAAATATTGTCCTTTTGAATATAAATCAAAAACCTCTGCCATAAGATCTAGTGGGTTTGATAATATCTTCTTGTTCATCTCTAAGTAGCAATACTCACTACCATTGGCCACTGGATATAATGTTGGATCCCAATCAAGGTTGTTTGATGCATATTCGTTATTCATATTAAAATGTGTATATCTTGCCGAGAAATTTTCAGCATCTGAATAACAATCAACTATGTACCAACAATCATCCTCTAGTTTAACCAAATCCCAGCTATGACTAGAGCCTGTATCATGCATTACCATACAATCAAGACCTATCATATTAGATAGTAATCTAAAGCTTGTGGCATATCCAACACAAACAGCTTGCTTATTTTGTAAAACACCAAATGGTCTATCAACAATTCCAGCTGCTTCTGGGACTGCAACACTGCCACCATTGTCATGTTTAATGTTATCACAAATATAATTGTAAATAGCTTCTTCCTTTTCGAAACTATTCATGCCATCTTCAATGATTTCATCTAAAATAGCTGATGCCACCTCTAATGTTTTTTTATCTTCATCACTAAGCTGTGAAGAATCTCCTGATATGTATGCATCTGAAATATGTTTTGTTGATGCTATTTGGTATTGTCCACCTATTAAAACATTTTCTGTATCATTTTCTTTTGCAGCTTGTTCTTCATCTTCTTTTTTTTGTTTTTCTTTATCCTCTTTTACTGCATTGTAGCTAATAATAGAAAAAACCATACCTGTAACAGTTGAGCCTAGCATAAGAATTACTGCTATAGCTAATAGAATTTTGCTTACTTTTCCTTTCATCTTGACCTCCTATATAGAGTAAATAATTTGCCATATAACCACAACAGAATTAGTTTAATATTTTATCACGTTTCTGTACTATGTGTTATAGTACACCCAAAATATCATATCCACTTATTGTTGTCAACAAATATGTATTGAAAAAGTATGATATATGTGTGAATGGCATCCGTATCCATAATCAAGCATCCGTTTATGTTTTCTTCTTTGTTAAAA
>CAZNKR010000040.1:0-14752 GCA_964573715.1 uncultured Roseburia sp. | reverse complement strand
GTGCTGTCATTCGACATCTTCAAAAATCAGCCGGATTGACACTTGAAGAAGATATCTTCATTCTAGAATTACATTTCACGGAAACTCAAGATAATTTTAAAAATTGATTATATTTATAAATACTATTTTTGCAAAATATAAAATTTTCCTTTTCTATGCTATAATATTCCCATCTAATACACCACTTATGGAGGTTTTATGAACATAAATCTTGAATACTATAAATACTTTTACTATGTTGCCAAATGTCAAAGCATTTCTGGCGCAGCGAAACTTCTATGTATTTCTCAGCCAGCAGTTAGTCAGGCTTTACGCACTTTAGAATCCTCACTTGGAGGTAAACTTTTTCTTAGAACTTCAAAGGGTGTTAAGCTCACACCTGAAGGAACTGTTTTGTATAATCACGTAAATGCGGCCTATGAACACATTGTTTTGGGTGAAGAAGCCTTTATGAAACTAATAAACTTAGATACCGGAGAAATAAAGATTGGTGCTTCTGATATGACCTTGCAATTTTACTTATTGCCTTACCTAGAAGCCTTCCACGAAAAATATCCTGACATAAAAATCAATGTTTCAAACGGTCCAACTCCCGAAACTCTCAGGAATCTTTCTGATGGTAAAATTGACTTTGGTATTGTCAGTACTCCTTTTGATAGCGAGGATGGTATTACTTCAAAAAATGTTATGGAATTATCTACAGTTTTCATTGCAGGATCTGACTATAAACGACTAGCAAGTAAAACTCAAAAGCTAGATATTCTTACACAGCTCCCTTTAATTTTTCTAGAATCCAACACCTCCACTAGGCGTCATATTGACGAGTATTTGCATATCAACAACGTTTCTATCGAACCTGAATTTGAACTTGCTACCAGTGATATGATTGTCCAGTTTGCTCTTAGGAATCTGGGAATAGGCTGTGTTGTATCAAATTTTGCTATGCCTTTTATTGAAAAAGGAGAACTATCTGTATTAAAGTTCAAAGAAACAATGCCAAAAAGACATATTGCTATTGTCACCAACGAAAAAAATACTATTTCAGGTGCCGCAACAAAATTACTAGAAATGCTGTAAAATCATTATTATTTATGTAATAATCCCAGGTAATATAAAATATTATTTTAGTTGTCATTATTTTTTGAAGTATTAATTTACTTAGCAGTATTAATATAATCTCCAGTTATGGTAACTATAAATATTATTAATTTTACTTATATGTATTATCATGATATAATTTCCTAGGATTAAGACATATCTTATCCACACATTTGACTCAAGTGTAATTTATACACTGTGCAGCTTAATTTTAGGAGGATTTACTCATGGTTAGAGCGGTAGTTGGCGCCAACTGGGGCGACGAAGGTAAAGGTAAAATCACTGATATGCTTGGAGAAACATCTGACATTATTGTTAGATTTCAGGGAGGAAGCAATGCTGGTCATACAATCATAAATGATTATGGCAAGTTTGCTCTTCACATTCTTCCTTCAGGTGTATTCTATAATCATACAACTAGTGTTATCGGTAATGGTGTAGCATTTAGTATTCCAGCACTTTTCAAAGAAGTAAATGAAATCGTGGCAAAGGGTGTTCCTATGCCTAAGATATTAGTTTCTGATAGAGCTCAGATCGTAATGCCTTATCATATTCTTTTTGATCAGTACGAAGAAGAAAGACTTGGAAAGAAGTCATTTGGCTCAACAAAGTCAGGTATTGCTCCTTTCTATTCAGACAAATATTCTAAAATTGGTTTTCAGGTTAATGAATTATTTGACGATGAAGTTTTAAAAGAAAAGATTGAGCACGTTTGTGCACTTAAGAATCCAATTCTTGAATATCTTTACCACAAACCTGTAATCAATCCTGACGAGCTTCTTGCTACATTGCATGAATATAGAGATATGGTTGCACCTTATGTTTGTGATACAGCTGCATTTTTACAAAAAGCAATTAAAGAAGGAAAAAATGTATTATTAGAGGGTCAGTTAGGAACATTAAAGGATCCTGATTTTGGTATTTACCCAATGGTTACTTCTTCTTCAACACTTGCTTCTTACGGTGCAATCGGCGCTGGTATTCCAGCTTATGAAATAAAAGATATTATCACAGTTGTTAAGGCATATTCTAGTGCTGTCGGTGCTGGTGAGTTCGTTTCTGAAATTTTTGATGAAGAAGCTGATGAACTTAGAAAACGCGGTGGAGATGGTGGTGAATTTGGTGCTACTACTGGACGACCAAGACGTATGGGATGGTTTGATGCTGTTGCTTCTAGATACGGATGTAAAATGCAGGGAGCTACAGAGGTTGCTCTTACCGTTATTGACGTATTAGGTTACTTAGATACTTTACCAGTTTGCGTCGGATATGATATCAACGGTGTTATAACAAAGGACTTCCCTAACACTACACAGCTTGCAAAGGCTAAACCAGTTTACGAATATTTACCTGGTTGGAAGTGTGAAATTCGTGGAATCAACAAGTATGAAGACCTTCCAGAAAACTGTAGAAAATATATTGAATTTATTGAAAAAGAACTTGAAGTTAAAATTTCTATGGTATCAAATGGTCCAGGTAGACACGAAATAATTTACAGATAATTTTATAGATAAAAGTAAGGCAGTTGCTTTAAGTAACTGCTTTTTACTTTTTATTAGTGAGGTTTAATTATGAATACTATATCAAATTCATTAAAAGATGAGGACACAAGCAAAATGTTACAATCCTCACAGAAAAAGAAAAAACACAAGAAAAAACCTGTGCTTTACATTACTTTGCTTATTTTAAATATCATGTATATAATTGCAATTGGGTTTGTTATTTTTTACTATTTTGAATATAAATCAGAGCTTAACTCAAATTCAAATAAATCAAATACGCAAAATCCTGCTGCTCAAAACTCTTTAGAAAATGGCAATACCTCCCTGGGTGACTCAACTGTTTCTTCTGACCCTGAAGATTCCATCACCATTTTTGAAGCAGCTCCCGTAGATGAGAATTATTTTGATAATATTCTGTTTCTTGGAGATTCCCGTTTTGTTTCCATGGAAGCCTATGAAACAGTGCCAACCCGAAATATTTTCGCTGAAAAGGGCATAAGTGCAGCTAATTTTTACACTAGCTCATTTTTTAATTCCCATACAGGTACGGTTCAATCCTTAAGAGAAATATTTATAGATAGGCAGTCCCCTATTGTATACATTGCTTTGGGAGTAAATGGTGTGGGATTTTTACCCGCTACCACTGTTGTGGATGATATAAATAAAATTGCATTACTTGCAAGAGAATGTTGTCCAGATACCGTCATTGTCATTCAATCAATTTTACCTGTTTCTGATATAAAAACAGAAGTTTCACCAAATCTAACAAATCAAAAGATTGACGCTTGCAATGAGCTTTTAATTGAATTAGCAAAAGAAAATGGCTATTTATATATGGACTTATCCAACATTATGAAGAATTCAGAAGGTAAACTTCATTCGGACTATGATTGCGGTGACGGTCTTCACTTTAACAAGGATGCCTATATCGTAATGAAGAATTATTGGAGAACACACCCAATCACAATAGACTAAAAATAATTATTTATTCCCTCTGCCCTTTAACACACCAGCCAACCACATATAAACATATATAAGTAGTGGGAAAAGTAATGTAGATACCAATGCTGCCTCAAATACGCCTTGGCTACCTGGAATATTTAGAACAGAAAGTAAAAATGAAGCGACATACAAAAGTGCAATAATTACTATTGCAATCCACGCAAATATCTGTTTAATCCTTTTATTTGCAGCTTCTTTTTTGCTTTCTTTTTCAGTTTTATCTGTCTTTATTTCTTTCTCTGTTTTATCTGTCTTTATTTCTTTTGAAGTTGTTTTTTCTAATTCTATTTCATTTATTTTTGTTTCTTTTTTATCTATTTTCATATTATTCACCTTGAATTATCTTTACTGTTGCAGATGTTCCTAGTCTATCTGCCCCTGCCTCAAGCATTTCTTTTGCTGTCTTTGCATCTCTAATACCACCCGATGCCTTCACTTTTGCTTTATCCATTACAGTTTTTTTCATCAATATCACATCAGCCGCAGTAGCTCCACCACTTCCAAAGCCTGTTGATGTTTTAACGTAGTCTGCTCCAGCTTCCACGCTAAGCTTGCACGCCTTTATCTTTTCTTCATCTTCTAGATAACAGGTTTCTATAATAACCTTCAAAACCTTATCCTTTGTAGCCTTACGAACCTCCACAATATCATTTAAAACTGCTTCATAATTTTTTGCTTTAAGTTCTCCAACATTAATAACCATATCTATTTCATTGGCACCATCTGCGACTGCAATACTAGCTTCCATTGCTTTTGCCTTTGCGTTCATTGCACCCAATGGAAAACCAACCACAACGCAAGTAGAAATATCTGTTCCTAGCAAACGACTAGCAACATATTTTGTCCAATATCCATTTACACACACAGATGCAAATTTATATTTTATTGCTTCTTCTATGATAATATCAATATCATCCTTTGTAGCATTTGCTTTTAAAATTGTATGATCAAAATACTTACTATCCATAATTACCTCTCTGATTTGACAATCTAAATAAAAAAATCCACGCATCCTGTTTTGTATGTGGTTCATGAACGTTACTTACGCAGTTAACTCGGTTCAGGCAACCTCACGTCACATAGAAGGTTCTACTTAGTGCTGCTTTGTTCCCAACCTGACACGATTCGTAAATTTCTATTGCATAAGACCCAAACGTCAACGCCACTTACCTAAGGCTGCTCCACAAACCATCATCCGAGACCGGATATCACCCCTGCTAAAGCGGATTGCAGGTATAGGGCACCGCTAACTCCCCGGCTGCGTGGAAACTTTATGACAAATTTATTGAGTAAACCAAGTGTTCACTCTTACTGTATTTAATGCATTAACGCTTCTTAATGCTTCTTAATGCTTCTTAATGCTTTGTTAGTATATATGATTTTATTTAAGATGTCAATTACTGTATTACTTGAGTTTTCCCATTACTATATTTCTTAAACTTTCGCAAAATGTATTTTACTTCATTTTGTTTACTTCGTTGTTTTCATTTGCTTTTTAAGAGTTCTCAAATCCTTAAAATAGTTTTTTAGCAGCACAGAACACTCTTCCTGTAATATTCCTTCCTCTTGATCTACCTGGTGATTAAACTGAGGAACCTTTAGTAAATTCATAATGGACCCGGCACATCCTGCTTTGGGATTCATACAACCTATATATACCCTCTTGATTCGAGATTGAACAATGGCACCCGAACACATCTGACACGGTTCAAGAGTAACATAAAGCTCACAATCATCTAATCTCCAATCCCCTAATTTTTTCGAAGCCTTTTTTATTGCATTAAGCTCTGCATGGGACAGGGTGTTTTTATCTGTCACTCTCCTGTTGTATCCCCTGGCAATAATTTTATCATTGTATACAATTACACAACCAATAGGTACTTCATTTAAAGTATATGCCTTTTTTGCTTGCTTTATAGCTTCCTTCATATATTTTTCTTCACGAGTCATAGTCAATTCCTTTAAAAATCCTTTTTGCATTTCCTCACATATGCTATACTAATAACAAACTTAATCGAGGATAATTTATGTTAAAAACTACTATTGAGACCTCACTTCTCACACTAAAAATTTTAAATGACGAGTATGCTGATATGGTATCAGATTTTATATCAAGAAACAAGGAATTTTTTGCACCCTTTGAGACAGAGAAAAATCCTTTTTTTTACTCTGCTATGTATCAGAAAAATATTCTTTCTCAAGAGTACACTGCTTGCTGCAACAAACAATATCTGCGCTACTATGTTTTCTTAAAAGGCTTTGATAACACCATAATCGGCACAGTATCTTTTGGAAGCATCACTCCCTTCCCTTACTCCTCTTGTATTATCGGATATCGCTTTGACTATAACTATACTGGATGCGGATATGCCACCGAGGCCATTAGTGCAGCCATAAATGAAGCATTTGATTACCTTCGTTTACATCGTATGAATGCATTCATAATGGAAAACAATCTTCCTTCAATAAAACTCATTGAGCGTATAGGATTTCATTATGAAGGCACTTGTGAAAGCAATATAAAAATAAGAGGACAGTGGGAGTCTCACAGACTCTACGCCCTCTTAAATCCCAACTAAAATCCTTCTTCTACTTGGAATAAATTGCATTTGTAAATGTGATTTATTCTTGTAAGCCACATATTACATCCCTTGCATAATACTAGTTATATTTTTTCATATATTCATCAATTGTATTCTTGTCTATCACAACACGTTTATCCATTGACTTCATAATATCCTTTATCTGGACATAATCATAAGTTGCATTGCTATTAAGATTATATATATTATTGTCATTAAAGCAAAGAATAATCGGCTTTAACACATCTTCTTTATTACCTTTAATAACCAATCCTGTGTATCCATTTGTAAGTTCAACGCACACACCCGGATAAAGAATTTTTATGCTGTCAACTAATGCACCAACAACCTGTGTATCATACTTATCAACGTCATGTAAAAGTGTTCTAACAGCAACAACATCAGATGTTGGTTCCTCACCCACCTTCATTGAAGTAAGATCATCATAAACCTCAGCAACCTGTAGGATCTTTGCTGTTACTGATATTTCTTTATCTTTAGTTCCCAACTGTGGACTCTTTTCAAGCTTGTATTTTTCTTTTAAAAGGTTCTTTACTTCATCAGTTGCATATTCACTATCCTCTATGATTTTGATTCCCTTTAATTCGCTCTGTATAATGTTGTTTTTTGTGTCTTCTGACATGGATTGTGTTGACATCGTCATATTCAATGTAAGCTTTCCAAGGTCATGTACTAACGCTGTATATACAGCATATCTAAGCTCTACTGCAGTTAGTTTCATCCTAACACCCATCATCGCCGTTAATATTGCAACATTTAAAGAATGCTTATATACATAATCCTCCTGGCTACGGATATTCTGTGTAAAATTAACTCTTTGATCAATTCTTGTGTAGTTTTTGGAAATAATCTTAACAAGATTATCTATATTTACTGGTTTTTTTCCAGATATCATAATCTCTAAGTCTTCCTTTAAACCAAACACACTCATAGTTTGAAATCTCTCAAACTCCACATCATCATCTGTCATTGGTGGCAATGGCTCTGCAGGTTCTAAGATATATATACCTATTAAATTGAAGTTCTTGATGCTATTAATACCCTGTTTGGTAAGCTTTGTATCCCTATCATACAGCAAAACACCATTCTTGTTATAGATTGGCTTTGCTAATCGCATACCCTTTACAAGGTCATCGCTTTTTACGAATCTCATAAAAAACACCTCTTCCTAATACTCTTTTAGACTTATGTTTCACATCTATTATATTTACAATAATATCATAGCAGAGGTTTTTTCTCAATTAACTATTTAGAGTTTTTTAGTAGTTTTTGTTAATTATTCATATTACTTCTTTTTTATCTTTCCATTTTTTAATTCTTTTAGATATCCCCTTTATCAGTTCGTTATTTTATTAGTCATAAAAATACGAAACTAATCTTTTCAAACCTTTTTCCCAAATAGTCTTTTGTCTATCCTATGCTTATTTAAATAAAAATACGACCACTATATAACTTGTTACTTCATATTCTTTAATATAATATTTGTAAACTGTGCAAACTGTGCTAATGACATTGCTTCCCCTCTTATTGTTTCAGAAAGATTCATTTCATTCAATGCATTTACAACATCCTGTTTAGAAAAATTCAACTGTGGACTATTGCATATACTATTTTGTAAGGTCTTTCTCCTCTGATTAAATGATGCTCTGATAATTTTAAACATTACCTTCTCATCCACAACATCCACTGGAACTTCCTTATGTCTAGTAAGTCTAATAACAGCTGAACCAACATTTGGTCGTGGCATAAAACAATTTGCAGGAACATTTGCCACTATTTGTGGTAATGCATAGTATGAAACCGCTAAAGACAACGCGCCATAATCTTTGGTTCCTGGACCAACCTGCATCCTGTCCGCTACTTCCTTTTGAACCATAATAGTAATGCTATCTATTGGTACATGACTTTCAAATAATCCCATAATTATTGGCGTTGTAATATAATATGGCAAATTTGCTACAACCTTTATAGGTCTTCCATCATTTTCTTCTTCAACAAGCTTGTTAATATCCACCTTCAAAACATCATCATTAATAACCCTCACATTATCATATTCTGATAATGTATCCTCCAAAATAGGGATTAGTGACTTATCTATTTCTACTGCAATAACCTTCTTTGCACTTTCACATAAATACTGTGTCATCGTTCCGATTCCAGGACCGATTTCCAAAACGCAATCATCCTTTGTAATATTTGAAGCATCAATAATCTTTTCAAGGATTCTTGTATCTACCAAGAAATTTTGTCCAAATCTTTTTTGAAAGACAAAATGGTACTTTTGCAAAATTTCTATTGTATTCTTTGGGATTCCTAAATTTGCCATATTTTCTCCTGTCTTTACGACCTTGCATTGTTATTTTTAAATATTATTTGTGTATATTATAAACCTTAATAGCATTATCATATGTGATTTTTTCCACCAAAGAGGCATCCATTCCTTTTATCTGTCCTATTGTAGCTGTCACATATTTTAGATTAAGAGAAGTATTTCTACTTCCTCTAAACGGTTCCGGGGCAAGGTATGGACAATCTGTTTCTAAGACAATTCTTTCTATAGGTGCCATATCCACTACTTCTTTTAGCTTCTTACTATTTTTAAATGTCACCACTCCACCTATTCCTAAGTAATAGCCCATCTTAAGGTATTCTTCGGCCTGTTCTAAACTATAAGAATAGCAATGAATAATTCCAGAGATATCTTTTCCGTGCTCTTTTATTATTTCCATTGTATCCGCTGCAGCATCTCTAGAATGTACATTTATAGGTTTTTGTAGGCTTTTTGCAAGCATCATTTGTTTAATGAACCATTCTTTTTGGACATTCTTTTCTTCTACCATCCAATGATAATCTAACCCAATTTCACCTATGGCAACGATTTTATGGCTATGAGCCATTTCTACCAATTTAGCATATTTGATTTCATCCATTTCCCCTACATTGTCTGGATGTATTCCAACTGCTCCGTATACATTTTCATACTTACCTGCATATTCAAATGCTTTTATGGAGCCTTCAAAAGAGGCCCCAACATTTACTACTTTAATATTGGCAGATTGTAGATTGCTTAATACCGTCTCTCTATCAATGTCAAATTGCTCATCATCATAATGGGCGTGTGTGTCAAATATCATATCGTCACCTGATTACCTATATATAATCTCGTTACTTGGTTAAAAATCCATTTAAATTAATATTGCTATCTAATTTCTGAACCTGCAATTATATCTTTATCTACTGTAAGAACTGACAAGTTTCCATCATCATCTGATGCCGCTAAAATCATACCCTCGGATAGAATGCCACAAAGCTTTACTGGCTTAAGATTTGTAATTACTGCTACCTTTTTTCCTACCATTTCTTCTGGCTTATAGTATAGGGAGATTCCAGAAACAATCTGTCTTATTTCATTTCCCACTCTTATCTTTGAACATAAAAGCTTTTTAGCCTTTGGAACCGGGGCACATTCAAGTACTTCACCAACTCTGATTTGAACCTTGTCAAAATCATCTATTGTTATTTCTTCCTTTACCTCAACCTGTGGATATTTTGGTTCATCCACCTTATTCTTATTTTTCATCTCTTCAACTTTTTCCATTACTTCAGACAAATCTAATCTTGCAAATAATATTTCAGGCTTATCTGTTACTTTTGTTCCCGAAGCATATACACCGAATGTAGAAAGGTCTAAAAGTGTTCTAGGTGAAGCATTAAGCTGTGTCAAAATCTTTTTTGAGGTTTCTGGCATAAAGGATTCAAGAAGTGTTGCTCCAATACTTATACTTTCAACTAAGTTGTATAATACTGTTTCAAGTCTTTCCTTTTTATCCTCATCCTTTGCAAGAGCCCATGGCATTGTTTCATCAATGTATTTATTACATCTTTTAAATAAAGTGAATATTTCAGAGATAGCATCAGCAACTCTGAGTTTATCCATTTTTTTGGCAACTTTTGAAACTGTTGATAATGCACTTTCCTTAAGTTCTACATCAAATACTTCGCCGCCATCATTGTTTTTATTTGTAACTATACCATCAAAATACTTGTTAGACATTGATATTGTTCTGTTTACAAGATTTCCAAGAGTATTTGCAAGCTCTGAGTTTAGTCTTTCAACTAAAAGCTCCCATGTAATTACACCATCATTTTCAAAAGGCATTTCATGCAAAACAAAATATCTAACAGCGTCCACGCCGAAAAATTCTACTAAATCATCAGCATAAATTACATTTCCCTTTGATTTACTCATCTTTCCATCACCCTGTAAAAGCCATGGATGACCAAAAATCTGTTTAGGTAATGGAAGTTCAAGTGCCATAAGCATAATTGGCCAATATATAGTATGAAATCTTAATATATCCTTTCCAATGAGGTGAAGGTCTGCTGGCCAATACTTATTAAAGTTTTCCCCATTATTTCCATCCAAGTCATAGCCTAGTCCTGTTATATAGTTTGAAAGTGCATCTATCCATACATAAACTACATGATTATCATCAAAATCTACAGGTATTCCCCATTTAAATGATGTACGTGATACACATAAATCCTGAAGACCAGCTTTAATAAAGTTGTTCATCATCTCATTTTTTCTTGATTCTGGTTGAATAAATTCTGGGTGATCTTCTATATGTTTTATTAATCGATCTGTGTAATTTCCTAATTTTAAGAAATATGCTTCTTCTTTTGCTGGCTGACACTCTCTGCCACAGTCAGGACATTTCCCATCTACAAGCTGAGACTGTGTAAAGAAGGATTCACAAGGAGTACAGTACATTCCTTCATAATGACCCTTATATATGTCTCCTTTTTCATACAGCTTTTTAAAGATTTTTTGAACCTGCTTCTCATGATTTTCATCTGTTGTTCTCACAAATTTATCATATGATGTATTCATCAAATCCCATATTCTTCTAATTTCTGTAGACACATCATCTACGAATTGTTTTGGTGTAATCTGGGCTTCTTGTGCCTTTAACTCAATTTTTTGACCATGCTCATCTGTTCCAGTCTGAAAAAAGACATCATAGCCTTGCTGTCTTTTAAATCTTGCAATACTATCAGCTAAAACTATTTCATAAGTATTTCCAATATGTGGTTTTCCTGATGTGTAAGCTATAGCCGTTGAAATGTAATAAGGTTTCTTTTCCATTTTAATTTCCTCATCTTTCTATTTTACTTGTTTTAATATTTATCCATGCTAGGTGTACAAAAAAACCGCCTCTATATAAAATATAAAGACGGAATAATCCGTGGTACCACTTTACTTTACAGACACTTCACAATATCTGCCTTTATGACTGCTATCACAGTCTGCTGCTATAACGGGCGCTCCCGTTGCATCCTAACAATTCAGACACAAAGCTCCAAGACCATCTTCACTTCTATCCACAGTACTCATTTTCAGCTACCTGAGTTCTCTTTTACTGCAATCACAAGCTACTCTTCTCTTCATCGCTTTTATATATTTGCACCTAGTTTATTATTATTTTTTTTGTTTGTCAAGCATTAGCCCTAAAACTCTGCTTTTTCTATGCTTTTAATCTATTTATTCCTAGTGAAGGATTTATTTTTTAATGCGTACCTACAACCTTATACCCATAGAATTTACCGCTGTCTCCCAATAGGCAAATAGCATCTCCATCCTTAAGGTTTTCAATTTTACCATTAAGCATTTGTTCATAGGAAAATCCCTCTTTCTTCCACATATTGCAATACCCATTCAAGGAATTTTCACTATTAATATAAGATATATATTTTTGTTCGTCTTTAATAATATATGCCTTCATATTTACCACTAAGCTTCCACCTTCTAGCAGCTTATCCCGGTTACTTATTATATCCTTAATACTCTCTATAGATACAGACTTTGGAAATACGTATAATTCTTCACCAAAATCTACAGCTTTTGAAATCGTAAATATATTTTTACCCATCTCTTCTTCATTACTAATGGGAATACTTATCCCTTCTATCGCTTTTAAAGGCTGGCCTTTAGTTATTACATCCCTTTTTTCTATATTATATACATTAACCTCATATCTATTTCCTTCAATAATGTAATTATAGGTAAATTCCACATCCACCTTGTCCTCTTCCTTAAAATTCCCAACTACGGTAAAACTTAGCTTATGAACGTTTGAAGTGGATGGAACTAAAAAACTATTTTCACTTTTTTTATTATTCTCATTATTCTCACTCTTATTATTCTCGCTCTTATCATTATCCCCAACATTCTTATCATTCTTTAGACCTTCTAATACATCTTTTTCACCAACAGTGTATTTATCGTCAATTGTCAACCCACACAATCTTCCTGTAATGTGAACCACACATTTACTTGTCGCCATATGATATTTTCCATCAGCATTATTCTTTTGGTTATTAATCTCATCAACACCTCCTCCTAACAGTTTTTTTGAATTGACTGCATAAAAACTATATTCAACTTCATAATCACCTATTTTTACGTCTGTTGGCACACTAAATACATACCCTTTGGACAAATCTATCCATGTATTCTCATGAATTAATTCATTATTTCGCTCTACTATAAATGGAAATTTGACATACTTTGCCCCCAAATATTTATCATAATTTTGATATCCATAGCCTTTATTGTCACTATGAAATCCCATAGAACCTAATGAAACAGTAAAATTCATTCCACTTACTATAGTGTTATCCACAACATTAACATCTTGGTTCCACTCTTTTCCACACAAAATGCCACCTTCGCACACAACTGGTGTTAAAATATTTATAACATTCACCTGACTAGTCACCTCTGTCTTTACATTTGTTGCTATATTTTTGTATGCAACCTTTGCATTACTAGTATATATGCCATTTTGAGTAGTTGAATTTACGATTAATCCAGAAGCATAAATGCTATTTTTAGGTGGTGTAAAATATACCGGACTTTTTCCCTTTCCACTTCCTACAGCATTGGATAATACCACATTACCTCCAATACTAAGCCTGTCACTATTTACACTTATTGCTGTTACTGCTTTTTCGGCTATTACCTGATCATTTTCATCTGGTATGGACGGCCTTAAATGATTGTTACTATTAATTGTTTTTGTTCCACCATTTATTAATGAAGTATTTATGGTATAGGATATGTGCTTACTAGCATCACCATATATTTTAACTTCTTTTGTTACATTATTATTTAGATTTATGGTTTTGCTTCCACCTATAATACCATTTGAAGAAACTACGGCTTCACTTGCTGCTAAAACATTTACGCTATTTATGCTATAGTACTCATAGCTTCTTTTTACCCTATAATATCTATATACCACCTGCCGTTCCGAATGTGATATTCCATTATAATCTTTCCAATTTAAAATATAGGTTGTAGATATTTTCACTGGAATATCAATAACCCCTTTAACCAATGTCAGCTTTGTATCATAAATAAAGCTTGATGTAGATCCATATAAATACAGCCTTTCCCCGCCAGGTATTCCCTTTTCCACATTATATATTTCATTATCCTTTTCATTTGAGCCAATATTAAAACTGCTTTGGGGTTTACTAGAGTAGGTATAGCTACTAGCAGATTGTGTCGTGTACTTTACTGGTTCATTTACAATCTGAGCTGGATAATTTACCGACAGTTCATAGAATTGCCTAAATAGCGATGGATCTCCCCACCACCTAGCCTTAGAAATGCCTTCAAAATCAGTATACACCTCTCCATATATACTACCATCAGGATTAATTCCACCCATTACAACACCATACTGAACGATAGTAAAAACCGTATCAATATATACAATCCCTCCATAATTCACTAATTGTTTTTCCCAATCACTTGATACCTTTTTTACTGCGGAAAGTATCTCACTTTTGTCGCTCTTAACATATGTGGTGAGCATCATAGGGTTATCAGGATCAGGAACAGAATGCACATCCCCGCTTTTTGATACTATTATATACCGCTGCCCCGGGGCATTAATTGGCATATCATATCTTTTAATAATCCAACCAATAGTAAGATATCTAACACCGGTTGTATCCTTCCCACCATATGCCGTAAATATCAGATTACCCTCTGAATCAAAGTATAAAGTACGTGCTGCTTGCACCGAATTAGTGCAAATTGATAATAACACCAGAAAAATAAGAACTGCTGCACTCCCTAAGAATAGGGATTTTTTGAAATTTTTTAATTTCATAGACCTCCTTTCTCTCCAAAAAGAAGGTACGACTTTTGTTTCACTATTCTAACAAATTATTTTTCACATTACAAGTGTGTAAAATAGAATAATATGATAAAATATCCTCAAACTATAATTTGAAAGGAACACGCATTCACGATTCCTTTACAGAATACGAAGGCGGAGATGCTTATTATGCATATCTAACCAAATGTAACACTGGTTCAAGTCTTACTGTTTCAGAGTTAAGCGCATTAACAGACTCATATCTTGATAGTGCAATTAACACTATTACAGATATTGCAAGCTCGGATTCAAGTGCTATACTACAGTTTTATGATCCTGCATACCCAGTAACCGAACCTGAAGAGACACTAGA
>CAZNKR010000039.1:11973-15627 GCA_964573715.1 uncultured Roseburia sp. | reverse complement strand
GAGCAGTCTGGAAGCTCGTCGGGCTCATAACCCGAAGGTCGTTGGTTCAAATCCATCCCCCGCAACTCGTAAGTTTTTACTTACAATGCCCAGATAGCTCAGTTGGTAGAGCAGAGGACTGAAAATCCTCGTGTCGCTGGTTCGATTCCGGCTCTGGGCATTTTTTGCTATCTAAAATTCCATTTTCTAATAAATAAATTTAAATTCTGTTAATTAATCCGTAGTTAATCAATAAAATTTTTCAATAAATTAAAATAAAAATTCTGTTTTTCTAGATAATTGCTATTGATGTATTTATGTGATATATTTATTAAATGTGTAAGGATTTTACGAATAGGAGTAATGAGATGAAGAAAGTATTAGTAGTAGATGATTCTAAGACTATATTAAAAACGGCGAAGCTTATTTTAAAGGATATTTATGAAGTATATCTTGCAACTAGTGGCGAAATGGCGTTGGAAATAATTTTAAAGAAACAGATAGATATTATTTTGATGGATGTTGATATGCCTGGTATGAATGGAATAGAAACAGTAAAAGAGATAAAAAAGAATAACGAATGGGTAAACATTCCAATCGTGTTTTTTACTGCATTAGCAAGTAAAGAGGTAGTTGCACAATGTATGAGTGTTGGTATGGACGGATATATTATTAAACCTTACATGCCAGAAGATTTAATTGAAAAGATTAAGGCTGTTCTTCATGAGTAAATTATCCTTATATAACAAACTTGTTGATTATAGTAAAAGTGATTATTATCCATTTCATATGCCGGGGCATAAAAGAAACCATAAGATAATGAGTATGGTAAATCCATATGAAATTGACATTACGGAAATTGAAAATTTTGATAATCTTCATAATGCGAAGGGGGTTATTAAGGAGCTTGAAGAGAGGATTTCAAGGATATATTCGGTTACAAACACCCACATTTTAGTTAATGGGTCTAGTTGTGGAATAATGGCTGGGATATGTGCTACAACACAGGAGAAAGATAATGTAATTATTGCTAGAAACTGTCATAAGGCTGTATATAATACTATTGAAATTCGAAAGCTAAATCCATATTATTTATGTCCAAAAATAAGTAAGGAATATGGATATTACAATGCAATTGAGTGTGAGGAAATGGAGGAAGCATTTAAGGTAACAAAAAATGTTTCGGCGGTTGTTATAACTTCCCCCTCATATGAGGGAATTATCTCTGATATTTCGGGCATTGCAAAAATCGTGCATAAAAATAATGCAATATTAATAGTTGATGAAGCACATGGAGCACATTTTGGATTAAGTGGAAATACTTCAAAAAGTGCTATAAGCTTGGGAGCGGATGTTGTGATTAGAAGCGTGCATAAAACACTTCCTTCAATGACACAGACAGCTATAATGCATATTAATACCAATAAAGTCTCTGATGAAAAGATTTTAAAATACCTTAGTTTTTTTGAAAGTAGCAGTCCTTCATATGTATTGATGTCCTCTGTGGATAAATGTTTTGGAATTATAGAGAACTGTGGAAAAGAATTAATCAAGGAATATTATAGGAACCTTTCTGATTTTTATATAAATACTAATAAATTGAAAAATATTTATGTTTTGGGAAATAAGTTTAATGTAAACCATGAATATGAACGAAATCAAGAATATGAATTGAAACAAAAACATGAATCAAACCAAGAATATGAATTGAAACAAGAACATGAATTGAAACAAGAACATGAATTAAACTTAAAAAATAACTGGAATATAAATAAGTACGATTATGGAAAAATCGTAATTGTAGTTAATAATTGCAAAAGAGAAGGCAAAGAATATGATGGTCAAAGCATGTACACGGAATTGCTTGATAAATATCATTTGCAGCTTGAAATGTCATCGAAGAAATATGTTATTGCTATGACTTCGTTTTGTGATACGAAAGAAGGATTAAATAGACTTTCAGATGCCTTGAAGGAAATAGATAAATCACTCTATTTAGAAAATAAAATAGACCAAAAAAATTATACAAAAAATAAAATAAATCAAACGCTTTTTATAAAATACAAAACAGATCAAACGCTTTCTAATGAAAATGAGATAGATGTAAATTCACAAAAAACCCCTTGTCCTCGTAGAATAAAGAATGTTTTTGAGTTAGATGAGAGCAAAAAAATGTGGATTAATATTAATAATGCAAAGAATAAAATTTCTGGAGAATATATTTATCTGTATCCACCAGGTAGTCCAATAATAATTCCTGGAGAAGAGTTTAATAGCGAAATTATTTTAACAATTGGGGACTATTTGCAAAGAGGATTAAATATAATTGGTATTAAAGATAATAAAGTATGTATTGAAAAAGAATAGAAGTGGCTGAAACAAAAGAATATAGCAAAATAAGAATAAATGTTAGTAGAAACAAAAAGAAGATAGAGAAAATAAAAACGATATGGTAAAGGAAAAGTATGGGAAAAATATACTATCTTATGGGCAAGAGCTCTTCAGGAAAAGATACAATTTTTAAGAAATTAATTGAAAATAAAAAATTACAATTAAAAACTTTAGTTGGATATACCACAAGACCAATTAGAGATGGAGAAAAGGATGGAGTAGAATACTACTTTGTTGATGAGAAGAAAATGAAAACAATGGAAGGCCGAGGAATTGTAATTGAGAGACGAAGCTACAATACCGTATATGGAGTATGGAACTATTTTACCGCTCATGATGGACAGGTGGATTTATCAAGGTCAAGCTATATATTGATTGGAACGCTAGAGTCATATATGAAAGTAAGAGATTACTATGGAAAAAATCAAGTTGTTCCCATATATATTGAAGTAGATGATGGAGTTAGATTGATGAGAGCGTTGCAGCGTGAAATGAAGGAAGACAATCCTAAATATACGGAAATATGTAGAAGGTTTATCGCTGATCAGGAAGATTTTTCTAATGAAAAGCTAAGAGAATGTGGAATTATCAAAACATATTTAAATACAAATATAGAAGATTGTGTGAGCGATATAGTAGCAGAAATTGAAAAAGATACAAATTGGAATATTATAGTAGAAAATTAATTAAACAACATTGAGAAATATATTATAAAAAGATAACAGACAATATATTAAATTTAAATAATACAATACACATTACCTTTAATAAAATACAGAATATATTACATTAAATAATAAAGTAATTATAATAAATGCTAAATTCAATAGGAAAGGAGTGAGAACATGGATAATATGGATATGAGGATATCTGAGATTTTGAATGCAAATCGTGTTGAGACACCAAAGAATGTAGCCCCAAGCGATGACAGTTTCAAATTTACTTTAATAAGTAATATACAAGAGGCGGATTTGCAGGCGAAGGTTAGTTCTTTAATGAATGAAATATCTGAGCAAGGAAAACGTATTTCCAAAAAAACAGATATAAAAGATATGAAGAAATATAGAGAGCTTATAAAGAACTTTTTGAATGAAGTTGTTTATCGGTCACATCAGTTCTCACGAGAAAATTTCTTGGATAGAAGAGGACGTCATCGAGTTTATGGAATTGTAAAACTAATCGATGAAAATCTTGATGAATTAGCAGAAGAATTATTAAAGGAAGAGAAAGATAATATCTCTGTTTTAAATAAGGTTGATGAAATTAGAGGATTGTTGTTGGATA
>CAZNKR010000039.1:7659-11873 GCA_964573715.1 uncultured Roseburia sp. | reverse complement strand
TATTAACATAAATTGTTGTTGGATATATTAACATAAATTGTTGTTGGATATATTAACATAAATTGTTGTTGGATATATTATCATAATTAGATTGAAAAATTATAAATTTCATTAAAAATATAATTATAAATTGATATATAAATTGATATATAAAGTGATATATAAATTGATATATAAATTGATATATAAAGTGATATATAAAATGTTATATAAATTGATATATAAAGTGATATATAAAATGTTATATAAATTCTATATAAATTGAAATATAAATAAAGAGAAGTGAATAAGCTTTGAAATTTTTTTAAAGGAGGTAACATGGCTGGTTTTAGAGATATTATAGGGCAGGAAAGTATTGTTAATCATATGAAAAGTGCAATAAAAATGCATAAGATTTCACATGCGTACATTCTCAATGGAGAAGCAGGTATGGGTAAGAAAAGTATTGCAAAAGCATTTGCAATGACCCTGCAATGTGAAAAAAAGATGGATGAACCATGTATGGAATGTCATTCCTGCAAACAGGCATTGTCAGGGAATCACCCAGATATAAAGTGGGTAACTCATGAAAAAAGTGCCACGATTTCTGTTGATGAAATAAGAGAACAGGTAAACGATGACATTGTAATTAAACCTTATTCAAGTGAATATAAAATTTATATTATTGATGAAGCAGAAAAAATGAATACAAACTCTCAGAATGCATTATTAAAAACAATTGAGGAACCTCCTTCATATGCAATAATTATACTTTTGGTTAATAATAAAGACAATTTTTTACAAACTATACTTTCAAGATGTGTAAGCTTGGATTTGCGTCCAGTAAAAAATCAACTTATTATGGATTATCTAATGAAGAATGAGCATATTCCAGATTATAAAGCTAAGATTGTAGTAAACTTTGCGGCGGGAAATATTGGAAAAGCAATAAGACTTGCAACTATGGAAGATTTTAATAAACTTAAAGATATTACTATAATGCAACTTAAAAATTTGAACAATGCAACTGCGGCAGATATTTCCACATATGTAAAAGAACTTAGCCAGTATAAAGATAATATAAGTGAATATACAGATTTACTAGTATCCTGGTTTAGAGATGTATTAATATTTAAAGCATCCAAGGATATTAATGAATTGATTTTTAAAGATATGGTAAATATAATTGAAAAATATAGTATGAATATGTCATACAATAATATCGAACAAATATTTATTAATATTGACAAAGTAAAGACAAGACTTAATGCAAATGTAAATTTTGAATTGACAATGCAACTATTACTAATGAGTATAAGAGATAGTTTTTAAGGATTATATTAGATATTAGTAATAAAAATTTGATATTTTGTAAGTAATAAAGATTTGATATTTTGGTTCCCCAAAATAAAATGATAGCATAATGTCAATAAATCTGTTAAGATATATTAGTACAAAAACAAATTAATTATTTAATTATATATTTTAAATTATTGCCAGAAAGGAAAGGGTAAACCCTATACAGATATGATAAAGGTTATTGGTGTTAGATTTAGAAAAGCAGGAAAAATATACTATTTTGATCCAGCTGGAATGAATATAGAGCAGGGTCAGCACGTTATTGTTGAGACAGCAAGAGGCGTTGAGTATGGTAAGGTAGTTATAGGAGTAAGAGAAGTAGAAGATAGTAAGGTTATTCAACCTCTTAAGCCAGTTATTCGAATTGCAAATGAAAATGATGATACAACTGCAATAAAGAATAAGGAAAAAGAAAAAAAGGCATTTAATATTTGCCTTGAAAAGATTAAAAAGCACAATTTAGATATGAAGCTTATTGATACGGAATATACATTTGATAATAACAAAGTATTATTTTATTTTACAGCAGATGGACGAATTGATTTTAGAGAGTTAGTTAAGGATCTTGCTGCTGTATTTAAGACAAGAATCGAGTTGCGTCAGATTGGTGTAAGAGATGAAACAAAGGCAGTTGGAGGTATTAGTATTTGTGGAAGACCCCTATGCTGTAGTTCATATTTGTCTGACTTTGTTCCAGTTTCAATAAAGATGGCTAAGGAACAGAATCTTTCCCTTAATCCCACAAAGATATCAGGTGTATGTGGCAGACTTATGTGTTGTCTTAAAAATGAGGAAGAAACATATGAAGAATTAAATTCAAAACTTCCAAACATTGGTGATACGGTGACAACAGACGAGGGATTAAAGGGAGAAGTACAATCAGTAAGCGTACTTCGACAGAATGTAAAAGTTTTGGTTTTAGTCAATGATGAAAAAGAGATACGTGAGTATAAGGTTGACAGACTTAAGTTTAAACCAAAGAAAAGAAGAGATTTGCTTAATGTGGACGAAGAAGAACTTAAAGCATTAAAAGCATTAGAAGCACTTGAAAGACAGGAAGGAAAATCTAAATTTGAAGATTAGTTTATTGCCAGGCGAGAGAATAGATGACTTGGAAAGAAACGGATATAAGATCATTCAGAACAGCGAAAAGTTTTGTTTTGGGATGGATGCGGTACTTTTGTCTGGATTTGCAAATGTCAAAACTAATGAGAGTGTACTTGATTTAGGGACGGGCACAGGCATTATTCCAATTCTCCTAGAAGCAAAAACTGAAGGAAAAAGTTTTGCTGCACTTGAGATACAAAAAGAAAGTGCGGATATGGCAAGGCGAAGTGTTATGCTTAATGATCTAACGGATAAGATTAGAATTGTAGATGGAGATATCAAAGAAGCTTCCCAAATATTTGGCCGAGCTTCTTTTGACGTTGTGACCTCAAATCCACCTTATATGAATGATAACCATGGATTAAAAAATCCAGATATGCCAAAAGCCATTGCTCGGCATGAAGTTTTATGTTCATTAGAAGATGTTATAAGAGAAGCATCCTATGTTTTAAAGGACAAAGGTAGGTTCTATATGGTACATAGACCTCACCGTCTCGTTGAAATAATAAATGTTCTTAGCAAATATAAGCTAGAGGTTAAGAGAATGAAGATGGTTCATCCATTTATCCACAAGGAAGCAAATATGGTGCTTGTGGAAGCAATAAAAGGCGGAAATAGTTTTATGAAAATGGAAAAGCCATTAATTGTCTACACGGAACCGGGAAAATATACGGATGAAATATATGATATATATGGGTATTAATAATATGATATAAAATATAAATCGATATTAATAATATGATATAAAATATAAATCGATATTAATAATATGATATAAAGAATATAGGTGAAAAGACAATATAAATAGGCGTATATCAATTAGATAAAGTCAATAGGAGAAAACATGGCAGGAAAATTGTATTTATGTGCGACACCCATAGGAAATCTTGAAGATATTACTTTCAGAGTTTTAAAAACACTAAAGGAAGTGGATTTAATTGGAGCGGAAGATACGAGACATAGTATAAAATTACTTAATCATTTTGAAATAACCACACCAATGACAAGCTATCATGAATTTAACAAATATGATAAGGCTAAATATTTGGTGAATGAAATGCTTGGTGGTAAAAATATTGCACTTATTACAGATGCTGGCACTCCGGGTATATCAGATCCGGGAGAAGAATTGGTTAGACAATGTTTTGAGGCAGGAATTGAAGTGAGTTCATTGCCAGGACCTGCAGCATGTATTACAGCACTTACTATGTCAGGACAGAGCACGAGAAGATTTGCATTTGAGGCATTTTTACCATCAGATAAAAAGGAAAGAGCAGCAATTATTTCAGAATTGAAGAATGAAACACGTACCATGATTATCTATGAGGCACCACATCACTTACTTAAGACCCTTAATGAGTTGTTTGAAGCCCTGGGGGATAGAAATATTACATTGTGCAAAGAGTTAACTAAAATACATGAAAATGCAAATAAGACATTGATTAGCGAACTCATTGAAAAATACAAAGATGAAACTCCTAAGGGAGAATATGTAATGGTAATCCAGGGAAAATCCTTTGACGAAAAGAGAAATGAAGAAATTGCAGATTTCTTATTAATGAGTATAGAAGAACATATGGATATGTATGAAAAGCAGGGGGTTGATAGGAAAGACGCAATGAAACTTGTTGCAAAGGATAGAGGTATATCTAAAAGAGAGGTCTATGCTCAGCTTGTAAACTAGCAGATTTAAAAGAATATGAATAAAAGTACTAATCAAAAAATATACGTATAAAAAGATATTGAAAGATGTAATGACAAAGATGTAA
>CAZNKR010000039.1:0-7559 GCA_964573715.1 uncultured Roseburia sp. | reverse complement strand
GACAAAGATGTAATGACAAAAATATTTTAATTAAATAATATTGTGTCAATTTTAATCCATGAGAATAATATAATAGCAATACTATTATTTATTCTGGTGAACCACTCCCCAGAGGTTGCAAAAATGTCAGATTATGTATATGAGCTTAAGAGTAAAAAAAGCAAATAAAAGTATTAAGCGATGATAAATAGTAGTATGGAAAATAGGAAAAAGTAAGAATATATATATAAGCAGTAAATAGGAATATATAAGAATATATAAATATACTATGAAAAATAGAGAGGTTTGTCTGTGATTTTAACAGCCAACTCTCTTTATTTAGTTGGCTTTATTTTGAAGTCTTTTTATGATATAATCGGGGTCGATATTCAATGAGCATTGGAATGGAGCAATATATGAATCTACTTTCGGGAACAAATCTGGTAAAAGCATTTTCAGAAAAAAAAGTTTTAGACGATACCTCTTTCTTTTTGGATGAGGGAGAAAAGGTTGGAATTATTGGAATAAATGGTACGGGAAAATCTACATTGCTAAAGATAATGGCAGGAATAGAAAATGTGGATTTTGGAAATATAACAAAGGCGAAGCATGTTGTTATTAGATATTTGCCACAACACCCAAAGTTTGAGAAAAATGAAACAGTTATTCAATATGTTATGAGAGAAAATAAGAATTCCACAAATCATAATATTGAGGCTGTTGCTAAAACTATGATGACAAAGCTTGGAATTATTGATTTTACAGAGTCTGTCGATAATCTGTCTGGAGGACAGAAAAAAAGATTATCATTGGTAGCTGTTTTAGCCTCTGATTCGGATATTATTATATTAGATGAGCCAACAAACCATTTAGACAATGAAATGTCTGATTGGCTGGAAGACACTCTTAAAAAGTATAAAGGTGCAGTGGTTATGGTTACACATGATAGATACTTTTTAGATAGTGTTTGTAATAGAATTGACGAAGTTGATAAAGGAAAAATATACAGTTACAAAACAAATTACTCAGGCTTTATAGAATTGAAGACTCAAAGAGAAGAAATGCTAGTAGCTTCAGATAGAAAAAGAAAATCTATATTAAGAAATGAATTGGCATGGATAAGACGTGGCGCCCAGGCAAGATCAACAAAGCAAAAGGCAAGAATTGAGCGCTATGAAGATATGAAAAATACCAAGGATTATACTGGGGATGGAGCTGTAGAAATATCTTCCGCAGTATCAAGACTAGGTAAAACCACTATTGAGCTAGAGCATATATATAAAGCATATGGACAAAAAGAGCTTATCAATGACTTTACGTATATATTTTTGAAAAATGATAGAATTGGATTTCTTGGAAAAAATGGGTGTGGAAAAACCACATTAATGAAGATTATTGCTGGATTTATTAAACCAGATAGTGGACAAATAACAGTAGGACAAACAGTTAAGATTGGTTACTATTCACAAGAAATAGAAACCCATGAAACTAGTGGTATTGCATATATGAACCCGCACCTTAGAGTAATAGACTATATTCGTGAAACGGCGGAATTTGTAAAAACAAAAGATGGAGAAATTAGTGCATCAAATATGCTTGAGAGGTTTTTATTTTCAGGGGAATCCCAGTATTCCATTATTGAGAAACTTTCAGGTGGAGAAAAAAGAAGATTAAATCTACTAAGAGTATTGATGGAAGCGCCAAATGTACTGATATTAGATGAACCTACTAATGATTTAGATATTACTACCCTAACCATATTGGAGGATTATTTAGATTCCTTTGAGGGGATAGTAATAATAGTATCCCATGACAGATATTTTTTAGATAGAACAGTAAAAAGAATTTTTGCTTTTGAGGATAATGGAAAAGTAAAGCAGTATGAAGGTGGATATACAGATTATACTAATAGAAAAGAAGATGCTGTAGATGGGGACAATAAAAAAGTACAAATTGATGCAAAGAAAAGCACAGATAATTCTGGTATAGAAAGTAAAAAGAGTGAAAAACCAAGAGAGAAAAAGCTTAAATTCACATATAATGAAGCAAAGGAATATGAAGTTATTGAAGGATTGGTATCAAGTCTCGAAGAAAAAATTGAGCAATTGGATAAGGATATGGTAAAATTTGCTTCGGATTTTGTAAAGCTTAATGAAATCAATAAAGAAAAAGAAGAATTATCAATACAACTTGAAGAAAAAATGGATAGATGGATGTACCTTGAAGATTTAAAGGCAAGAATAGACAGAGGTGAAAATTAAATGCTAACTAATTATCATACACATTGTAAGCGTTGTGGACATGCAACGGGGGAAGAAGAAGAGTATGTAGCTTGCGCAATAGGGAACAAATTTGATATTTTGGGTATGTCAGACCATATACCATATCCAGATTTTGATTATGGTGCAAGAATGGAGTATTCCCAAAAGGATGAATATCTGGATACAATGGATAGTTTAAAGGAAAAATATTCTGGAAAAATTAAAATATATACGGGCTTTGAAAGTGAATACTTGCCAGAATACAATGGCTATTATGAAGAATTATTAGCGGATAAAAGATGTGATTATCTTATTCTTGGTCCCCACTTTTTTTATAAATCAACAGGAACAATTCAATATGTGTATGACATTTATGATGAAGATTTATATATTGAATATGCAAATAAACTAGTAGAAGCTATGAAAACAGGTTATTTTAAGTTTGCCTGTCATCCGGATTTAATTGGAGTAAATCCTATTACAATTGGAAAAAAGCATTTAGAGGCCTTTGATTTAATTGCAAATGCTGCCGCAAAGTATGACTTTACATTAGAATATAATGCAAATGGTTTGCGAAGAGGAAAAATTAAAATGGATAGTGGGGAAAGAATGGCTTATCCAGTAAAAGAGCTGTGGGATTTAATAAAAGGAAGTAATATTAAAGTAGTTGTTGGCTCAGATTGTCATAGTGTAAATGCGTTATATGATGAATATATGGTAGCAGGAATTGAGTATATTAAAAATGGTGGATTTAACTTCGTTGAATAGAAATTTATTCAATAGTTAATTATTTGGTAACATTAGTTAATTATTGTGTTATTTACTTCTCTTGATGATGGATATATAATACTAACTGAAAGAAAATATGAGTGATTTATTTTTTTAACAATAATGGAGGTAGAATATGAGAAAAAGTAAAGTACTAGCAGCTATTATGGCAGTATCTTTAGTAGCATCTCTATGTGGATGTGGTACATCGAATGAAAAAAATTCAACAACTGCAAAACCACAGACTGAATCTGATAGCTCGACTGAGGCTACAACCCCAGAGCCAACAACAGAAGAAATTACAACAAGTGATTATGCTGGTGATTATTCTGAGTATTCAACAGAAATTGTTGAATATGGAGTGGGAACTAGAAGATTGGAAGATGGAAGATACGAAGGTGCTGTTTACTGTCAAAATTTATATGGTAAATACAATGTAGAGTTCATTAAAGAAAATGAAAAAGTAATTTATCTTACATTTGATGAAGGATATGAAAATGGTTGTACACCAGCTATTCTTGATACATTAAAAGAAAAAAATGTAAAGGCAGTATTTTTTGTAACAATGGATTTTGCAAAGAGTAATCCTGATTTAACTAAGAGAATTATTAATGAAGGTCATGTTCTAGGAAGCCATTCTGTAACACATCCTTCAATGCCAACTCTTTCAGTTGAAGAACAAAAGGCAGAATATACAGGATTAGATGCTTATATATCTCAAAACTATGGATATAAAATGTATCTATTTAGACCACCAATGGGCCATTATAGTGAACAATCCTTAGCTATTGCTGAAGATTTAGGATATACAACAGTGTTGTGGAGCTTTGCATATGTTGATTGGATTACTGATAAACAGCCAACCATAGAAGAAGGCTTACAGACAACTGTTGAGAGACTACATAATGGAGCTATATATCTTCTTCATGCAGTTTCTACTACAAATACAGCTATTTTAGGTGATTTTATTGACCAGGCTAGAGCTCAGGGATATGAGTTTAAAGAATATACTAGAGATACAATTAATACTCAAAATTAGGTAATAGATTTACTATTTTGGTAATAAAAAACAGGCATAATTTTTATATAAGAATCATAACATTATTACAAGGAAACAGGTGGTAATGTTATGATTTTTTTGGTTAAAATTTCAAATATGATTATTCCTCTGTTAATACTTTATATAGTTGGATTTGGACGTATTTAAAATGTTTGGAACGGATTCCTTTGAAGGACTTGTTACGTCCCTTCTTATGAGTTCTACAAAGACAGTCTTTTATACAATGAGCGTTTATTTTATGTCAGCTAAAATTAAGAAAACAAGATGGACATTAGCAGGGGCGTTGATAAGCACATTTGCAGGGATTGTGGCTAGTGTAATTCTTGCAAAAATAATGTAAAGGTTTGTTAAAGAAAAAACAATTATGTTAATTTGTAAACAATGCTTTCATTATTAAAAAAATAGTAGTATAATATAAACATAAAAGAGCTCGTGAATTAATTAAAACATTATATGACAGCAGGAGGATACTAACATGAAATTAGAAAAACTAATATCTAAAGGAAAATTTAATGAGGTTTATAAGAGTGGAGATTTGGCTGTGAAAGTTTTTAATGAAGACTATGCAAAAGCAGATGTTTTTAATGAAGCGATGATTGCAGCAAGCGTTGAACCCCTAGGACTTAATACACCACAGATTAAAGAAGTAACAATGGTAGATGGAAAATGGGCCATTGCTATGGAGTGTGTAGAAGGAAAAACGCTTAGTCAATTGATGGAAGAAAATCCAGGTGATATTGAAAAATATGTAGAGCAGATGGTTGATATTCAGATTGACATGTTCTCAAAGAAATGCCCATCACTTAGAAAGCTTAAAGCAAAGATTACAGATAAGATTAATTCAACAAATATTGATGATGGAAAGAAATACGAGCTTCTTTCAAGACTTGAAAGCACACCAAAGCATGAAAAGCTTTGCCACGGAGATTTTACTCCACAGAATATTATCATCGACAAGGACCAAAAGGCACACATTATTGATTGGAACCATGCAACATTAGGAAATGCCAGTGCAGATGTTGCTAGATCATATTTATGGTTAATCTTATACAACGAGAAGATTGCTGATAAATATATGAATAAGTTCTGTGAGAAAACTAATACAGAGAAAGCATATGTTCAAAAGTGGTTACCAATTGTGGCAGCAGCTAGAATATCCAATGGCATTGAAGAAGAAAAAGAATTACTCAACAGATGGGTTGACGTAGTTGAATTCCAGTAAAAAACTAATAGAAACGATCATGAGATTATCTATTAAGTAGCGAGCATAGAGAGGACCGGTATCCTATAGGTATCGGTCTTCTTTTTTTGTTACTATAATAGAATCATAAAGTTGTGAATTGTGGAACTGTAATATTGTGAATTGTGAAATCATAAACTGTCCGTTAAGGGTATGCAAAACTAATGACATTGATAGAGTTTTATGGTAGAATAAACCTAATAGTGCCCATAACAAAAGATTATAGGGAGAAAGGAAAGTAGAAAAATCTACTGATGATATTATGAATGTAACCATAATCGTTCCATCTCTTAATCCAGATGAAAAGCTCGAGCAGGTAGCCCATGGATTGATTGATGCAGGGTATAAGGACATAGTAATAGTTAATGATGGCAGTGATAGTGAACATATGCAACCATTTTTGAATTTAGAAAAGATTTCTCAGTGTACAATTCTTACACATGAAGTAAATAAAGGAAAAGGACGAGCATTAAAAACTGCATTTTCATATATAGTACAAAATCGTAAAGACGTGGAAGGCGTTGTTACTGTTGATGGAGATAACCAACATCAAGTAAAGGATATTACGGCATGCGCTCAGATGATGATTGAAGATAATGACACATTAATACTTGGATGCAGGGATTTTTCAGGAAAAGATGTTCCACTAAGAAGTAAATTTGGAAATAAATTTACCAGTTTTGTTTTTAGAACTGCATGCGGAGTGAATATTTCAGATACCCAGACTGGATTACGTGGTATTCCATTTGGATATCTTAATGATATGATTAGCATAGAAGGCGAACGCTTTGAATATGAAACAAATATGCTACTATCCCTTAAAGCCCTTAATATTCCTTATAAAGAACATACAATACGGACCGTTTATATAGCTGAGAATGAAACATCACATTTTAATCCCATTGTGGATTCTATTAAGATATACAAGGTTATTCTTAAATTTATTTTTAGTTCTATGGCAGCAAGTCTTATTGATATTGTATTATTTTCGGTATTTATTACTGCAATTGGAAGTCTAGTAGAGCCAAACATGAAGGTTTTTGTTGCAACCTTTGCAGCAAGGGCAATATCATCTATGTTTAATTGTATATTTAATAAACGAGCAGTTTTTAAATCCAATGCTCCATTCATTAAAATACTATTAAAATATTATTCGGTATGCATAGTTCAGACAATGGTTTCTTATTTATCAGTATCAGGCTTTAGCACACTTTTAAGTATAGAAGGTGGCCCATTGATGGTATTGACCAAAATAATAGTAGATTTAATTTTATTCTTTGTTAGCTTTAAGGTTCAAAGAGCTTGGGTATATAAAGAATAGACAACAAAGGAGGAACAATGGACTCAAATTTAATTAATTTAGATGATTTACAAAATGCTTTAGAAGAATTAAAGGAAAAAGAAGTTAATTATGATAAGCTAGAAGATACTGAAGAAATGAAGGCTTCAAAGTTTAGGTATGAAGAATATATTAAGAAAAATGCAAAACAAGAATAAAAGAAATAAGAATAAGTAAAACAAGAATAAATAAAAGATCCTCCTAAAACAGTAAGACGAAATGGTCTGTTTCTGTTATAGGAGGATTTTAGTTTGTAAGAAAATAATAGCCTATTGGGAAATCACTTTATTTGACCAATCTGTCATTCTATCTGAAATGATATCAAAATATGTTGGTCCAATTTCAAGTATAAATTTGTTAAAGTTCTTATTTGAATAGCAATTTCCAAGAAGGTTTTTAGCTTCCTTCTGTGCTTCAAGCATTTGAACCATGCCTAAGAAATAGCGATGATATACGCCAGGGTCATCAACAGCAATGTAGTAAAGTTCTTCGGCAATATCTGCATCATAACCTTCTCCTTCAATGAAAGTAGCGGTACCTTCTTTTGTCCATCCAGAGTAATTAACTCCAAAGTCTATTTTTGAATAGAGTCCATAACCATAAAGATCATTTGCTTTTAATAGCTCAATACAGTTTTTAGAAAGTCCACTATAGTCATAAGAATATCTTTCTGAATACATGGCCCATCCTTCAGTATATCCAATAAAAGATAGAATTGATCTTATTGGGTTTGGATTCATACTATAAAAGAATGTAGTTTGATACAGGTGACCAGGATAACCTTCATGAGCTAATATAGAATAAATGGAAGTATCTGCATATTCATCACTTCCATTTAAATAAATAATATTTTTGTCAACATTATCTATAGGAGCTAAAATGTAGAAAGCAGGAGAAGAGGATTCTTCTAGT
>CAZNKR010000038.1:0-15965 GCA_964573715.1 uncultured Roseburia sp. | reverse complement strand
ATCAGTAACGGTTGAGTAGGATAATAGCAGATAAAAAGTCATTGAACGTTTAGTTCAGTGACTTTTGTGCTTTTGGATTTTTTTATCATTAGTGGATTTGTTGTAGGACGATTAAGATTATGATACAATATCACAGTTGATAAATGTACATTATTAGATGAATACCGATAAAGGAGAATCAGTTTACTTATGAATATCAAAGGAAAAAAATTGGGGGAAGTTCAGGGAAAAAGCTGCAACCTTCATATGATACGATTTATTGCTTCAATAATGGTTATTATTAGCCATTCTTTCCCGATTTCCATGGGAGAAAACGGAAAAGAAATAATATCGAAAATAGCTAAAGATGAGCTATCATTAGGAGGCATCGCTGTGTTGATTTTTTTCTTAGCAGGTGGATACCTTATAGCTAAGAGTATGGAAAGACTAGAAACATTTAAGGCGTATTTTACTACAAGAATAATCAGAATATTTCCACTTCTTATCGTTGTTATATTGTTAACAATGTTTGTCATGGGACCGGTAGTTACAACACTTTCATTCAAGAAGTATTTTACTAATCCTTTATTTTTAAGTATGCATTAAATGGGATATTTATATTACAACATAATTTACCTGGAGTTTTTGAATTAAATCTATATGGTACTACTGTTAATGGAGCTTTATGGACATTACCAGTTGAATTTATGTGCTATATAGTATGCTACATATTTTATAAAATTAAATTAATGAAACAAAAAACTGCAATATATACAATACCAATAGCTATTGTTGCATATTTTATACTATACTACATTTTTGTGAGATATAATATGCAACTGTTACTATCAGCTATTAAGCCTTGTATGTTGTTTTATATTGGAATGTTATATTATATATATCGTGATAAGATAATTTTAAATGGAAAGCTCGCATTGATTGCGGGAGTAATGTTTATAGTATCTATTTTTATAGGTGGTACCCCAATAACTATTCTAGTAGCATTTCCTTATATGTGTATGTATTTGTTTTTTGGGGCTAAACAAAGGTTTGAAAAATTGTCTGACATGGGAAATTATTCCTATGGTATATATTTATGTGGGTTTCCAATTCAGCAGGTGATTGTTAATTATATGGGACATAAAATGAATCCATATATTAATATGATTATTGCCGTACCAATAGCAATAGCATTTGCTATTATTTTATATTATTTAGTGGAGAAACCTGTAAATGAAATTGGTAGAAATAGATGTAAAATAAAAAAATCAAAAAACAGTAGGAAACATCTAAATTAACTATAAGTTGCAAAAAACAAGTAAAAATGATATATTTATCCCATCTATGTAAACTTATATCATGCAAGATATATGTAACATAAAAAATATATTTGGAGAAATGCTATGGAAAATGATTTGACATATCAGGAATTTGAAGTACTTGCTTTTGTTGAAAGACACAAATATGCGTCAAAGGCACAGTTAGAAGAGCAATGTGAGAAAATAGGAGTTAATATTATAGTAATTAATTCAGTTCTTCAAAATGAATGGTTAGAAATTAATGAAGACAAATATAAAGTTACAGATTTGGGACTTGAAATGCTTAAACCCTATAGAGTAAAAAGAGCTATTATCATGGCAGCAGGTTTTGGTTCTAGGATGGTTCCTATTACATTGAATACACCTAAACCCTTGGTAAGAGTAAATGGTAAACAGATAATAGAAACACTTTTAGACGCAATAAATATAGCTGAAATAGAAGAAGTATATTTAGTAAGAGGATATTTATGGGAACAATTTGATGCACTCAAATACAAGTACCCTAATATTAATTTTATTTTAAATGAACATTATTCAGAGGCTAATAATATTTCATCGGCTTTGCTAGCAAGTCAATATATTCAAGATGCATATGTTATGGAAGCGGATTTACTTATTGGAAATCCTGAGGTTGTTAGGAAGTATGAATACAAGACAAACTATTTAGGAAGATATTGTGAACATACTGATGATTGGTGCTTCAAAACTGATTCGGGAATAATTACAGAATTAAATGTTGTGGGTGATGATTGTTATCATATGTATGGAATATCATATTGGACACAACAGGATGGAAATAAGCTAAAGGGATGTATTGAAAAAGTGTATAATATGTCTGATGGAAAACAGAAATATTGGGACGAGGTGTCGCTAAGAATATGTAAGGATGAATTTGAGGTGGCAATTAGACCATGTTTTGGTGATGATGTAATTGAAATTGATACCTTAGAAGAATTAGCTCAAATAGATCATTTATATAAAATGTAAAGGAGAAACTCTAATGAATATTAAAAGAAATGTATTGTTAAATCCAGGTCCTGCTACAACAACGGACACTGTAAAGATGGCTCAGATAGTACCAGATATTTGTCCAAGAGAACAAGAATTTGCTTCAATGATGAAAGGTATCAGAGAAGACCTTGTAAAAATCGTGCATGGAAATTTAGAAAAATATACCGCAGTATTATTTTGTGGTTCTGGTACAATCAATATGGATATATGCCTTAATTCATTACTTCCTGCGGAAAAAAAGATTTTGGTTATTAACAATGGAGCATATAGTGCACGTGCAGTAGAAATATGTGAATATTATGGGTTACCTCATATTAATTTGCAACTTCCAATAGATCAACAACCAGATTTATCAGTAGTAGAAGAAACATTGAAAAACAATGCAGATATTTCCCTTGTATATATTACGCACAATGAAACGGGAACAGGATTGTTAAATCCGATTAGAAAAGTTGGTGCTCTTGCACATAAATACGGGGCAATATTTGTTGTTGATACAACATCTACTTACGCTATGAGACCTATAGATATTGAAAAAGACAATATTGATTTTTGTATGGCTTCTGCTCAAAAGGGTATTATGTCTATGACCGGATTATCATATATTATTGGTAATATTGATTTGATTAAAAAATCAAAGGATTATCCTAAGAGATCATATTATTGTAATTTGTATTTGCAATATGAATATTTTGAAAAAACAGGAGAAATGCATTTTACTCCTCCAGTTCAAACCATTTACGCAACAAGACAAGCTCTTAAAGAGTATTTTGAAGAAGGCGAAATGCCAAAATGGGAAAGACATACAAGAATTCATGAAGCAATTCACAAAGGAATTGCTGAACTAGGCTTTAAAGATGTTATTAAAAAAGAATTACAGACTGGTCTGGTAGTATCGGTGAGATATCCTGATGATCCAAATTGGAATTTTGAAAAGATACATGATTTCTGTTACGACAGAGGTTTTACAATATATCCAGGAAAGATATCTACTACAAATACTTTTAGATTATGTTCATTAGGTGCAATTGATGAGAAAGATATAGTTGGATTTTTCAAAGTTTTTAAAGATGCTTTGCTTGATTCAAATGTAAGTATACCAGTAAAATACAATTAGGAAGGTAATTATGAAAGCAGAAAATTTTATTGAAAAAGTCAAACAGTTAGGAATATCAACAATAGTTGGAGTTCCAGATTCTACACTAAAACAGTTTTGTGATTATATTAATACTGATGGTAAAGAAGAAATGACACATATGGTTCCTCCAAATGAAGGCGCGGCAATAGGAATCGCTACAGGCGTATTTTTGTCAACAAACAAACCGGCATGTGTTTATATGCAAAATAGTGGTTTGGGAAATATAGTTAATCCAATCACATCTCTTGCTAATGAAAAAGTTTATGATATACCGATGTTATTGGTAATTGGATGGCGTGGTGAACCAGGTTTCCATGATGAACCACAGCACAAATTCATGGGAGAAATAACAGAAGGATTATTGGATGTATTGGATATTGAACATTCCATAATTAGTAAGGATACAAGTGAGAGTGAATTAACAGAAATTTTATCAGTAGCGTCAAATAAATTATCTTCAAATAAACAGTATGCAATTATTGTTAAGAAGGATACTTTTGAAAAACGCAAAGGTGGCAATTATCAAAATAAATACGAATTGGTTCGAGAAGATGCCATTAAAGTGATTTTGGGTTCATTGAAAAAAGAAGATATAGTGATTTCAACAACAGGGAAGATTTCCCGTGAAGTGTATGAAGAAAGTGATATTGTATGTGGTCAACATTACCAAGATTTCTTAACCGTTGGTGGAATGGGACATGCATCAATGATTGCACTTGGAGTGGCAAAAAACAAACCAAGTAAAAAAGTATTTTGTATAGATGGTGATGGTGCGGTATTAATGCATATGGGAAGTTTAGCTTTCATAGGAAAACAATCACCCAAGAATCTTATCCATATATGTATTAATAATGAGGCACATGAATCTGTTGGTGGTATGCCAACCGGAGCAACTGGGCAGGATTATTCCAAAGTTGCAGATGCGTGTGGATATAAGAAAGTGTTTTGTGTAGAAACAGAAAGCTCTCTTTTGGAGACATTGAAACAATTAGACAATCTTGAAGGACCAGTTTTTATAGAAATAAAGGTATCTATGTCTTCAAGAGAAGATTTAGGAAGACCTAAAGAATCAGCAATTGAAAATAAAATTAACTTTATGAAATATCATAATGTTACAGAAAATTAGAGAGGCGAAAAAAATGAAAAAAGTATACACATGTTTTAGCACTGATATTATCCATGAAGGACATATGAACATTATCCGTGAAGCTAAAAAGTATGGTGAAGTTATTGTTGGAGTATTAACGGATGAACAAATGGTTAGATTTAACAGATTTCCAACAGTTTCTTTTGAGGAAAGAGTACAGATGGTAAAGGATATTCCCGAAGTTGACGAAGTTGTAATTCAAGATGAGATAATGTATTCAAAAGCAATTAATACTATTAAACCTGACTATGTTATTCATGGAGACAATTGGAAGGAAGGACCTATGTCAACCATTAGGGAAAATGCACTTAACGCCCTGAAAACATACGATGGTGAATTAATAGAAGTTCCATATACATTCAATGAAAATGTAAGAAAAATAGATAGCATTATTAAAGAAAAACTTGCAATGCCTGAATATAGAAGAAAAAGACTTAGACAGTTGATTAATTTATGCCCCGTTGTAAAGACTATTGAAGCTCATAGTGGATTAACAGGTCTTATTGCTGAAAAAACAATTGTGGCAAACAATGGTGCATTAGATCAGTTTGATTGTATGTGGGTTTCAAGCTTATGTGATTCAACAGCAAAGGGTAAACCAGATATTGAATTAGTAGACATGTCATCAAGACTTAGAACAATCGATGATATTTTGGAAGTAACTACAAAACCTATTATTTTAGACGGAGATACAGGCGGACTAGTTGAACATTTTGTATACAATGTTAGAACCCTTGAAAGAATGGGTGTATCTGCAGTTATTATTGAAGATAAAACAGGATTAAAGAAAAATTCATTATTTGGTAATGAAGTTGTTCAAACTCAAGATACAATAGAAAACTTCTGTGAAAAAATACGCGAAGGTAAGAGAGTTCAAAGAACTGAAGATTTTATGATTATAGCTAGAATAGAAAGTCTTATTCTTGAAAAAGGCATGGAAGATGCATTAACTAGAGCGTTTGCATATGTTGAAGCTGGAGCGGATGGTATTATGATTCATAGTAGAAAGAAGAATCCTGATGAGATTTTTGAATTCTGCGATAAATTCAAGGCTGAATGTAAAAATGTTCCAATCGTTGTTGTTCCTACATCATATAATGCAACAACAGAAGAAGAACTTGCATCTCATGGTGTAAATATTGTTATTTATGCTAATCAATTAACAAGAAGTGCATTCCCTGCAATGGAATCCACCGCAGTGGAAATTTTAAAGAATCATAGAGCATTAGAAGTTGATACTAAGTTAATGCCATTTAAGGATATAATTACATTAATAGATGAAATCTAGAAATAAATAAAAGCTGCTGAAATATAAATCTACAAGCATTATAGTCTACTATTATGCTTGTAGTGTTTTGCATTAATGAAAAATATTTTCATAGTGAAAGGAAAGAATATGAAAAGAGTTATTACATATGGTACATTCGATTTGCTACATTATGGTCATATAAACTTACTAAAAAGAGCTAAGGCGTGTGGTGATTATTTAGTGGTGGTATTATCCACTGATGAATTTAACTGGAATCAAAAACAAAAAAAATGCTATTTTTCGTATGAAGAAAGGAAATCTCTTCTTGAAGCTATACGATATGTTGATTTAGTTATTCCAGAGCAAAACTGGGAGCAGAAGATTTCAGATGTTAAAGAATATCATATTGATACCTTTGTTATGGGAAATGATTGGGAAGGTAAATTTGATTTCTTAAAAGATTATTGTGAGGTGATTTATTTACCAAGAACACCTGAAATATCTACTACAAAGATAAAGAATGATTTATTAAATAAATAGGAGTAATTATGAGAGAATATGACGAAGAAACATTAAAACATGTTCAAAGACTCGAGATGGGAATACTCAGGGATTTCATAGATGTATGTAAAGAAAATAATCTTACTTATTTTGCGTTGGCAGGAACAGGCATTGGAGCATTAAGACATCAGGGATTCATCCCTTGGGATGATGATATTGATGTAGGATTACCAAGAAAAGATTATGAAAAATTGTTAGAAGTTTTTGAATCAAAGTATTCTGATAAATACACAATAGGTAACGCCGAACACTTCGAAAATTATCCGTTAATGACAACAAGAATTATGATTAAAGGAACTAAATTTATTGAAGAGGCATTAAAAAATATAAAATGTGAATTAGGAATATTTTTGGATGTTTATGCTTTTGATAATGTTTCCGATGATGATATAAAAATGAAAAAACAAGCAAAAAGTGCTTGGTTTTGGAGCAAAATACTTATTTTACGACATATTGCTTTTCCTGTCTTACCATTTAAAGGTATTAAGGGTAAACTGGCACATACTGTCTGTGCTGTAGCACATGGAGTGTTAGTAATTTTTATGATTTCTCCTAGATGGATATACAACAAATGTAAAAATGCAAGTTGTCAATATAATGATATTGAAACCGATAGACTGGCTTTTTTGTGTGATACTAGTCCATATATAAATATGATTAGTAAATCAAAATCATATCCTTTAATAGAATTGGATTTTGAAAATATTAAACTAAAGTTTCCCAAAGATTTAGATGAAATGTTAACCTTTGTCTATGGTGATTATATGAAACTCCCACCAGTTGAAAAACGTAAAAATCATTTTCCATACTGCTTGGAATTTGATAGTAAGGAATAGGAATGCTTACAAGAATTAAAAATATAGTTATTGGTACTAAGGAAGTGAATGGAAAGTCGAAATATTTCTGGTATACATTGGGATGCGCACTTTTTGCTGTAGCCACATTAATTATGACCATTGTTGTAAGTCGACAGGTTGGAGAAAAAACAGGTGGTATGTTTTCAATCGGATTATCCATTGCTCAATGGTTATCAACAATTGGATATTTTGAAGTAAGAACATATCAGGTGACAGATGTAAAAGGAGAATATAGTTTTAGTGATTATTTTTCATTTAGATTAATCATGTGTATATTTGCATATGCAATTGCAATTGCTTATGTGTTCATAAATGGATATAGTCCTGTAAAAATAAACATAGTTCTTTTGCTATGTTTGTACAAGATATTAGAAGGTATTGCTGATGTGTTTGAAGGTGAATTTCAGAAAAATGACAGAATAGATATTTCTGGAAAATCAATGTTTTTTAGAACTCTTATTACAGTAGTGGTGTTAACGACGTCGTTAATGATAACAAAAAATATTTTATTTACTTTGATTCTCGTAAATATATTTGCGCTAATTAGTATGCTTGTATTAAATATAATCCCTATTTCTTATTTCGCAAAATTAAAATTTAATATAAGAATAAAAACAATAATGGGATTATTTCTAGGGTGTGGACCTTTGGCAATAAGCACTTTTATCAACACATATATTATTAATTCATCAAAGCTTGCTGTTGATAGAAATATGGGAGATGAGTATCAGCTATATTATACTGCAGTATTTATGCCAAATATGGTTATTAATTTATTTAGTGGTATTGTGTTTAAACCAATGCAAACTACTATGGCCACTTACTTTGCTGATAGAAAAATGTCTGACTTTAGAAAAGTTGTATTCAAAATGATATCCATAATTGTAGCCTTTACATTAATTTGTATAATAGGGGCATATATTATTGGAATCCCAGTCCTATCTGCATTTTATAAAGTAAATTTGTCAACATACAAATATGTTTTGTTGATATTACTATCAGCTGGTGGATTTAATGCAATAAATATTCTGTTATATTATATTTTGACAATTATGAGAAAGCAAAATATAATGGTATTTATGTATGGAGTTGTTGCATTAGCATCATTATTGTTTATTGATAAAATCACCGTGCTTGGTGGATTAACAGGTGCGGCAGTGGGTTACTTGTTACTAGTTATTTTTTTGATGATATTGCAAGTTGGGTATATACTTATTCAAAATAGAAAAATTAAAAAGAGTACAATCTAGAATGGAGAAAAAAATGGGAAATCAGTATGATCCAAAAGTATTAAGAAAATTACAACTGGCTCAATGTATTATTCTTAAAGATTTTATGAAAATATGTGAAGAAAATAAACTTGATTATTTTATTTTTGCTGGATGTGCAATTGGTGTGGAAAGACATCAGGGTTTCATCCCATGGGATGATGATATTGACATCGGTATGCTTAGAAAAGATTATGAGAAATTCATAGATATAGCAAAGAAAGAGTACTCTGATAAGTATCAAATATTAGAGATAAGCGAAGATGATAGATTTCCATTTTTAAATGCAGAGTTTAAAAGAAAGGGTACAAAAAATCTACCTGAAGTATTTAAAACTTCTGATGTAGATATGGGAATAGATGTTGCAATATATCCTTTCGATAATGTATGTGATGATATGGTTAAGAGAAAAAGACAGCTAAGATCAGTTTTTTTCTGGCACAAAATCAAAATATTAAGAGAATTTGGACACCCAGTATTATTTATTAAAGGTTGGAAGAGAAATGTTGTGAGTGCAATATGTATTGTCACACATAGTGTTTTAAAAGTACTACGTATTTCCCACAAATTTATTAATAAGAGATATATGAAAAGTGCCACCAAATACAATGATAGGCAAACTGAATGGGTATCGTGCTTTTTTGGAACAACACCAATGGAAAATTCCATGAAACGTTCCGAAATTTTTCCATTGACAAAGAAAAAGTTTGAGTATTTAATGGTAAATGTTCCAGGTAAAAATCATGATTGTCTAACACGAAAATTTGGTGATTATATGCAAATTCCACCAAAGGAAAAGCAAAAAAATCATGTGCCATATATACTAGAATTTGGCGAATTTGAAAATATTAAAATAGACATGTAATTTAGGAGAATATAATGAAGGCAGATCATACATTTGCAATATGTGCATACAAAGAAAGCCCCTATTTAGAAGAATGTGTAAATTCGTTAATAAAACAAACGATTAAATCAGAACTAATTATTGCAACCTCAACATTAAATGAGCATATACTTGAGATTGGAAATAAATACAATATTCCTGTTTTTATAAATAACGGAGAGACAGGAATTACTCAGGATTGGAATTTTGCTTATAGCAAAGCAGAAACAAAGTATATTACAATTGCACATCAGGATGACGTGTATGATGAGAGATATACAGAAAAGATGATTAAATTAATGAATGGAGAAAAAAAACCATTAATTTTCTTTACTGACTATTATGAAATCAGAGATGGAAAAGTAATAAAAACAAATAAATTACTAAAAGTTAAGAGGATATTACTTTTCCCTATGAGATTAAAAATTAATTGGAAGAGTAAGTTTGTTAGACGAAGAGTATTATCAATGGGTTCATCAATTTGTTGCCCATCGGTTGCTTTTGCAAAAAATAATCTTCCTAATCCGATTTTTAATAACCATTTTAGATCTAATGAAGATTGGGAAGCATGGGAAAAAATCTCTAGACTTAAAGGAAGTTTTATATTTTGCAATTTGCCATTAACGTATCATAGAATTCATGAAGATTCGGAAACCTCTGCAACAATAAGAGAGAATGGAAGAACTATAGAAGATTTAGAGATGTTTAGAAAATTCTGGCCCAAACCTGTAGCTAAACTAATATCAAAACTATATGGAACAAGTGAAAAATCTAACGATATTAATTAGTAATAATTGAATTTGTGCATATATACTAAATACTTAGAAGGAATGAAAATATGAAAAATACAATTTTACTTGCCGGAGGTGCAGGATATATAGGTAGTCATACCTGCATTGAACTTATTAATAAAGGTTATAATGTTGTTATCGTTGATTGTCATTATAACAGTAATCCAATTGTATATGACAGACTTAAAACAATTCTAGGCAAAGAAATTAAACATTATAATGTTGATGTATGTAATGAAGAAGAACTAGATATTGTATTCAAAGAAAATTCAATTGACGTGGTTATCGATTTCGCCGGATATAAAGCAGTAGGTGAATCTGTAAAGAAACCAATGCTTTATTATGAAAACAACTTAAAAACAACATTTTCACTTCTAAATGTTATGAAAAAAAACAATGTGAATAATATTATTTTTAGTTCGTCTGCAACCGTATATGGTATGAATAATATTTCACCGATGGAAGAAGATATGCCACTTGGGCCATGTACTAATCCATATGGTTGGACAAAATTTATGAACGAGAAGATTTTAATAGATATTGCCAATGCAGATAAAAGTCTTTCAGTTGTATTATTAAGATATTTTAATCCTGTAGGAGCACATGAATCAGGATTAATTGGAGAAGATCCAACTGACATACCAAATAATTTAATGCCTTATATTTCACAAGTTGCCGCAGGCAGAAGAGAAATATTAAGTGTATATGGTAATGATTATGATACTCATGATGGAACAGGGGTTAGGGACTATATTCATGTGGTTGATCTTGCAAAGGCACATGCACTTTCAGTTGGATACATATTGCAAAATACTGGTGTAGAGGTGTTCAATATAGGAACAGGAATAGGTTACAGCGTTTTAGATATGGTCAATTCGTTTATAAAGGTTAATAATGTAGATATACCTTACAAAATTGTTGGTAGGCGTGATGGTGATATTGGAACTTGTTATGCAGATAGTAGTAAAGCAAACAGTATATTAGGTTGGAAAGCAGAAAAAAATATCGATGATATGTGTAGGGATTCATGGAATTGGCAGAAAAATAATCCTTATGGATATAAATCAATGAAATAGAAAGAAGGTATAAAGGTGAAAGAAGTATTAGTTATAATTCCTGCTTATAATGAACAAGATAATATAAAAAGAGTTGTAGAAAATCTTATTGAGAATTATCCCCAGTATGATTATGTGGTAATTAATGATGGTTCACGAGATCATACTAGACGTATATGTAAGGATAATAATTACAAATTATTAGATTTATCTGTTAATTTAGGCTTAGCCGGAGGATTTCAAGCTGGAATGAAATATGCATATAGAGCAGGATATGATTACGCCATACAGTTTGATGCTGATGGTCAGCATAGAGCTGAATATATTGCCGATATACTTGCAAAAATGAAAGAGGATTATGATATTGTTATCGGATCGAGATTTGTAGATACAAAGAAACCATTTACAATGAGAATGTTAGGAAGTCGTATTATTTCAATGGCTATTAGGATAACTACAGGTAAAAAAGTTAAAGATCCAACATCAGGAATGAGAATGTTTAACAGAAAAATGATAAAGGAATGTGCCACAAATATTAATTATGGACCTGAACCAGATACAGTATCTTATTTAATAAAAAATGGTGCTAAAATTGCAGAGGTACAAGCTGAAATGGATGAAAGAATTGCAGGCGCAAGCTATTTAACTGCATTTAAGTCTATATCATACATGATAAGAATGTTAGTTTCTATATTGATTATTCAGAACTTTAGAAAGAGAAACAAATAATAACATTAGAAAAAAAGGAGGATACCTTAAATTAAGGTAAATCACTATGACAATTGTATTTAGAATAATATTAATAGTTGTTTCATTGGGTACATTATTTGGTATTGTTAAAAAGATAAGAAATTCAAAAGTTCAAATTGAAAGTTCGTTATTTTGGATTGGGTTTTCGGTTATTTTATTAGTATTAAGCATCTTTCCTAAAATAGCAGAGTTTATAGCAGAACTGTTAGGAATATACTCAACAGTAAATTTTATTTTTTTATTTGTTATTTTTGTATTATTGATTCATCAGTTTTATAATTCAATTAAGATATCTCAAATAGAAAATAAAGTTAAAGAATTAACACAAGAAATTGCAGTGAGAGATTTGAGAAAAAAAGAATTGAGAGAAATTAAGAACAAACAGGAGAAAAATGTATAATAAAAAATGTGCTACAATTTATAAAAAATAATAAATTCTTAATGATATCATGCATGTCATTACTAATTGCTATTTTCTTTTTTGTTATGTTTTATTGTTTGAACATAGACAATGAAAAATATGACCATACTATTCCCGTTTCTTGAAAGGATAGAAAAATGAAAAAATTAAAGCTAATAAAGGATTATATAAAGAATCATAAGGTTGTTTTTTCTGCGATATTTTTATTGATGATTACAATGATTTTTTTAGTAGGCTTTTATTTAAAAAATATCGACAATTCCAAATATGATAATACGATTTATGAGAATGGATCATGTTCTGGAAAATATGAACTTGTTAAAAATGGGGATAAAATAATTCAGAATCTAGATATTAGAGAAAAAACAGTTTCAATGATAGGACTTAGATTATCAAATCCTGATAAAATAAATGATTTTACAATAAAAATCACCTTAAGTTCAGCAGAAGGAATTATACAGCAATGGGATGTTAAAAGTGGAAATATCAACGAAACGGGATACTTGTTTATTACGTTAAATGAAAAAGTAAAAGATATAGTTTGTTCATTGAATATCGAAATGACTAATATTTTGGATGATGGAAAGATTTATGTATATTTTGGAAAAAAAAATAATAGTGACAATACGGAGACTTATTATTGTGATAAGGATTTTGATGAAGATATAACATTAGCATTAATAGGAAAAGCAGATAAAGCAATATCAAGTATATATATATTTATTTGTATATTGATAATCATAGTTATAAGCTTACAAATTATTATGATATGGTCAACTAATAGAATAAAATTGGAATATATATTTATTGTTTCGATGATATTATGGGGTATAATTTATACAATCGCATTACCTCCATATACTGCCGCAGACGAAGAATCACATATGTCAACAGCATATAAAATATCTAATATTATGTTAGGAAAAGACACAGTTAATGAAGACGGGTTAATTAAAATAAGAGAAGAGGATAACTTATTAGGCTTTGGACATTATTTGAATTCAACATATTATATTAATACATATGATGGTATATTTGATGAGAAAAAAGAAAATTCAGAGATAGTGTATGCACATAAGCCATTGAATACACCAATTATTGCTCATTTGCCAGGTGCTATTGGAATAACATTGGCACGGATAATGAATGTAAATGGGATTACATTGGTATATTTTGGGCGATTTTTTCAAATCATTTTTTACAGTATTCTTGTTTTTGTGGCAATAAAAATTGCACCAATAAAAAAAATGATATTTTATGCTGTTTCAATGATTCCTACATTGTTGGAATTGATTTCCTCATACTCATATGATGCAGTAATTAATGGACTTGCTATGCTAACTATAGCATATATATTAAAACTAAAGTATAGCGAAGAAAAAATTAAATGGAATAATTTTATTTTTTTAATAATATTAATATCATTACTTTCGCCATGTAAGATGATATATTCATTAATAGGTTTTGTTATTTTCATTATTCCTAAAGAAAAATTTAGCATTAACCATGGAAAAAAAATAGCTGTTGGTATAGTATTATTAACTGTTATTTTTACTAATATATTTACAAATTTAACAAGTGTTGTTTCTAAAACTGGTGTATCTGAATCAACAGGAGTAATATCTTATTATGGAAAGCCAGCGTATACAGTTATGGGTTTAATAGAAAATCCAAAACAAATTGTAAGCATATGCTATAATACATTGGTAGATAATGGAGAATTTTATTTTCTTTCAACAGTAGGTCGATGGCTTGGTTGGCATGAAATTCCTATATCTATGATACCAATAGGCATAATCATAGTAATGCTAGCCGTTGTGGCATTGATGAACGAAAAAAATGAACAAAAAAAGGAAATTATAACATTAAAGAACAGGATATTTTTGTTTGCAGTAGGAATTTCTATTATTGTTTTGGCCTGTGTTGCAATGTTGTTGTCATGGACACCAGTTGGAATGGAAGCAATTCAAGGTGTACAAGGTAGATATTTTTTACCTGCAATTCCTTTATTGCTGTTGTCAATTGAATGTAAAAAAATAGAAATTAAAAATTTAACAAATCTAGTTATTATGGCATTAAGTTATGCAAACGTAATGGTAATACTTGATGTATTAAAATTTGCATTGAAATAATGCTTGAAATATTTTATTATAAAAACATAGTAGAGAAAGGAAAAACGATGATATTCGATTTGAAGAAAATTATTGTAACAGGGGCAGATGGCCAGTTAGGTCGTGCTATTAGCCAAAAAATGCTTAATCGTTATGGTATTGAGCTAATCAGAACAGATGTAACAGAAGGACTTAGAATCAAACCTTTAGACATTACTAATCTGGAAGAAGTAATGGCATTTGTTGAGGCAGAAAAACCATATGCTATTATTAACTGTGCTGCATTTACAAATGTTGATGGATGCGAAAAAGATTGGGATGGTGCATATAAGCTAAATGCGATTGGACCAAGAAATTTAGCTATAGCAGCAGAAAGATATGGTGCAAAGATGATGCATATATCTACAGATTATGTGTTTGCTGGCAACGGAGATAAGCCATATACAGAATTTGATACTCCAAATCCTATTAGTGCTTATGGTAAAACAAAGCTTGCTGGTGAAGAATTTGTAAAGCAATTTAGTACAAAATATTTTATTGTTAGAACAGCTTGGCTTTATGGAGATGGCAAAAATTTTGTCAAAACAATGCTTCGCTTATCTGAAACAATGGATGAAATCAGTGTTGTAAATGATCAGATAGGCTCGCCAACAAGCACTACCGTACTTTCTGAAATTATTGAACAGCTAATATGGACAGACAATTATGGAACATTCCATGGTACCTGCGAAGGAACTTGCAGTTGGGCAGAATTTACAGAAGAAATATTCAAACTTGAAGGAAAGAGAACTAAAGTTAAAGCAATTACATCTCTAGAATATGCAAAGCAGCATCCAGACGCTGCTGCAAGACCAGCATATTCAGTACTTGATAACTATATGTTAAAATTGACAACAGGATATGTTGCATGGGATTGGAAAGAGGCTATAAAACAATATTTTGTGGCAAATAGATAAAGGAGATTAAAGATGAGAACATATTTAGTAACAGGAGGAGCGGGATTTATTGGCTCAAATTACATTCATTACATTTTTAAAAAATATGACAATGAAATTAGAATTATTAACGTAGACAAGCTTACTTACGCAGGAAACTTAGAAAACCTTAAGGAAGTGGAAAATAGAGATAACTATACCTTCGTAAAGGCTGATATTTGTGATAAAGAAGCTATTTCAAAGGTTTTTGCAGAAAACGATATTGATAGAGTTGTTCATTTTGCAGCAGAAAGCCACGTTGATAGAAGTATTAAGAATCCAGAAGTGTTTGTACAGACAAATGTTTTAGGTACAGCAGTTATGCTTAACTGTGCAAAGGCAGCTTGGGAACTTCCAGATGGTACATTTAAGGAAGGTAAAAAGTTCTTACATGTTTCAACAGATGAAGTATATGGTTCATTACCAGATGATGATAATGCTTTCTTTTATG
>CAZNKR010000037.1:13742-16246 GCA_964573715.1 uncultured Roseburia sp. | reverse complement strand
ATATCATGTGGCTTGTTGTTTGTCAACAACTTTTTTAACTTTTTTTAAAAACTTTTTGAAAGTTTTTTAAGTTATCAACTGCGCTCTCTTGCGACAGCTTCGTAAGTATACTTCATTGGGCAATACTTGTCAACAACTTTTTTCAACTTTTTTATTTATGAATTTCTTTCTTATTTTTTAATGATACATCTTGTGCATTCATTTCCTTTCCAATCTATATATAGTATATTTTAATGAATATTATTCATTTATTTTTTATTCAATTTTATATTATTTTCATTTATCTCCAATATCTTTTTAAATTACTTTTGGTTATCCTTTTAAATTACCATTGGTTTTTCAAACTTCCTTTTAATATCCTTTTTGATTACTGTTTTTTTAATTAACATTTAATATCCTTTTTTGATTATTGTTGTTTTTTTAGATTCCGTTTATTATCTATTTTAAACCTTATGCTTTTTTACTGATTTATTTTCTATTCCTTTCTTTTTTCTATTTATTAATCAAAAAAATCCCAAAACATATAAGAATAATCCTTACAGTTTTGGGATTTTGCATCAAACAAACTTTGTTATTACTATATTATATATTCAATGTCTAAGAATTTTTTCTAACTCATCATCTGCATTACATTATAATACAGATGTAATTAACCATACAATTAAATTATTATTGTATATAAAGCCTAAGAATGCATTCTTGTTAATTGCTGCAAACACATCCTGCGCCCATGGCTTTGCGCTACAAGTTGTTACAATAAGACATGCAGCCCATAAAATTATCAAACCAACGATTAATCCTAGTGCAAACCCACCTAATTTGTTTATCTCCTTTAGAAGTGGAAGCTTAGCAACAAAATCTAATATATGGATTACTATTTTAATTATTATGTATATTACAATAAACAATGCCAAGAAAACACTAGCATTAAATGCCGTGTCAGTAATTTGTGTGCTTACATATTCCTCAAAGTTCGAAACTGCTTTATCACTTTCATCTGCGATTTTTTCTCTTAACTGTTTTGGAAGATTGAGATTTGTAAGTGTGCTTGTATCAACCACATTATTGTCGGTTACCGTTTGGCTAATTGCTTCATACATCTTGTCATATACTGGAGTTGTAGCTTTTAATGCAGAACCAACAGGTATAGTAAGTGCAGTAGCAAGTACAACAGTAATAATCATCGCTATCATTGATAACAAAATATTAACCATGCCTCTTGCATATCCGTATAACCCAACCACTAACAAAAACACTATTACTCCTATTACTAATGCGTATTCCATGTTTCTCTCCTTGTCTTTTACTTTAATTTTATCTGGTCTATTGATTCTGATGAAACAAGAATATATTTGTATCCACCATTAATACCTAAAATTTCATTAATATTTTCATCCAGCTTTTTACTGAATTTTATTTTGCCCTTTACGGTTTGCACAATAAAGGTGTCGTCACTGTATATTAGCAAATTCGAATTGTCTAATTTTATATTTTTATATTCTAAATCAAGAGTTCCTTCATATATAATATCTCCATCTATATCATATATTGTAATATCGTAAGGATCATCTAGGTTTTCAGGTTGAAATGTAAATCCAATATATTCTTCACTATAGAAGATACTCTTTATCTCTTTATCTAGCTCATATTCCGCAATAATACTTGGTTTTTGTTTTATTGAGTATATGGTAAACATATCATCTCCAAAAGCAACCGCAATATCATTGGTGAGGAATTCTACTTTAGGTACAATTGTTGATTTATATTGATTAAATCCACCAACAACTCTGTCCACCTCATTTTTGCCAACTTCAGAGTAATTATAAAATACAACCTTAGTCTGGCTTGCTCCTCCATTTACATAAAGATAAGAGACCATCAGCTTTGTTCCGTCTTCAGACAAGGAAATATCAATAGGGCAGCCATCACCAGACAACACCGTTTGGCCAGAAACAAGCACTTCACCATCCTTATCCATAAGTTCAATATGATTAGCATTACTCTCTGTAGTAATAGCAGCAACAACTCCTTGGCCAGCCACCTCAAGATTTACAATAGGATATGCTGTTTTAATTTTACCTAAAAGACCTGTGGTATCAAAAATATATATTGTATTGCTTTGCTGTTCGGCGATTGCAACATAATCATTGCAAATATCTAAAATTGGCTGTTTCATTTCAAAAGCCTGATTCCATACAGTTTCACCATTCTTGATATATGCCAATCCATCATTACTATATCTAATGAAATAATCGCCATATTCATAAAACTTGCATTTGGTTGTATCTCCGCTTAATATGTTATTTGTAACGGAATAAGAAGAATATGTCTTATTAATATAGTATATTCTAATTCCTATTATAAAAATAGCAAACACAGCCACAATAATGGCATATCTTTTGAACTTATTAAGCTTATGTTTTTTCAATTTGTTTTCATACTCTTCATCAATCTCTTCATCTTTTTGACGATTTAGAAATTTTTTTATACTTATCATCCTTTAT
>CAZNKR010000037.1:7496-13642 GCA_964573715.1 uncultured Roseburia sp. | reverse complement strand
TTTTTTCAACCCCATTCCACCATAAACATAAAAGTTTTCTTCATCCTCAGCCCTGTCTATTCTCAGGTATACTTTGTCATTTCCGGCGAAATTATCCAAATGAATTCTGCTAAGGTAAGACATATCATTTTTAGGGGAATAATTAAGGGAAGTAAACCATCCAACCACCTTTAGGTCATGAAAGAATCTTCTTATATTATCATTTATACTTGTCCACACCTCATCGGAAAATATTACTGTGTTTTCCACTATTTCCTATACATCAACAGCTGCATTTGCGAAAATATATCTGTATTTTTTTTATCGGTTTCATCTTTATAAATTATCTCTATCAATTTTTTGACTCCCTATTAATATAGGGGTGTTTTATCATAAGAATTTTACGAAATTTGTCATAATATAAAAGCTGTCGAATAAAACTTATCGACAGCTTTTTACATTTACTAACATCTATAATAATTTTTCACACCAGTCTACATGGCGGATGCCACATTAATAGCTTCTCCGATTGTATTTGCACTTCCTCCATCCATAATAACAATAAGTTTTTCAAGTTTCTCAAGAGATAAGTTTTCTTCCCCCATGTAGGCAGTGTAATTTGTTGAAACTGTAAGTGCCATTTCCTTTGACTGTACTTCTAATTCTTTTTGCTCTTCTAAAAGTTTAGCAACGTTGTTACGCTTTTCATTTATGCTTACCATATCGCGCTTGCATATTTCATTACGAATATCTTCTCTAGTTGTTTTTTCAAAATCATCAAGAGCTGCATTTTTACGGCTAACAATATCAGAAATATTGTCCTCTAAATCTTTGATTTCTTCATCATATTTGTGAAGCTCATATCTTTCTTCGTTTTTATCATGTTTTATATTTTTCTTAATCTTATTTATTTGGGAAATATTTTTACCAATCTCTGCTTGTTTTTGTCTAACAGCTATAAATGCATCCTTGTAATCATCTCTGGCAAATCTATAAATAAAAGCATAAACAACAACAAACAACGCCACATAAATAAGAACCACTAGAGTTTTCACCAGCCAGAAGGTAGAACCCATAAGTGTACATAAAATAGTAGGAATACCTATAATTCCAATAACCATAGTAGCCATAAGAATCAAAAACTCAAGGGCAGTTCTTGGAAAAAATACTGATAAAAACCACTTGTTATCCCAAAAGCGCGATAAGCCTTTCTGTTTCATCCCAGTCCTATATTCTTCTTTAATATTTTTATTCTCAAGTACTAAATCCTTGGTTTCCTCTTTAATACGAAGTGCCATCTTCTTATCTTTTTCTCTGCCACGCTCCGAACGTACATGTTTAAGTTTATCCTGAGCCTTTCCTATCTGGGCATCAAAATCTGCAACTATCTGGTCCCTACGTTTTTTAATCGTAAACTCAATATTTTCAGACATCATATTTTCTTCTGCCATTGCTTCTTTTTCAATCTTTTGCTTTTCCAGAGAAATATTTGTAATCTGATCATTTATGCTATTTTGTCTTTCAATAATACTATGAAGTTCTTTTAAATCTGAAATATTACCATTTAAAATATTTTGCGCTTCCATACTTTCCTCCTACTCATCCTCTTCAATAACTTCAATCTCTAAAAAATCCACATCAATATGATCAAAGAAATTGTCCTGTCTGAATCTAGTTTTATCATGTTTTTTAAACTCTGCTATATTTACATCCAACCATATTGGTCGGCTTAAATCAAACTCAATACATGCCTTTTCAATTGTGGCAAATACCTTTTTGGTTCTGTTAATATCCGAATCATCACAAATCACAACATCCTTGATAAGATGATTCTGTTTCCACATCTTAGCCCAAAGTCTAAACATATATGTGTCTCCTTCTCTTTTATGGCACGTATACCTATATGAAATCTTAATACATTCTTCTGTTTTCCACAATAGTTTTTAACTAAAAATATCTCATAAAAATAACTCATTGTTCTAAAAAGGCACTCCCCACCACAGGAAGTGCCTATACAAACCAACAACCAATATTATATAAAGAAGGAATAATTACAATCTCTTAAGTAATTCTTCTCTTTCTTTCTCAAAACCTGGCTTGCCAAGAAGAGCAAACATATTCTTCTTATAGCTTTCAACACCTGGTTGATCAAATGGATTAACACCTGAAAGATATCCTGAAATACCACAAGCAAACTCATAGAAATAGAATAACTCGCCTAAATAAAACTCGTTCTGCTCAGGAATATTAACCATAAGATTTGGAACATTGCCATCTGTATGTGCAAGAATTGTTCCATTCATTGCGCTCTTATTGATGAAGTCTACTGACTTACCAGCAAGATAGTTAAGACCATCAAGATCAACTGGCTCTTCTTCAAGAATAACTTCGCATCTAGACTTTGCAATATTCATAACTGTCTCAAACATAATTCTTGATCCGTCCTGAATAAACTGTCCCATTGAATGAAGGTCTGTTGTAAGATCAACAGCTGCTGGGAAAATGCCCTTCTGATCTTTACCTTCGCTCTCGCCATATAACTGTTTCCACCACTCTGATACATAGTGAAGACTTGGCTCATAATTTGCAACTATTTCAACTGATTTACCCTTTCTTAAAAGGATATTTCTAATTGCTGCGTATTTAAGGGAATCATTCTCTTCAAATGGAAGCTCTAATGCTGCCTTTCTGCCTGAAGCTGCACCTTCCATAAGTTTATCTATATCTGCACCACTTACTGCGATAGGAAGTAAACCTACTGCTGTAAGTACTGAGAAACGACCGCCAACATCATCAGGAACTACGAAGCTTTCGTATCCTTCTTCTGTAGCAAGGTTCTTTAAAGCTCCCTTTGCCTTATCTGTTGTAGCGTAAATTCTCTTAGCTGCTTCTTCTTTTCCGTACTTCTTTTCAAGAATCTTCTTGAATACTCTAAATGCAATAGCTGGTTCTGTTGTTGTACCAGACTTAGAAATCATATTGATAGAGAAATCTCTGTCACCTACAACATCTACTAAATGCTGAATGTAAGTGCTGCTAATGCTATTACCAACATAGTAAATCTCTGGAGCCTTTCTAACTGACTTATCTACATTATTATAAAAACTATGTCTTAAAAACTCAATGGCTGCTCTAGCACCAAGGTATGAACCACCAATACCGATAACAAGAAGAACATCTGAATCATTTTGAATCTTCACTGCTGCTTCTTTAATTCTTGCAAACTCTTCTTTGTCGTAATCAACTGGCAAGTCAATCCAACCCAAGAAATCATTACCTGCGCCAGTCTTAGAAACTAATGTTTCCTTTGCATCTGCTACAAGCTTTGACATATACTTTACTTCATTTTCATTAATAAATGGTGCTGCTTTTGAATAATCAAATGTTACTTTTGCCATTTCATTTCACTCCTGTTCAATGATAATTTTTCACAAGCATATCCAAAATTTTGAATACACGCCAACCATTATACCATTATTTGTAGCATTTACAAGTAGAAATTTCCATTAATGTACCCACAAAACTTTACTAAAAAAGTCCATACAAAATATCATTCTTATGATATTTCATACAGACTTTAAATTCAAATGTATTTCATCCAAAAATTCTATCAAAAATCGACAGATAAATATTGTAAAAATAACCTGGTTTACTTTAATTATTAACCTATCCTATATTTCCTTAACCATTTCACAAAGAAGCTTAATGGAATTAGCTGCCGCCTTAGCTTCAAATGTTGGATAGTCCATGGAAGCACTATCATCAGCTTTATCAGAAATCGCCCTAATAATTAAAAATGGAATTTCATTAAGATAAGCCGCCTGTGCAATTGCCGCCCCTTCCATTTCAGTACAATACCCATCATAAGTGTTAATGAGCCAATCCTTTTTGGTCTTGTCAGAAATAAACTGATCACCACTTACAACTCTTCCTTCATATACATTAATATCAGATAATTCAAGCTTACATGCATTTTTAGCTATTGAAATAAGTCTTTCGTCTCCACAAAATGTGGATTCCTTCATCTGTGGAATTACACCTAGGTCATATCCAAAATTTGTGCAATCCATATCATGTTGGAGTGTATCCTTTGATAAAACTATATCTCCAATATTAATTTCGCTTCTAAGAGAACCTGCAATACCTGTATTAATAATATATGAAACCTTATACTTGTCCGACAGTATCTGGGCGCAAATTGCAGCATTTACCTTTCCAATACCGGAACGCACAACAACTACTTCTTTGCCATATAATCTTCCACTTACAAATGTCATACCAGCTTTTACATACGCAGTTGCATCATTAAGCATTCTTTTTATTTCTGCCACTTCTACTTCCATGGCTCCAATAATTCCTATCATAGTTTTTCTCCTGTTCTGTGGAATATTCATTTAGTAAAACTTATGGATTTATTATTCTGGATAGACAAGCTGTTCATCAGTAATGCCTGTTAAGACTTCATCTAAGTATTTTTGAGCAAGATACTTGGCCATACCAAGATTCATATCTAGATAATTGCCACAATCCTTTGCCGAAGCACCAGGTACTTCTCCTGAAAAATCCTTAATAAATTCAAACATTTCCATGAGAAGAAGTACTATATCTTTTGATTCATAATCTCCTGCTAATAGCAGATAAAATCCTGTACGACATCCCATAGGTCCAAAGTATACTGTTTTATCCCCAAATACTGGATGATTTCTAAGAAAGGTTGCTGCCAAATGTTCCATGGTGTGAACTTCTGCAGTATTCATAACTGGCTCATAATTAGGGCGAGTCATTCGTATATCAAAGGTTGTAACGTAAGAATCACCAACCTTATCCTTTCTTGAAACATAAACTCCTGGAAGCAATTTTAAATGGTCTATTGTAAAACTTGCTATCTTTTCCATAATATTATCCTCTCATCTGCTTGAGTGCTTTTGTCAATTGGTCAGGACATGATGTGCCCCTTCCGCCACAATTTATTCCTTCAAGTCTAGAAATAGCTTCATCAACTTCCATTCCCTTTACTAGTGCAGCAACACCCTGAGTATTTCCATTACATCCACCAGTAAACTTTACTTCTTTAATTATATTGCCTTCTACTTCTATATTAATTTCTCTTGAGCATACGCCCTTTGGTACATATGTGATATGTGATTGCATAATGCCTCCTTATAAGACTTTCTTAAATTTTGTCTCATTATATCAAATGAGATAGGTAAGTTCCATAGAAAATTCTTTTATTTTAATAAACAAATTTTTTATTTTGTTAAGAGAATTTTTTTAGCCTAAAAGAACTTTTCTATAGCTAAAGCAACCCCGTCTTCATCATTTGATGCTGTTATATAATTAGATACCGCCTTAACCTCTTCACAAGCATTATCCATGGCAACGCCCATGCCCGCATATTCTATCATAGTAACATCATTTCTACCATCTCCACAGGCCACTAGGTCTTTATTTGTAAGGCCAAGCTTAGAAAGAAGCACTTCAAGAGATTTTGCTTTATCAATACCCATAGGAACAACCTCTATAAAGAACGGTTCAGATCTAAAAATATTAAGTCGTCCTTCAAACTTCTCTGCCATATTTATCACTTGTTTTTCCATGATATGTGGCGGACCAACTATCAAAAATTTGTCAGGCTCTTCTTTTATTTCTTCCTTTAAATTCTCTACCTGAAGAACTTCCATATTATTAATACGTGCTTCAATCTTTAAAAATTCATCTTCTTTGTCTGTTGCAATTATTTTCCCATCCTTGTAGGTAAGAATTGTCAGCTTATTTTCTCTTGCAAAATCACATATTCCTGGAACGTATTCCATATTAATACTTTGAGAATATACAACCTCATTGGTTTTTGCATTAACAATCTTTCCTCCATTAAAGGCTAAAATATATCCACCTTTCGCACTAAAATCCAGCTTATTTGCAACTGGCATAATGCCTTCAAGTGGTCTACCTGAAGCTATAAGCACAGGTATATTTTTATCCTGCAAATTATTTACCGCTGTTTTAACCTTACTTGTGATTTCCTTTTTTGTATTCACTAATGTTCCATCTATGTCTAATGCTAATATTTTGTAATTCATAATTTCCTCTTTGTTTTACAGTCTTTAATCAAAGCCCAATTATTGTTGAATATTATCCTGTTGCGTCGGTTGCTGATATTGTGGTTG
>CAZNKR010000037.1:0-7396 GCA_964573715.1 uncultured Roseburia sp. | reverse complement strand
TTTTTACCCAAGGTTTTTTTATCTTTTATCTTAATGACAATCGTTATTATTAAAAGTACCACTGTAATAACGGCACATATCAAAGCAACTAATCCTAGTTTAGAATTAAATTTTATAAAGTCATAAGCTTCTACAACTGATTTAGAGGCAAGCTCAATAAACCAAATACTGTTTTCTTTGTTTTTATTTATTATAAAATACGTTAATGTAGAAAGTGTTCCCACCCCAAATATGATTGTGAAAGCAAGAAAAAGCTTATAAACATTTAACCTATTTTTATTTTTTGTTTTTTTATCTTTTACTTTTTTAACTTTAATTTTTTTATCTTTTATTTTATTATTTTGTACCCTCTGTTGTATCACTTGTTGCTGTGGCATTTGCTGTTGTACCATTTGTTGTTGTGGCATTTGCTGCTGTGGCATTTGCTGTTGTGGAATTTGTTGTTGTGGCATTTGTTCCATTTTTCTTACTTCCTTTCTTTAATAAAATGATCATCACTATAGAAAGGATGATTGAAGCTGATACTGTAATTATTAGAGGCAAAAATTTTCCAATCGAGCTTGTCTGGTCAACTATTGTGCCTCCAGCTTCCTTGTATATAGTAACTGTAGCTCTTGAAGTCTTTCCAATTGAATTAGTGGCTGTTATTTCAATGGTGTTTTTACCATTAGTAAGTTTTACATCTGCAAGAAACGAACCATCTTTGTTTAAGGTTACTTTTTCTCCATTTACAAGAACCTGGGAGCTTGCGTCGTCCACCATTCCTGCCATAACTAGATTTGAAGAAGTCACCTTACTTCCATCGTATGCTTCTAGTAATGTAATATTAGGAGCATATGAAGCTAAATCTGTTGCAAAACTATATATCCATTTTACATTTCTTATATCAAGATATTCTACGGAAAGTTTCTCATTATCCTCGTCTATATCAATAATAAAGCTGCCGGAATTTTCTAAAGTAAGTTCTTGTTCCTTATCATCAGTATACCACTTAACAGACTGTTCCTTTGCATTATAGTATTTTACATTCCAAACGGAATCATACTGGTCCATTGGGGAAGGAAATTCTAAATAAAATTCCTCTGGGGTTTTATCTGCAATGTTAATGGTATCTGTGGTTCCCTTAGAAAGCAAGCCATCTACTGCCCTTTTTAATGTTACAGTGATTACCTTTGCATCCTTATCAAAGAAATATTTATAATGTCCTTCTGACATAGGTACAAGCTCTTCAAAATCTACAATCCCATCAACCTCTATGGTCACTAGAACCGATTGTCCACGACCTTTAAAGTTTTCCCATGACACATCTACTGTCATACCAGAAACATCTACAGTAATATCTCTTCCTTCTAAATCATCACTATAAGATTCCTGTGTGTATTCAAAAACCTGTGTATATCCATAGGTAAAGCCTTTTTGACCATTATCATCATACTCAATTAAAATCTTAAATCTATAATTTGAGTAGGTATTAATTTTGGACATGTCAATATCAAAAGTAATTTCTTCACCTGTTTGTGCATTTCCCGAAGTAAGTTGTGTTCCCTCTTGGGAAATATCTGTAACAATAGCAACCGAATAGTGATAATTTATCTTATCAACAACAGCTGTATCTACTATTACCTTCATTGTTGCATTGTATACTTCATCTTCCACACTGTTAATAACAAAGGAATCAACCTTTACAATAGCTTCATCCTCTTCCGCCCTTGCAATTGTTGGACCACATAACATGCTAAAAATGAATATAATACTTAATAGCTTTATTAGTCTTTTCATTGTACATTTTCTCCTAATTAGAATTCTTCATCCAATACAGTATATTTTTCGTGTACCTTTTTCTCTATTAAATTAACACCAAATACTTTAAGATTGGCAGAACCATCCACACTAGCAACAATTGTAACATGTGCTTTCCATGAACCGTCCTTCCAAACTCCTGCACAAGCTTCCGCCTTTGCTTCTCCTTCTAGTTCAAAGCTTGTACCAAAAATGTCAATACTTGCATTTGCTCCAACTGCTGCCTTTGCATAAACAGCTATTAAGAATCGGTCAACCGTAATGGTGGCAGAAACTGTACCATCTACATTTGCTCCAATAACATCCCAGTCTATACCAACGCCTTGCTTTGATTGGAATGAAAATCCATAATGTTTTTGACCATCGCTTGCATTTATTAAATCTCCAACATAATCTCTGTATGATATAGCACCAAGTTCCATTTCCATTTCTGCAATATCTATGCATCCCAAAGCTTGAAGCTTGGCTCCTGCTCCTAAATAAGGGAAATTAATACCTGCTGCTCCATAAAGCTCTTCTAAAGATAAAAGACTAACATCATCTCCAAGCCATTTCTTTATTGGGGCCTGTAGCTGATTTGGAAGTGCAGCCGAGCTTACAAGTTCAATAGAACCAGAAACCTTAAGCATCGCGCCTTCTTTATTGGCCATATAATCCTTAAGTGCATTACTAAATGCATTACCTGATACAAGATTGTCTAGTGCTTTAGAAATATTATAATCACTTAATGATGCTTTAATATCTGTAAGAGTAACTGGTACTCCTTCAACATAAAATGTTATTTCTAGAGGAAGAGCCAAATCCATATTGAGATACTTATCTCCATATCTTTCATTGCCTTCTTCTCCCATAATACTAATTTCTATTCCTGCACTACCTGAGCATTTTGTTTCCGTTTTATTACTTGAAGATGTGCTGTTTCCATCCTCAGAATCATTATTAACATCATATGAAACCCCTAAAAGGAATTCTCTTTTATAGGTATCGTACATTAGTTTGAAACCAGCATGTGCTTCTATTTTAATAAAATCTGCAATTTCAAGTCCATATTCTTTGTCATCATCATTTACCCCTGCCTCAACATCAGCATTGAAATAGGTAAATGGACCTTCCTTCATAAGTCTTGAATCTGCTTCGACCTCACCCTTTATGTATGGCATACCATCTGTCATCTTGAAGAATTCTACACCGTTTGTAAGCAAGTCGGTAATGGTATTATCCTTTAAGACACCTATACCAGAATGAATTTGAACTCTATTTGGATAAATTCTAGTTTGATTATTTTCCATGGAAACAATTCCTAAATTAAGTGTTCCAATTTCTCCCTCCCATGGAATCTCAGTTTCATATTCTTCGTAATCATTATAGTGATTTGCATCATCATAAATTTTAACGCTGATATAATCAAATGCTTTTGTAGATGTAGAGCTTGGCAAAATTATTTTATCGAATTTTGAATAATTTGCTGTATCGTGTCGAACATAAGCACTCTGTCTAGTAGAAATTTCTACAGATGTATCCTTGTTAACATTTCCAGTAATAGTAACATTTCCATCGAAATACAAATAATCATTAACGCTTACATTGCCAGAAAGAATCACCACATCATCAGATGTAACAATGCTGTCTGCCTTAAAATGATATGCGCCAAACACAAGCTCTCCTGGGTTTGAATTTCCTATAACTAATTTGTCCACCTTATATTTAGTATCATTAATTTTAATGAAAACAGAATAAACACCAGCCTTTACACTTGGCGCTACTTGGAAATTCACCTTTTCATCTTCAATATTTTTTATTTTACAAGTGGATTCTCCTTCTGTAGAAACAAGATAAACGCCCTGTACATTTACCTTTGAAAATCCCTTTCCTAAAATATTAAGAAGCTGGGCTGTATCTAATTTGTCTATCTGATTAACATCTAATCCAGAAATTGTTACACCTTCTGGTAATACAGTATCAAATCCAACCTCTGATTCATCCTCATCAATATCCTTAAGAAGGCTATATTCTTTTGAATCCTTTGGATGTATTGATGAATCTTCTAACACTTCAATATCATACTTTCTTGATATACTGTCTAAATCTTCTGCGTCAAAAGTAACTAAATACTCTGAATTAGTTCTCTTATGAATAAAATCATAGGCGCTTTCTAGCGCACTATCGTCAGAACAGTAAATAAACTTACCTGCGCATGCATCTGCTATGGTTTGTAAGTAAGATGGCTGAAGTGCCTCTCCTAATCCGATAGTATAAACAGTAACATTATTTTTGTCGGCAACTAAGCCTAATTTACTCTTAATATCTTCATCAGAATAAGGATAATTATCCTCACCGTCAGTCATAATAACTAATGTATTTGCTATGTCTCCATCCGAATATAGCTCAAGAACCGAGTTTGCCGTATCAGCTACACCTGTTCCACCTCTTTGATAAATCTCATCCTGGGTGAATTGAATTAATTCTTCCTTGCTTGTTGAAAATCCAGAATTTGCAACTATACCTGTATCAAAGGCTATAATACAAACTGTTTCATCGCCTCCCATACTATTAATGTATCTTTTAACTGCATTTTGTAATGCCTCAATACTATTTGCCATACTTCCTGAAACATCACACATTAAAACTACCCTTGAGCCAGAGTACTGAATCTTACTAATGGTATAGTCTTCTACATCAATGTTACAATCTTTCATTGAAAGCTTTACTTTATCCAAGCTAACATCCCCAGAATAAACAACTGAAGCCTTTATTGTTGGAAATTCTGATGCATCAATTCTTCCAATGCTAATAGTTGCAAGCGTTTGGGATACTGCGGTTCCCGTGGTGCTTTTAACCTTTTCTCCAACCTCGTCAGTAACAACATCATAATAATGCTGTTGTTCATAAGCCTTAGAAACCTCATTGGACATATCTATATAATTCATATCCGAGCTTCCCAAATTATATGTTTCCTCAATGATGTTCATAATATTAGAAAGTGAAGATATGCCACTTTCTACGCTAGAACTAACCGCTTCATTAAAATATTCCACGCTTTGTCCAATATCACCCTTTACATTTTCAATAAGTGCTAATGTAAGATAGGTATTACTTAGTTCATCACTATCCACTTCATTATTATCCACTTTAGTTTCAAGGTCATCACAAATCTTAATAAAGGAAAAATCATCATTATCTTCTATATTAGAAACAACCTCTGATAGCTTCACACCATCAATATTTAAGTCGTCGTAATCATCCTGCTTCCAAAGTGTTTTTTCAACTTCATGAACCTGTTCTAAAATCACATCATACATTTCTTTATAGACATTAGCAAAGTCATCTGAAAAATCATTTTCAGTGATTATTCCTGAAAGATACATATCAACAACTGTTTGCAATGTCTTTGAATCTGCGTCCTTCAAAATATCATCTAGTTCATTTCCTGATCTTACTGTTGTCATAATGTAAGCTTCTAAATACTGATTCTCTATAAACAAATCAGGATATTTTTCTCTATAATCACTAAGCAAATTGTATAGTTTATTATAGAATTGTTTTACTTGTGCTTTATCTGATAAATCCAACTCCAACTCTTTATCACTAATATTTTCAATACCAGTGCCAATATATGTTTTGTAATCAAAAGCCATAGCTAAATCAGCTAGCTTATTAATTTCATCAATATCTTCTAATATCTCATATTCATCAGATAGATTCTGCTTTTCCTTATCTATAATTTCCGGAATAACAGATTGTTGAAAATCGTCTAGATAGCTTATATTGTCATTTATCTGGCTGTCCGAAAAATCAACAAAACCATAAGATACGGGATCTTGTCCCTTGCTTTTAAGATATTTTGCATTGGTAACATTGTATGACAATTCTGATGCCGTAAGGTATTTTTCTTCTATTATATTGTTAAGGAATTCCTTTTCAGCTTTATTCATGTAAGAAGAATCAACCTTTGAAACCTTTTGATAAAGAGCAACTGACTCCTTCCACAGGCCACTAGCTGCATATATTCTTGCTTTTGCTACTGTATAGGCCATCTTGTCCGTTACAACTACTGAAGAATCATTTATCAGCTCTAATGCCTGATTCGCCTTTCCTGCATCCATAGTGCTATAAACCTTGTAAATGTCCACTGCCTCTAAGCTGCTTATAGGTTCTGAAGCATTTTTAAAAGCAAAGCACATAGCTACTGCAAAAACCACTTGTATTCCAATAAATATTATTGGTACTAATTTTTTCTTTTTTAATATAAGCATTAATATTGAAACTATTAATACTGGTATAGACCCTATCAAAATTTGTAATAGGTAGCTCATATTTCCTCCTGTGTGTTTAAATATTTTTACAAAAACTTTATTAATAAAAGTTTTAGATAATATAACCCTGACTTTTCTTATATTAATGAAAGATACTATTAGTATGTTATCATAAATTCTTGGGGTGTGGATATTTTTATTATAGAATTTTATAAATATTGAATGACTGTTAATTTCAATGCTAAGGTCCTATGTTATTTATAATGCTGATTTCCTATATTATTTACTTGACTTTTCCCCCATATATCAATAGAATTTATCTTATTAATGTGACTTACATTGCTTTTATTTAAAAGGAGTTTTATGAATACTTTCTTACGAGCCATTGGCTTTAGCAAATATACAACTAAAAAATCAATGCACGATATTATTGCCGCAGCTTCTATTTATCCAGAAACTATGGATTACATTTCTAGTGAAGAAGACGGCAAAATATATGAATTCAAGCACTCTTATGGCAATGGATTTGGTATTAAATTTTACGGAACAGAGTCCGAAGACTTTGACTATGACATAGATAGTTATGTTCCCTTTGTTAATGGTACCCATTTCTTTGCGCCATCGGATCTTTGTATTGAAAAAAGATATCGTGATTTCTCATTTATTGCTTCCTGTGAGGACTTACGTATTGGTGTATCTATTATTTTTCACCTACTTAATCCTATTGAATATGTAAATTTTCTCTATCGTGATATTGAAGGAACTCCTAATTACTCCTTAGCATTTTCAGCATTGTCATGTACTGGAACTATTCTACTACCCGTAACAAGTTCCCCTGGGGATAAGGAAAAAAGGCAGATGAAGGTTAAAAAAAGAGCTTCCTTACTGGCTGCTGCAAGAAACGGTGATGAAAATGCAATAGAAAGTTTAACCTTTGAGGACATGGATACATACGCAAAGCTTTCTAAACGTATTTTAAGAGAAGATGTTTTCACTATTGTTGAATCATCATTTATGCCTTATGGTCTAGAAAGCGATTTATACACCATTATAGCGGACATTGTAGATATCATTCCTTCTAAAAATACTATCACTGGCGAATTAATTTATAAGCTTACTTTAGATTATTACGGAGTATTGATTGACACCGTTATTAATTCATGTGATTTAACTGGCGAGCCTGCAATTGGACGACGATTTAAAGGTACTATTTGGCTTCAAGGTACTATTAAATTTAGAAACTAGATTAAATATAAGCTTTAACAAAAAAAGAACACAAATATGTGTTCTTTTTTGAGTAGTCTGCGTATTAATGTTATCCTCGCACATTTAGCGTAGGATTC
>CAZNKR010000036.1:9456-16629 GCA_964573715.1 uncultured Roseburia sp. | reverse complement strand
GAAGAAGTTGGAGACAGCTGTTCAAGTGGTCCCGAATTTTTTGAAAAAGTAACAGCTCATTATGCAAAGTTCGGATTCCAACGTATAGCAAAATAAGAGAGGAAAAATGTGTGGAAAAGAAGATATCAAAGTGTAAGAATGGTCATTATTATCAGGGAGATACTTGTCCACATTGTGGAGAAAAAGTTGCGGTGGAAGAATATGAGCAACGCGAAGGTGATTGTATTGCTTGCGGACAGCTTTGCCCTGATGGTGCGTATGGATGTAATGAACCATCGCCGATAGAGGAGATGTGATGACGAAAGTTGCAAAAACAAAACGAGAAAAAGATGAAAATAATAGACAGTAGGAATTAAATTCTATAAAAATAGGAATCGTCGCTTGGACAGTGACTTTTTTCTCTTGTATTAGATGCCGTTAGCCTATATATAGATACAATGTGGGCTTCAGCTATTTTGGGGCTTTTAATATTGCTTTTTATGATATGGATATTTGGCAAGTCGTCAGCACGATTTGTGAGTAAGATAAAAATAGGGAACATTGGAGAAGAATATTAGAATCAGCTGCTATTTCATCAATTTTTGCCTTTGTTATAGAGCGGGTATTTATGCCGTTTGCAAAAATGAACCTAGAAAATACATTGTTAACTCTCTACGTCATTGGTTTGTTTATTGCTTTACCTATTGTTGTTTTCTTCATTTTTAGAAAAAAAGAAATCATGGAATTATTATGTTGATTAAATATGTTTGAGGCTAATCAAATATGATTACAATAAATAAAAACATCGAGAATACGACCTAAAAACGCATATTTATCAAATGGAAACACGAGAATTATAATCCATTGACGGCGTGAAGGTGGACGTACAGTAGGTTCTGGTAAGGTTGCTACAATCATCCAGTAATGATTGCGAAAGCTTTGAATAAAGCGAACGTATTATAATAAAAGAGTCTTGTGACTTCATGCTTGCATGAAAAGTCACAAGGCTCTTTTTATTATAATGCGGGCATTTTACGAATGCCCGCATGCAGACTGACGAAGTCAGGATGCCAATGCGAAAGCTTTAGAGGAACGGTCCGACGAGAATGCCCGCATGCAGACTGACGAAGTCAGGATGCCAATACGGAAGCTGCGCTTTTTTTATTAAAAATTTATTATTAAAATTTTGAATAGATAATTAATTAACAATAATCATTATTGTTATTGTATTGAAAATATGTTAAGATACTTATAGTTATTTAGTGAATTAGTTACATCTAACCTTGGGGCATTTTTCTAAGAGTGATGTACAATAAAAATTTATTATAAAAGGTGGAATTACATATGTATATTACAGATAATATTACATATGTAGGAGTTGATGATACAACTATAGATTTGTTTGAGAGCCAATACAAGGTTCCTTATGGTGTATCTTACAATTCCTACATAATTTTAGACGAAAAAGTTACTATTATGGATACCGTAGATAGTAGAAAAACTGAGGAATGGCTTAGTAATTTGTCAAAGACCCTTGGGGAGAAAAAACCAGATTATTTGGTTATTTCTCATTTAGAACCGGACCACGCGGGAAGTATTAAGATATTGTGTGAAATGTATCCATGTATGAAGCTAATTGGAAATATAAAAACATTTCAGATGTTACCACAGTTCTTTGATATGGATTTAACTGACAGAACTATTACTGTAAAGGAAGGGGAAGAACTATCCCTTGGAAAACATACATTACAGTTTTTTATGGCACCAATGGTACATTGGCCTGAGGTTATGGTTTCATATGAGCAATATACACATACATTATTTTCTGCGGATGCTTTTGGTACATTTGGTGCATTATGTGAAAATCGCGAATGGATTGAAGAAGCTCGAAGATATTATATTAATATAGTTGGAAAATATGGTCCATCAACACTTGGATTACTAAAAAAAGCAGCTACATTGGACATAGCTCGAATTTGTCCTTTACATGGTCCGGTGCTTAGTGATGATTTGGGATACTATATTGACAAGTATCTGACATGGGCAAGCTATAAGCCGGAAGACGAAGGCGTTGTTGTTGCATTTGCATCTATCCATGGGAATACAGGTAAAGCAGCAAAGAAATTTGCAGAAATTTTAACAGAGGAAGGACATAAATGTGTTCATGTTATTGATTTAGCCAGAGATGATATGTCAGTTGCGGTAGAAAAAGCATTTCAATATGACAAACTAGTTTTGGCGTGCGCTACATATGATGGTGGTATGTTCCCGGTTATGGAGGATTTCATTAATCATTTAAAAGCTAAGAACTTCCAATCAAGAAAAGTTGGTATTATTGAAAACGGATCTTGGGCACCATTAGCGGCCAAAAAGATGACAGAAGAAATTTCCAAACTTAAGAATATACAGATTTGTGAAAATGTTGTTAGCATAAAATCTACTATGAATACAGATAATATAAGTCAGATGAAAAATCTATCACTTGAATTACTTAACAGGTAAAATGACAATATAGTAATAAAACTGTCAAATAGATTAATAATAAATTCAAATATGAATCTATTAAATAAACAAAGGAGAATGATTATGTACGAAATGAAACCAGAATATTACACAGGTATTGAACAAGTGGATAATGAACATAAGCAGATTTTTGAAATGGCTGACGAGATATGGGATTTGTACAATGATGAGCTTATTCCAGACAAGTATGATCATATTATCACAGCGATTACCAAACTTAAAACATATGCATTGACTCATTTGCAAAATGAAGAAGAGTATATGGATAGTATAAATTATAAAAACAAATTTATGCAAAAGGTTCAGCATGATGCATTTAGAAACCAGGTAGAGGAATGGGAGCTAAATAGAGAAGCATTTGAAGACAATCAAGAAGAGTTTGTTGGGACAATATTAAATTTTGTAACTGACTGGTTGACAAATCATATATTAAAAACAGATAAACTTTTATCAGAAAACTAAGATGTTTTTATAATGATACAGATAAATAAAGATATTTTTTATTTTATTAATGAATAATATAGTTATTATATTATATATTTTAACGGAGGTAACAACATGAATATTAAAGGAACAAAAACAGAAGCAAACTTAATGGCAGCATTTGCCGGTGAATCTGAAGCAAAAAATAAGTATACTTATTATGCTAGCAAGGCAAAAAAAGATGGATATGAGCAGATTGGTGCATTGTTTGAAGCAACAGCAAATAACGAAAAAGAGCATGCAAAAATCTGGTTCAAACTTTTACATGGCGGTTCAATTGCAGACACAATGACAAACTTAAAGGATGCAGCTGAAGGTGAAAATTATGAGTGGACAGAGATGTATCCAACATTTGCCAAAGAAGCAAGAGAAGAAGGATTTGAAGCTATTGCAAGATTGTTTGAAGGTGTAGCAGCTATTGAAAAGGAACATGAAGAAAGATATAAGAAGCTTTTAGCTAATGTTGAAGGTGGACTTGTATTTTCAAAGGATGGAGATACTATGTGGGAATGTAGAAATTGTGGACATATCGTTATTGGAAAAGAAGCTCCAAAGGTTTGTCCAGTATGTGATCACCCACAGTCATACTTTGAAGTAAGGGCAGAGAATTACTAAAATATTAGTAGTATAATAAAAAGGCTTTCACCCTATGAGAAATCATAAGGTGAAAGCCTTTTGTTTAGAGTAAATGAACTCCGTTTTGGGATGCATAGTTTTCAATGGATTCTGGCCAGATAGAAACCTGTACCTCGCCAATGTGTGCTTTTCTAAGGAAAAACATACATATTCTTGATTGACCTATACCTCCACCAATAGTATATGGAAGTTCTTTATCAAGAATTGCTTTTTGGAATGGTAAATTACATCTATCCATGCAATTAGTCTTATCAAGCTGTGAATAAAGTGCATCTTCATCAACTCGTATTCCCATGCTAGAAAGTTCTAATGCAATATCAAGAACCGGGTAATATACAATGATATCTCCGTTTAATGACCAGTCATCATAATCAGGGGCTCTTCCGTCATGTTTTTCTCCATTAGGAAGTAAATCACCGATTTTCATAACAAAAATTGCTCCATATTGCTTAGCTTCTTTATATTCACGCTCTTTAGAGGTGGAATCTGGATATTTGTTGTATAATTCCTCTGATGTAATAAAGTGGATTTCTTCTGGAAGAATACATTTGATGTAATTATATCTGTTTGACATATACTTTTCTGTTACTCTTAAAGCTTCATATACTGATTTAACTGTGTCTTTAAGAGTCGCAGTATTACGTTCTTCTTTGGAAACAACCTTTTCCCAATCCCATTGGTCCACAAAAATAGAATGAATATTGTCGGTATCCTCATCTCTACGGATAGCATTCATGTCAGTATATAAACCCTCTCCATCGGAGAATCCGTATCTGTGTAATGCCATTCTTTTCCATTTGGCAAGGGAATGAACTATTTCAACATTTCTATCTTCCTGTTCTTTAATACCAAAGGTTACAGGTCGTTCAACTCCGTTAAGGTTATCATTTAGACCTGACTCAGGAGTAACAAATAAGGGAGCAGTAACTCTTTGTAGATTAAGCTGAGTTGCTAATTCTCTTTCAAAAAAATCCTTTACACGCTTTATTGCAACCTGAGTATCTTTTATTCCAAGAGCTGATTCATAATCAGCTGGGATAATAATATTGTCCATATTTACCTCCAATTATAGTTCGCAGTTATTTACTGTTCTTGGAAATGGAATAACGTCACGAATATTGCCCATACCAGTAAGATACATTACACAACGCTCAAAACCTAAACCGAAACCAGCATGTCTTGCACTGCCATATTTTCTTAAATCAAGATAGAATTCATAATCGTTGGTATTCAATCCACATTCTTCTATACGCTTTGTAAGTATATCAAAATCGTCTTCTCTTTGTGAACCACCAATTATTTCGCCAATGCCAGGAACAAGACAGTCCATAGCGGCAACTGTTTTACCATCTTCATTAAGCTTCATGTAGAAGGCTTTGATTTCTTTTGGATAATCAGATACAAATACAGGGCGTTTGTAAATTTCTTCAGTAAGGAATCTTTCGTGCTCTGTTTGTAAATCGCAACCCCAAAATACTTTGTATTCAAATTTATCATTATGTTCTTCTAATACCTTTATGGCATCAGTATATGTGATATGACCAAATTCTGAACTTGCAACACCTTTGAGTCTGTCTATTAGTCCTTTATCAATGAAATCATTAAAGAATTTCATTTCTTCTGGAGCATTTTCAAGAACGAAATTAATAATGTATTTAATCATGCTCTCAGCAAGAATCATATCATCTTTTAAATCTGCAAATGCGATTTCTGGTTCAATCATCCAAAATTCTGCAGCATGTCTTGTTGTATTAGAATTTTCTGCTCTAAAGGTTGGACCGAAGGTATAAATGTTTTTAAATGCCATAGCATATGTTTCACCATTGAGCTGACCGCTAACAGTAAGATTAGTTGGCTTAGAGAAGAAGTCCTTGCTAAAGTCAATTTTACCTTCTTTTGTAAGTGGAATATTCTTTAATTCCATTGTTGTAACTTGGAACATCTCTCCAGCACCTTCACAGTCACTTCCTGTAATAAGTGGAGTGTGAACATAAACAAAGTCACGTTCCTGGAAGAACTTATGAATAGCAAAAGCGATTAATGATCTAACTCTAAAAACAGCCTGGAAAGTATTAGTTCTAGGACGTAAGTGAGTGATTGTTCTTAAGTATTCAAATGAGTGGCGTTTCTTTTGAAGTGGATAATCTGAATCAGAAGCACCTTCAACATAAACTTCACTAGCTTGAATTTCAAAAGGTTGTTTAGCTTCAGGTGTTGCTGTTAGCACACCAGTAACAATAACGGCAGCACCAACATTAAGTTTTGAAATAACTGAAAAATTATCCAGGCTGTCACTGTATACAACTTGTAATGGCTCAAAGAAAGTACCATCATTGACAACCATAAAACCAAAAGTTTTTGAGTCACGATTGCTTCTTAACCATCCTCCGATAGTTACTTCTTTTCCAATATAATCTGCTTGATTTCTAAACAGATCTTTGATATTTGTAATATCCATTTTTTTCCCTCCTTGCAAATATATGCATTGCCTTAAATTCTATCAGAAAAAGCTCATCTTTTCAAGGAAACTAAACGTTAATTTGGGGATTTGAAGATGAATTTATGGATAAAATTTGGAAAGAGAAAGAAATACTTAAATTAGGGGGGATGATGTTCTTTATAAAATTTAATTTTCTAAAAGATATTTACAAATATTAAGAAAAATGTAATATCTATAATAGAAAAGTTAATGGAGAAGTTGTTGAATCTTTCTTTTTTAGTTATCAAGATGGATATTCTTATGAACCACAAGCAATATATGATGAGTTTGAAGGCCAAATAGAATCGGTGTATGGAACAGAATACACATTTAGCAAATATGAATCATTTATGGGCTACGAGTTTAATAGATATGAATATGAGGATTGTAGCATTGCTGACGGATATTATATTAATGCATATTTGTATAGCGATGGAAAAAAGGTTATTTATTTTGAAGATGTTACCCTTAAAGGTGAAGAAACAAATATATTGAAAATTGTTAATACAATGGATTATTATGATTAATTATATTAAATAGATTAAAAATTGTCAGGTTGCTGTTAATTCAATTAACAACAACCTGATTTTCTTTTAATTTACCTCATTTAGGGGGATGTTCTATAGTTAGAATTGGTTGACAATTAAAGTTACTAAATGTATTATTAATATGGTATGACTTGCATAATATTAATAATTAGGCAAGATGATAAAGTAAATTATGGAGGAAGATTATGTTTTGTAATAATTGCGGAACACAGTTGGATAATGGAGCAATGTTTTGTCCTAACTGTGGAACACCAGTGGCACAGCCACAAGCACCAGTAAATGCTAACCCATATACAACAGGAGCGGTACCAGTAAGTGCCAATCCATATACACAGCCAGTACAGCCACAGGCACCAGTGAATGCAGATCCATACGAAGCACCAGTGCAGCCACAGGCACCAGTGAATGCAGACCCATACGCAGCACCAGTACAGCCACAGGCACCAGTGAATGCAGATCCATACGCAGCGCCAGTACAGCCACAGGCACCAGTGAATGCAGATCCATACGCAGCACCAGTACAGC
>CAZNKR010000036.1:7916-9356 GCA_964573715.1 uncultured Roseburia sp. | reverse complement strand
CAGTACAGCCACAGGCACCAGTGAATGCAGATCCATACGCAGCACCAGTACAGCCTAATGGGCAGTGGAGTCCACTTATGGAGCCAGCAAAGAAAAGTAAAAAACCACTTATAATAGGATTAATTGTTGGTGGTGTTGTTTTAATAGTTGCAATAATTTTAGTAATTGTTTTACTTTTCTCTTCAGATAAGGATAAGGATAAAGAAAATAAAACTACTTCTAAGGAAGAAACAACAACAGTTGAGGAAAATTTAAGCAAAGATGTTACTCCAGAAGAAGCAGTATCAAGCTTGATTTCTGAGTATTTTGACGCAGTAAAGGCAGATGATATAGATTCTTTCAAGGCATTATGGATTCCAGAAGCTTATGAAAACGATTTTTCATATTATGATGACGATTACTATACAGATGAAGAAGCAATGGATTACATGTCAGAAATAAATAGCATTTTTGGAGAAATTCAACAAGCAAAGATCTCTGAGATCGAAGAAGCTGGATATTCAGAAAACTTTTTAATTGAGTTTTATGGTGATGAGTACTCTTTTGATGAAAAACTTATAACAGAAATGCATGAATATGATGGCGTTATCAATCTTACATCTGATACAAGAACTGCATCATTTGAATTTACAATTGATATTGCTCTTGTTGACAATACATGGAAGCTTGTAGATTTATATATTGATCAGTATTCATTTACAGATTACGACTATACATATAGCGGTGATGATGACGATGCTTTTGATGAAAGATACAATTTAACATCGGATGACGAAGATGATTACGAAGATATTGATGATGGTGATTTCCCACTTGGTGATATTGATTTAACAACATATGAATTATCAGGATGTGGTTTTGATACATACGAAGAATTAGTAGATAAGGCAATGGCAGCATATTTATCACTTGATTATGAAACAGCTAAGTACACATTTGTTCCAGCAATGGGTGCTTACTATGAATATTTCATAGCTTCAGATTATCTTTCAGAAGATGAAGTAATGGGTCAGATTTTTGATGATATAAAAGCAAAAGCTGAATATGTTGACTTTGATTATTCTATTGAAGATCTTGATTCAGAAGAATTATCATCGTATAATATGGTAATAGAACAGGTAAATGTTGGAGATACAGCAGAATCTGGTATCTTAGCAACAGGAGATGTAACATACAAAATAGATGGAACAGAGAAAACAATAATAGTTGATTTGACTATATTAAAGGCAGGTTCAAAATATTATGCTGCAGATTGTTATTTCTACGGATATGTAGAATAAGTTAGAAATGGAGGAAATGTATGTTTTGTAAAAAATGCGGATCACAGTTAAAAGATAACGCAAAATTCTGTGGAGTATGTGGAACACCAGTTGAGGTGGCTACACCAGCAGCACCAGTAGTTGAAACTGCAGCACCAGCAGCAGATCCATTTGCTCAGGC
>CAZNKR010000036.1:0-7816 GCA_964573715.1 uncultured Roseburia sp. | reverse complement strand
AGCACCAGTAGCACCAGCGGCAGATCCATTTGCTCAGGCAGCACCAGTAGCACCAGCGGCAGATCCATTTGCTCAGGCAGCACCAGTAGCACCACAGTATAATCCAATGCCACAGGGTACACCAATACAGCCTGCTCAGCAGTGGGGTCCGATGATGACACCTGCTCCTAAGAATAAGAAAAGTAAAACTCCTTTATTTATAGGTATTGGAGTGGCAGCTTTGATAGCAGTTATTATTCTTGTTGTTGTTTTAGTTTTTGCATGTAGTGGTGGTGGAGCAAGCACACCTGAAGGCGCAGTTAATGCTTATTTTGAAGCTTTAAACAATAAGGATTTTGGAGATTTTGAAGATATTATGTATCCAGCATTCATCGAAGAAACATTTGATGAAGAATTATACTCAAAATCAGAATTTATTGACAAATTCGTTCAGGCAGCAAATCCAGATGATGGTAAAGTAACATTTAGTAATGTAAAAGTTACAGAAAAAAGCAATGCAAGTTCAAGTGAAATATCAGAAGCAAACTCTATGCTTAAGTCATATGATTCATATATTAAAATTGAAAAGATGGCTGAGGTAGAAGGAACTGTTAAAATCAAGACTGAAGACGATACAGCAACATATGAATTTGAAGCAACTGTTGTAAAAGCAGGCGGAGATTGGTATATTATTGATGTATCTGTAGATACTTGGTATCCAATTGATGAGGACTAAATAATGTGGATTGCGAACAATTGGAAAGATTACGAAGTAATTGATTGTTCACAAGGTGAAAAGCTTGAAAGGTGGGGCGATTATACATTGGTTCGCCCTGATCCACAAGTTATTTGGAACACACCTAAGACTGATAGAGGTTGGAAAAAAATGAATGCCCATTACCATCGTTCACAAAAGGGCGGTGGAGAATGGGAATTTTTTGACTTACCAAAGCAGTGGACTATTGATTATAAAACATTAAAATTTAATTTAAAGCCATTTAGCTTTAAACACACAGGATTATTTCCTGAGCAAGCAACCAATTGGGATTGGTTTTCTGAAAAAATCAAAGCTGCAAAAAGACCAGTAAAGGTACTTAACTTGTTTGCATATACAGGAGGGGCTACATTAGCAGCGGCAGCAGCTGGAGCAAATGTTACTCATGTTGATGCTTCAAAGGGAATGGTAGCTTGGGCGAAGGAAAATGCTAAATCTTCTGGCCTTGAAGAATCATCAATAAGATGGTTAGTTGATGATTGTGTAAAATTTGTAGAGCGTGAAATTCGACGTGGAAACAAATATGATGGAATAATTATGGACCCTCCTTCTTATGGAAGAGGACCAAAGGGCGAAATATGGAAAATTGAAGATTCTATACACAGTTTTGTTCAATTGTGTACCCAAATACTTTCAGATGATGCCATATTTTTCCTTATTAATTCATATACAACGGGGCTAGCACCATCGGTTTTGAACTATATGATTTCTACAGAAATTGTAAAGAAAAAATGGGGCGGTAAAGTTGAAGCCGAAGAAATCGGATTACCCGTTAAAAATTCCGGCTTAATTCTACCTTGCGGCGCATCAGGAAGATGGTCGTCTAACTAAAATTAAATACCAATAAAATGCGGTAATAAAATTTACCAATAAAATATACCAATAAAAAAATACTTTCATAAGTTGTAATATAATATCTTATGAAAGTATTTATTATTATTATTGTTTATTTAGTTATTCGGATTCTGTAGAAGAGTCCTTCTCAAAAGGTGTGTCGGAAATAGTGAAATATGCAAAGAAATATGTGCCTTCTGAAGCAACAATCATAATATCCATTTCATAAAATGCTGGAGCATTTGTATCGGAATATTTCTGATCTCTTACTAAAATTGTAACATTTTGTGCACTAGTGATTTCCATATAATCATCATAGTATATGTATTGATCATTGATCCAAGCAAGCTGAGTGGCATCAAAATCTTTTGAATCTGAAAATGATGTAGCTGATTCAGAAATCATATTTGTTTCATCTGATGGGAAGTATTTGTCTTGTAAGTATTGCATATATTCTTCATCAGAATATCCAAGCTTTTCTTTTTCGGCTTCTATATCAGCTCTATAAGGTGGATAAGCTAAATCTAAATATGTCTTATAATCTTTTGAATTAAGTGCATTGATTAATTTTGGTTTAACTGCTGCAGAGGACGCTTCACCCCCTGAAGTACATCCGGTAAGTGAACTAAAAACAAGCACACATGCCAAGAGTAATGTAGTAATTTTTTGCGCTTTCTTTTTCATGGTATCTTCTCCTAACATTAATAATTATTGTAAGTACAAACCTTTAACAGCCTACTAAAATATAATAGGATACAAATGCATCACTATGTTTGTCCTCCGATCATTCTTATAAGAGCATTATATACTAAATTTTAAATAAAATAAAGAGTTTTTTTCTCTTTTGTAAAATTAAATTTGGAAATAAAGTAATAAAAGATTACCTATAAAAGTAAAATTATTCCAACATAGAAGAAAAAATCATAACAATGTCTTAACGAAGGCCATATCTTTGATTAACAATTATTTGATATTTTATGAATGTACCTTGTACGAAAGGAGAAATATATGAGAAAAAATATTAAAAAAATTGCAGCAATGACTATGGCTGCAGCGATGATTAGTGCAATTACTATCCCACAGGTATTTGGTTATGGAGAAACTAGTCAGTCAAGTACATTAATTACTGATACACAGGGAACTAGTTCTTATCAAACATGGAAGACTAACACATGGGAAACGTAGAAAAATAATTCAGGAAAAATCCTATTGACCCCAGGAGCAACAGAAAATGATTTAAACTTTGCTTGGTATTCTGAGAGCTCAACAACAGCAGTTGTTAAATTGAGTAATAATGAGCAAATGACAAGTGCAAATACTTACGATGGAACGTCTATTACAATTGATAAAACCAATGTTGCAGGAACAAATTACACAATCTCAAACAAGGTTAGTATTGTTGGCGACATTCAACCTAACACTACATATTATTATCAGTATTCTTCAGATAATGGTACCACATGGTCAGATGTCTATACATACAAATCTAAATCATCAGATTCCTATGATGTAATCTTAGTTGGTGATCCACAGATTGGTGCATCAGGAAGTACTGGACAGGGAATTGATGATGATACAAACATTGCCGTAGATACATATAACTGGAATAAAACATTGACAAAAGCGATTGAAACAGCTCCTAATGCGGCATTTATTCTTTCAGCTGGGGACCAAATTGATTATTCTACACCAGACGGAAATGGAAGCAGCATAAGAGAATCGGAATACGCTGGTTATTTATATCCTGTTGCCTTAAGAAGCGTACCAGTGGCAACCACTATTGGTAATCATGAAAGCAAGGGTGATGATTATTCACTACACTATAACAATCCAAACTCCGATGATGATTTAGGCTCTACAACATAAGGTGGTGATTATTATTTTAGCAATGGTGATAACCTGGTTATTAGTTTGAATAGTAATAATCGTAATGTTGAAGAACATAGAGAACTTATGGAAAAGGCCGTTGTAAGTAATGAAAATGCGAAATGGAAAATAGTTATGTTACATCATGATATTTATGGCTCTGGATCTCCACATTCAGATATTAACGGTGCAAATCTAAGAATTTTATTTGCTCCATTTATAGATGAATTTAAAATTGATGTATGCTTAACTGGACATGATCATTCATACGCTAGAAGCTACCAGATTATTGATGGTACAGCCATTGATTATGATGGTTCAAATAATATTGCTACAAATCCGGAGGGAACGCTGTATATTGCAGCTGGGTCGGCATCTGGTAGTAAGTTTTTTATATGGTGCTAATTGTGTGGTGGGTACAAAGGTTATCGTAAGAATAAGCGAATATGATGGTAATATTTCCAGAAGTGTATATGGATATGATAGGGGTATGGTGCTTTACATTTTAATTGGATTGTTTCTTATATGTATTTGGTTAGTGGGTGGAAAGAAAGGAATTAATTCCATAATTGCATTGATATTTACATTTGTGGTAATAATGAATATGTATATTCCATTAATGTATATAGGGGTAAATCCATTCTTGGCTGCAGTAGTTTCTTCTATATTAATAGTAATTATTTCAATGATACTTATTGGTGACTTTAGTAAAAAAACAATTTGCGCCATTCTAGGAACGATTTGAGGAATAGTAATAGCAGGAATGATTGCAATAATATTTGGAAAGCTGGCGCACATATCAGGGTATAATGTAGAGAATATTGAGACACTAATTTATGTTGGGCAAAATTCCAAGCTTGATATTGGTGGATTATTGTTTTCAGGTATATTGATGGCATCACTAGGAGCAGTAATGGATGTGGCCATGTCTGTGTCATCTACAATAAATGAAGTTAATCAAATAGATACAAAGCTTACTAGCAAGGATTTGTTTAAATCAGGAATATCAGTAGGCAGAGATATGATAGGAACAATGTCGAATACGTTGATACTAGCTTTCATTGGCAATTCGGTAAATACAATGGTAGTAATATATGCATATGCATTTCCTTATCTTCAAGTAATTAATACCTATTCTATTGTAATAGAAATATTAAGAGGTATTGCTGGTACTATGGGTGTAATATTAACAGTTCCTTTTGTTTCAGATATATCATCAAAGATTATGAAAAAAGGAAATTAAGAATCAAGCAAAAAATAAATAAAAAAAGCTTGCATTTGCTTGTAATATAGTGTAAACTACTCAATGCTGTGACATTGATAGCGTAGAAGCGAGAGGTTGCTGCTTGAAAAAAAGCAGGTTTTCCGTGGAGCGAATGTCAAGTTAGGAAACTGGCGACAAGTCACTGTACAAACCACATGTCCGTACTAGTACGGAAACAACGTGTAGATGTTGTAAATAATTACGACACACACGGAAGAGTGTACAGTCACCGCTTGTTGTACTTAGTTAAAAGTGCGAAAAGGAGGCGACTTTTTTTATGGCAAGTCAAGTAATGAGAATCACATTGAAGGCTTATGATCATCAGTTAATCGATCAGTCAGCTGGAAAAATTATCGAAACTGTTAAGAAGACAGGTGCACAGGTTAGCGGACCAGTACCACTTCCAACAAAGAAGGAAGTAGTAACTATTCTTAGAGCTGTACACAAGTACAAAGATTCTAGAGAACAGTTCGAACAGAGAACTCATAAGAGACTCATCGATATCATCACACCATCTCAGAAAACTGTAGACGCATTATCTAGATTAGAAATGCCAGCAGGTGTATATATCGACATCAAGATGAAAAACAAATAATTCATCAAATCAAGCAAGAAAATCCTAAAGGTTAAATATAGAAGTAACACTTCCAAATTCCAAACGGAATCAACATATTGTAATATAGTGTTCCACTTATATTGGACTGTTCTAGGATGTTTTCGCAGGAAACTGGGAAAACCGCTGTAGACTAAACAGGAGGTAACAAAATGAAGAAAGCTATTTTAGCAACAAAAGTCGGAATGACTCAAATCTTCAATGAAGATGGTGCATTAACACCAGTAACTGTACTTCAGGCTGGACCATGTGTCGTAACTCAGATTAAGACAGTTGAGAACGATGGATACAAGGCAGTACAGGTTGGCTTTTCTGATAAAAGAGAAAAGTTAGTAAACAAAGCAGTTAAAGGACACTTTGACAAGGCAGGAGTTTCTTACAAGAGATATGTAAGAGAATTCAAGTTTGAGAACGCTGAGGATTATTCGGTTAAAGATGAAATCAAAGCTGATATCTTTGCAGCTGGCGACAAAGTAGACGCAACAGCAATTGCAAAGGGAAAAGGATTCCAGGGCGCAATTAAGAGATTTGGTCAGTCAAGAGGACCTATGGCTCATGGTTCTAAATTCCATCGTCATCAGGGTTCTAATGGTTCTTCATCAGATCCTAGCCGTGTATTCAAAGGAAAAGGAATGCCTGGCCATATGGGAGCTAAGAAGATTACAATTCAGAATCTCGAAGTCGTAAAAGTAGATGTTGACAACAATTTAATCTTAGTAAAGGGCGCTGTACCAGGACCTAAGAAATCTTTAGTAACATTGAAAGAGTCAGTAAAGTCAGTTAAATAAGACTGATTTTCAGGAAGGAGGAACACACAGATGGCAAAAGTATCTGTTTACAATATTGACGGCAATAAAGTTGGCGATATGGAACTTAATGATGCAGTATTTGGTGTTGAGGTTAATGAGCACTTAGTACACATGGCAGTTTTAAGCCAGCTTGCTAATAACAGACAGGGAACTCAGAGTGCTAAGACTCGTTCAGAAGTCAGCGGTGGCGGAAGAAAGCCATGGAGACAGAAGGGAACAGGTCATGCAAGACAGGGTTCAACAAGATCTCCACAGTGGACAGGCGGTGGCGTTGTATTCGCACCAAAGCCAAGAGATTATTCTTTCAAGATGAATAAGAAAGAAAAGAATCTTGCACTTAAATCAGTTCTTACCTCAAAGGTAGCTGAGGAGAAGATGATAGTAGTTGAGGGTCTTAGCTTTAACGAAATTAAGACTAAGAACATGACAGCTGTTTTAGATAACCTTAAGGTTAGCAAAGCATTAGTAGTTCTTAATGATAACGACAAGAACGTTGTATTATCAGCAAGAAATATTCCAGATGTTAAGACAGCATTAACTAACACAATCAATGTTTATGACATTCTTAAATATGACAGACTGATTGTAACAAAGGATGCAGTAGCAACAATCGAGGAGGTGTATGCATAATGGCAAACGTACAGTATTACGATGTAATTCTTAAACCTGTTATTACTGAGAGAAGTATGGCTGACATGGGTGCAAAGAAATACACATTCCTTGTACATCCAGAAGCTAACAAAACTCAGATTAAAGAAGCAGTTGAGAAGATGTTTGACGGAGTTAAGGTTTCCAAGGTTAACACTTCTAATCTTGATGGCAAGACTCGTAGAAGAGGCGCTACATCAGGTAAGACATCTGCTACTAAGAAGGCTGTTGTTCAGCTTACAGCTGAAAGCGCAGATATTGAAATCTTCGCAGGTCTTTAATCAGATGCTGCCGTAGAAAAGGTGATGAAAATATTGCGGCAGATGAATTCATAAGACGGTGGAACACTGAATTGTGAATTTAGAATAGAACGCCAGGCGGCGTTGATAAGTCACAAAGAGACATCGAAAGGAGAAAGAAAATGGGAATTAAATCATACAACCCATATACACCTTCCAGAAGAAACATGACTGGTTCTGATTTCGCAGAGATCACAAAGAAGACTCCTGAAAAGTCACTTCTTGCATCTAAGAAAAACAATGCAGGACGTAACAATCAGGGTAAGATCACTGTAAGACATCAGGGTGGTGGAAACAGACAGAAATACAGACTTATTGATTTCAAGAGAAATAAGGATGGAATTCCTGCAACAGTAGTTGGAATCGAGTACGATCCAAACAGAACAGCAAACATCGCATTAATCTGCTATGCAGATGGCGAGAAGTCATATATCCTTGCTCCACAGGGACTTACAGATGGCATGAAGGTTATGAATGGACCTGAGGCTGAAGTAAGAGTAGGTAACTGCTTACCTCTTTCAGAGATTCCTGTAGGTACAAGCGTTCATAACATTGAGCTTTATGCAGGCAGAGGCGGACAGCTTGTTCGTACAGCAGGCGCAAGTGCTCAGCTTATGGCAAAAGAAGGCAAATACGCAACACTTAGACTTCCATCAGGTGAAATGAGAATGGTTCCAATCAACTGCCGTGCAACAATCGGAACAGTTGGTAATGCAGAATACAATCTTA
>CAZNKR010000035.1:11689-16674 GCA_964573715.1 uncultured Roseburia sp. | reverse complement strand
TTATTTGGTTTAACTAACAATCTATTAGTGGGAATCCGTATTTTATTTGGTTTAATTTGTCTTAATCACAAACTTAACTTCTGATGACTGCTTATCAGCTGTTCCTGAAATTGAAGTATATTGACTTCCAGCCATTATTACAGCTTTAAGTGTTTTTACTTCTTCCTCTTCACCATCATCTATTAATGATGCGATCTTGTTAATTCCTTCATTAACGAACTGATTCATTCCTTCATCAAGTTTATTTGTTCCTGCTTCGAGTAGACCAAGTGTATCTACAAGTGTAGGTACTTTATCATTTAGTTTAGATAATCCGGTATTAAATTCATTCATCTTTCCGTTGTATTCTGCACAACCTGCTGCAAGAGCTGATGCTCCATTTGCTGCTGTTGTTGTTGATTCTAAAAGTACTTTTGTTCCTTCTGTATATAATTGATTTGCTTTTGTATAAAGTGTTGCCATACTTTGATTTACTGTATTTCCACCAGTAACTAAAGCTGAAACACTCTGTGTAAGTGTAAGGTTTGTAGTAGGGTCCTTAGCTGTAAATTTTGCAATTACAGTATCTAATGCAGCAACAGCGCCTACAGCTTGATAATATTGTTCAATTGATGTAAGTAAAGCTGTTTCAGTCATTCCTTTTGAAGCCGCTACTTGAGCCAATGTATATGTACCAGATGCTACTGCTGCATTAACTGTATCAATAAGGTCTTTATTAGCTGTTACACTTTGATTATATGTTGTTCTTGCATTTGTTAGTTCAGTTTGTACTGCTGTTAATTTTGTCTGCATAAGCTTTAAGCCGTTGTATAAAGTATTTGTACCTGTCTTTAGGTCATTTACACCTGTAACTAATTTTTCCATATTTGTATTAATTTCGTTTACACCACCATTAATCTTTGTTAATCCAGTAGACAATGCTGATGACTTTGTAGCTATTTCTAAAGAAGCGTCTGTTAACTTACCAGATGCCGCATTAAGCTCCTGTACAGCTGGTACTAAACCGCTTGATGCTTCTACAATCTTTGATACTGAAGTTGCAAGTTCATCTGTTCCAGCAAGTAACTCGTTAGCTGCATTTGAAAGCTTTGTTACATTCATGAAAATATCATCTAAGGTATTTGCCTCTGAAACATCTATGTCGTCTAACATTGAGTTTGTTACAAAGGTCATCATGTATTGTGATGTATAGTTTGTTACATCTGCAGTGATTGTATATTCATTTACATCCATGTCTATATCTTTTGTGTTGAAATTCTCTTCTACACCTGCAAGACCTATTCCTACAGCTACTTGATACTGACCGTTAGAAACAACTTTACCGTGATCTATAGTAACATTTGAAAATACTCCTGTGTCAAGCATAGCTCCTGTTACTGCAATAAATGGTACATAAACTTCTTTGTCTTCTCCATCTACATTAATTGTAACCTTTTTAACTGAATTAAACTTTACTGACATTTCAAGTTTACCACTCTTGCCAACAAGTTCGTCAGCTGTGATTTCTTTTCCATCAAGCTTATATGTTATTTCCATTGTAATAGGAAGTGCTGATGCATCAAAGGTTCCTTGGTAATAAATGTCTTTTCCGTTTGTTTCAAATGTAACTTCACCATTTGCAACATTATACTCTTCATTTCCTTTAACATTTATAATATTTTCAAGTAAAGTAACATCTTTAAGACTTTTAACTCCGTCTAAATTTTTAAGCCAGTTAACTACTTCAACATTAGAAACTGCACCAGCACCATCTGTTGTTACATATACCGTTTCATATTTTGTTCCGTATCCTTCACCTGTAGCAGTTATTTCCTCTGCTACCTGTTTATTTGTATCATCATTTGTTTTTTTATCATCATTTGAAGCACCGCAAGCGCATAATGAAACCGACATTGTAGTAACCAATAATACGGCTGCAGCCTTTTTTCCGATTTTTCTTAAATCTCTCATAGCAATACCTCCTAGTTATTCTCTGACTTGTTGCTAGTTAACTTAAATCCACAACTTGTTTTAACAATTATTTTATCAAACAGCATAAACATTGATGGTAAAACGAAAATTACTACAAACATACTGATTATTGCACCTCTTGCCATTAATGAGCAAAGAGAACTTATCATATCAATATTTGAATAAATACCTACACCAAAGGTTGCTGCAAAGAAGCTTAATGCGCTGACAATTACTGACTGGATTGATGTCTTGTGAGCACTTGTTATAGCTGCTTTTTTACTTGATCCGCTAGATCTTTCCATCTTATATCTTGTTGTCATTAAAATTGCATAATCAACAGTTGCACCTAACTGTATAGTTCCGATTACAACTGAGGCAATGAATGGAACTTCAGTATTTGTATAGTATGGAACACCCATATTAATAAAGATTGCAAATTCAATAACTGCCACTAGAATGACTGGTAATGAAATTGATTTAAATACTAAAGCAATGATTATGAATATTGCTATAATTGATATTGCACTTACTACCTTAAAATCTGTATCTGTAATTTGAATCAAATCTTTTGTACAAGCAGCTTCACCAACGAGCATACCATCTTTGTCATACTTCTTAATAATATCTGAAATTGAATTACACTGATTATTTACATCATCACTTGCTACTTTGTATTCACTCATAACAACAAGCATTTTATATTCATCGCTTGATACAAGATCTCTAATACTTTGAGGTACCATATCCTCAGGAAGTGCTGTTCCTATGATGTTGTCTAAGCCAAGTACTGTTATTATTCCTGGCAAATCCTGAATTTCATCGCACATCTTAATAACGTCTGTAGAAGATGTATCTGATTTAACAAGAACCATACTTGTTGAGTTCATATCATATTCTTCATCCAGTTTTGTATTTGCAATGACTGACTGCAAATCCTTTGGAAGTGTTGAATCCAAATTGTAATATACTGGAGTATGGTTATTACCCCAAATTGCTGGAATAAGAATAACAACAAATAATACTATGAAGATTATGTAATGTTTTGTAACGAAATTTGATAATCTATCAAACTTTGGTAATAATGCCTTGTGAGAAGTTTTCTCGATGGCACGGTCAAACATAAGTATTAATGATGGAAGAACTGTTATACAGCAAATAACACCAAATACAACACCCTTTGCCATAACACTACCTAAATCTGCACCTAAAGTGAAGCTCATAAACATTAATGCTATGAAACCAGCAACTGTTGTTACTGAGCTACCCACAACTGATGTAACTGTCTTTGCAATTGCATGGGCCATTGCTTCGCATTTATCAAATTTATTTTCTTTTTCTTCCTTATAGCTGTGCCATAAGAAAATTGCGTAATCCATTGTTACACCTAACTGTAAAACAGCACTTAATGCTTTGGTAACATATGATATTTCACCTAAGAAAATATTTGTTCCTAAATTGTAAACAATTGAGATACCAATACTTAATAGAAAGAATAATGGAAGTAAAAAGCTATCCATTGTAATCATTAGGACGATTACCGCACACAATACTGCAATTCCAACATATATTGGTGTTTCCTGCTCAACAAGTTTTTTGGTATCTGTAACAATTGGTGACATACCACATAAATAACATTGATCATCACAAATATCTCTTATCTCGTTAATTGCATCCATTGTACCATTTGATGATGTAGTATCATCAAAAATAATCATCATCATTGTGCTATCGTCTGAATTAAACGCCTTCACAACTTTATCTGGGAGCATATCTATTGGTATCTCAATATCAGCTACTGAATCATACCAAAGAATTTTTTCTACATGTTCAACATCCTCAAGTTTTGATTTTAATGCTGAAACATCTTTGTTCTCCATGTTTTCTACAATTAAAAATGAATAAGCACCAGTTCCAAACTGGTCGACCAATATGTCCTGTCCTTCCATTGTTTCAATATCACTTGGAAGATAAGATAAAAGGTCATAATTTACTCCTGTGTTTAAGTATCCAATTGCTGCTGGAATAAGAAGCAACAAACTTAGGATTAAAATAGGAATTCTGAATTTTACTATCTTTTCTCCGAACTTAATCATGGTGTTCCTCCGTTCTGCATTAACAAATAATTGACCACTGGTCATTTAATGCAACTATGGTATAACACAGAAATGACCAACAGTCAATAAAATTTTTATAAAATATTGACTATAGGTCATTTTTGTGTTAAAAATATCTTGTTGGTATACAATGTATGACAATTCATGGTAAAATATATCTTATGAATAAATTTTTTGTAGATGCATTTACTAAAAAGGAGAAACCTATGAGCAAGGTAGAAAATAATAAAAAGCTAAAAAAAGAAGCTTTACTTAACACCGCCTTTGATTTATTTACTTCTAAAGGAATTAACGACACTTCTATTTCTGATATAGTAAATAAAGCAGGAGTTGCTAAAGGAACCTTTTACTTATATTTTAGAGATAAATATGATATTAGAAATTTACTAATTTCTCACAAATCCAGTCAATTATTTATGTCTGCCCACACTTCTATGTTAGAGCAGAATTTTAATAATATGGAAGATAAAATAGTCTTTGTTATTAATCATATAGTAGAAAACCTTGCCCAAGACAAAATTCTACTTAACTTTATTTCAAAAAACTTAAGCTGGGGATTTTTCAAAAAAGCTTTAATGTCAGCAGAGAATTCTAATGATGTGAATTTTTTAGAAATATACAAAACCCTTCTTAAGGAATCTGAACACGAAATTAAAGATCCAGAATTAATGCTATTTATGATTATTGAATTAGTAAGTTCAACCTGTTATAGTACAATACTATACAGCGAGCCTGTAAGTTTAGAAGAGCTTCGACCTTACCTTAATAGGGCAATACTAGATATTATAAAAGCACATTATCTAGATTAATAATGTTAATAATGTTTATAAGATTAATAATGTTACTAAGTTTAATAATGTTAATAAGTTTAATAATGTTACTAAGTTTAATAATGTTACTAAGTTTAATAAGTTTAAT
>CAZNKR010000035.1:0-11589 GCA_964573715.1 uncultured Roseburia sp. | reverse complement strand
TAAGTTTAATAATGTTACTAAGTTTAATAATGTTACTAAGTTTAATAAGTTTAATAATAAAACCGTCATAAAAGTTAGAATAACACTCTAACCATTGTGACGGTTTCCTTTTTATTAAACTATCTTAATCTGACAGCACTTCATGGCAGCTAAAGCATTTTGATGTCCTTCTATCGTAGCTCCTGCGCAGGCATTACTATCAACTACTATTGGTGTTTCAAGTAAATATGTCTTAAACAACATAGCATTTGAAATAACACAAATATCAGTGCAAAGACCAATTAAACATATTTCATCATACTCATTGTATTTACCTTGTGCTAAATCTGCCGCAAGCTCCATGGAACCAAATGTGTTTTTCTCATATACTAAACATTTATCTTCTATATTGAGGCTTTTGATTTCATCACAAAGCTCATGACCATTTGTTCCTTTAATACAATGTGGTACCGGGAGATTTTTTCCTTCCTGAGTATCCATATAATTATTAAAATGTGTATCCTTTGTAAAAATAATAGTATCCTTTGTTTCCATATATTCTTTTATTTTTGATACAACACTTGGAACGATTTTTGTTGATTCCATCGAGCCTAATGCTCCATCAACAAAATCCTTTTGCATGTCTATTACAGCTAACACTCTTTTCATATTACACCTCTATACTTTCAATACAAATAACAATTTTATCATCAACATTACTGTTCTAATACAAGTACCATAGCTGACATGGCTTCCACATTAACTGATGTTGTGGCAGTTCCAAGGGATGTTGTTCCTGCAGCTTCTCCATTAATATAAATGGTCCAAACTCCCTGTGGTATTGATACAGCTGCCTGCTCACTTGTTGGATTATAAATAACAAATATTCCATCACTAGCTTCACCATTTGAGCCGCCTCTTATCTCGTAAGCTAGTATATTTTCAGGGACATTGTCCATAAGTGTTATGTTTTCATTTACCTCTTGAGATGTCATCATACGAAGACCTGAGTGAGCCTTTCTAAATTCAATAAGACCTTTGTAATAATCATGAACACTTGAATAAGTTTCCTCATTAATTGTATCCCATTTAATACTATTAACAAAATCTGATGAATTGTAGCTATTACTATTTAATGTTCCATCCTCATTGGTTTTTGTTCGAAGAAGTTCTTCTCCTGACATTAAGAATGGTGTTCCTTGTGAAGTAAGCGTTATGGCTGCAACTAATTTATTCATCTTTGCCTTTTCTTCTAATGTCGCAGAAGAATTGCTCATAGAAATTTTGTCAAACAGTGTATTATTATCGTGGCATCCAGAATAATTAACTACCTGTGATGGATTAACAGCCCATGTAGTCTGTCCTAATACCATCTTTTTAACAGCTGCAATTGTAGAAAAGTTACCTGTTGCATAACCAGCTGAAGTACCTCCGTTTCCACCTCTTACATTATCTCTAAAATAATCATTAAAGAATGCAAAGCCTTCAACGAGAGAAGAATTTTTTTGAGTTGTTAATAAAACCTTTGACTTAGTTGTTTTTGTTGACATATCCCAGCCTTCTCCATAGAAAATAACATCAGGATGTGTTTTGTGAACTTCTTCCATAACTGCATTCATAGTGTCAACATCTAAAAGTCCTACAAGATCAAATCTAAAGCCATCAATATGATATTCATCAGCCCAATAATTTACAGAATCAACTATATATTTACGAACCATACTACGTTCTGAGGCTGTATCATTTCCACAGCCTGAACCATTGGAAAATTCACGATAATTACTTACTCTTGAAAAATAATTTGGAACTATTTCATTAAAACAATACTCCTCTCCATTATACACATGATTATATACAACATCCATAATAACTGAAATACCATTATCATGTAATGATTTTACCATCTCTTTTGCTTCTTTAACACGAACTGCTCCATCGTAAGGGTCAGTTGAATATGAACCTTCCGGAACATTGTAGTTAACAGGATCATATCCCCAGTTATATTGTTTTTCATCCAGCTTTGTTTCATCTACAGAACCATAATCATACATTGGCATAATATGCACATAATTTACTCCTAGCTCTTTTAGATAATCCAGTCCTGTACTTTTGCCAGCAGTGTTTTTTGTGCCTGCTTCTGTAAGTCCAAGGTACTTGCCCTTGTTTGTTATTCCCGAAGCTTTATCTGATGAAATATCTCTAATATGAAGCTCATAAATAATAGCATCCGTTATATTAATTCCTGGGTTTGGATTTTTATCTTTTTCCCATCCAGATGGGTTTGTTAAAGAAAGATCAATAATCATTGCTCTGTCACCATTTACACCAGTAGACTTTGCATATGGATCACATGCTTCAATAGTTTCTTTTTTATTGGTTACCGAGTATGTATAATACTTTCCGGTAAGATTTTCATTTACCTCAACAACCCACACTCCCTTTTCGTCTTTTTCCATTGGATATGTTTGTAATTTATCATCTGTTCCCTTAGTTCCACTTTCATATGTGTTTACACTAACTTCAGATGCCATAGGTGCCCAAACCTTAAAGGTTACCTTATCTGCCTCAATAGTTGCTCCAAGGTCATCACCTTCATATGTATACTCCTCCTCGAAAAAGCTTTCAGAATATACATATGGCATGCTTATATCTACAGTAACATTGCCGTATGTGATTGTGTAGTCCTTCATAACATCCAATGGCTGCTCAAGTGTAAATGTAATATTGGTATTCATAACCACCTTCGCGTCAGATAGCATAATAACATTACCCTCACTATCCTTAACAATGAAAGCTTCAGTAGCTTCTCCTTCAAATGCAGTCTTTACACGAACCATAAGACCTTTGGATTCATCATAAACTACCGATGCAAATTCAATATCAGGCTCGCTAACTTGAGTTGTTATTTCTTCACTTTCACTTTTACCACACCCTACCACCGAGCATATTAGTACTGCCGCTAAAGCTAAAGCAGCTGCACGTTTTACATGTAATTTAAATTTTCTCATAAAAACCTCACTTTATTCGTAATTGATGTTTCTATTTTACTATAAACACGCATTTTAATCTATACATATTATTATCGTTTCCTTCTATACAAATTATAATTGTTTCCCTCTATACACTTGACAAGTGTTTATTAATCTGTATAATTAGTTCGTTAACGAACAGTTCGGTTAGAAACTTTTTAAAGGAGGTGAAAATATGCACACAGAATATCTTGGCTATAAAATTAGAACTATTACAAAAAAGCTAAGGAGACAATTTATTGCATATGAATCCATAAAAGGTATGGGTGAGGTAACAAGACTTAACGGTTGGATACTAGGACATCTTTATGATAATCAAAATGTAGATATCTATCAGAAAAATATAGAACAACAATTTGATATGTGTCGTTCCTCTACTACTGGTGTTTTAAAATCTATGGAGCAAAAAGGATATATTAATAGAATTTCCGTGGATTCCGATGCAAGACTCAAAAAAATAATTTTAACACAAAAAGGGATAGATACTCATCTTCAAATAATCAAAGATATTGACATGCTTGATTCAAGTCTTTTTAGAAATATTCCCGATTGTGATATAGCTACTTTTTACAAGGTCCTAGACCTTATTGAACATCATGCAGATGAAAATGTTGAAAACAACTTTAAATACATTATACACCAGGAGGAAACAAATGCTTAAAACTCTAACTTCTTATATTAAAGAATTTAAAAAATCCTCCATTGCAACACCTATTTTTATGGTCTTAGAAGTATTAATGGAAACGATGATTCCGTTTTTAATGGCTTCTATTATTGATGATGGAGTAAACAAAGGAAATCTTAGTCACATTTATATTATAGGTGGACTTATGATAGCAGTCTCACTTTTAGGACTTCTGTTTGGATTTCTTGGAGGTATATACGGTGCAAAGGCATCTTGTGGTTTTGCCAGAAACCTTAGAAAGGGTATGTTTGAAAAAATACAAACCTATTCCTTTAAAAATATTGATAAATACTCAACTGCAGGTCTAGTTACCAGACTTACAACAGATGTTACAAATGTTCAAAACTCTTATCAAATGATTTTACGTATGTGTATACGAGCACCGTTTTCACTTATCTGCGCAATGGCAATGTCATTTTTTATTAGCCCAAAGCTTGCAAGTGTTTATTTAATTGCCGTTATAGTTTTAGGTGGTGCTCTTTCTTTAGTTATTTTAAAGGCAACCAAATATTTTAGTAATGTATTCAAAAAATATGATGACCTTAATGCTTCTGTTCAGGAAAATGTTTCCTCAATACGTGTTGTTAAGGCATACGTTAGAGAAGGTCATGAAAAAAGTATTTTTTTGTCCGCAGCCGAAAATGTATATAAGCTTTTTGTTAAGGCTGAAAATATTGTTGCTGTGAACTCTCCTATGATGCAGATAACTGTATACGCATGTATCCTTTCTATTAGTTGGATTGGTGCAAAAATGATTGTTGGAACAACTCTTACAACAGGAAATCTGATGAGTCTTCTTGCATACTGTATGAATATTCTTATGAGTCTAATGATTTTGTCAATGATTTTTGTAATGCTATCAATTAGTGTTGCTTCAGCAAAGAGAATTACAGAAGTATTAAATGAAGAAGTTGATTTAGTTAATCCAACTAATCCAATTATGAATGTACCTAATGGCAGTATTGTATTTGACCATGTTGATTTTGCATATAAATTAGATAGTGAAGCCCTGGTTCTAAAAGACATTAATCTAAAAATTAATTCAGGAGAAACTATTGGAATTATCGGTGGAACAGGAAGTGCAAAGACCTCACTAGTTAACCTAATCAGTCGTTTATATGATGTAACTGGTGGTTCAATAAGTGTTGGTGGAATAGATGTTAAAAAGTATGACCTTGAAACCTTAAGAAACCAGGTTGCTGTTGTACTTCAAAAGAATGTGCTTTTCAGTGGGACAATCCTTGAAAATCTTCGTTGGGGTGATAAAAATGCCACCTACGAAGAATGTGTTAATGCATGTAAGCTTGCTTGCGCTGATGAATTTATTGAAAACTTTCCTGACAAATATGATACCTACATTGAACAAGGTGGTACAAATGTATCTGGTGGTCAAAAACAACGTCTTTGTATAGCTAGAGCATTATTAAAGAAACCAAAGATTCTTATTTTAGATGATTCTACTTCTGCGGTTGATACCGCAACAGATTCTAAAATACGAGATTCCTTTACTACTCAAATTCCAGAAACAACAAAGCTGATTATCGCACAACGTATCTCTTCTGTTTCAAGTGCAGATAAAATCATAGTTATGGATGAAGGAATGGTAAGTGCGTATGGTACACATGAAGAATTATTAAAAAGTAGTGATATTTACAGAGAAGTCTACGAATCACAAACTAATGGTGGTGGCGACTTTGACGAAAATGGAGGTGAAAAATAATGGCAAACGTACCAATGAAAGGTCCAAAAGGACGCTCTATGCAAGGTAAAAAGATTGATAATGCAGGCAAAATATTTATCAGACTTATGAAATATATACTAAAAAGTTATACACCCCATATTATTATTGTAATTTTATGTATCTTCATAGGCGTATTTGCAAATATACAAGGTACTCTATTTATGCAACATCTAATTGACGATTATATTACTCCTTTACTTGGAGATAAATCACCAGATTTTACGCCGTTATTAAAGGCAATTATTCGTGTCGCCGTATTTTATGGTATCGGAGCCTTATCTACCTATGCTTATACCCGACTAATGGTTTATGTAACACAGGGAACATTGAAGAATCTTCGTAGTGAAATGTTTGTTCATATGGAGAGTCTTCCAATAAAATATTTTGACACTCATGCTCATGGGGATATAATGTCACTTTATACTAATGATATTGATACTCTAAGACAAATGATTAGCCAAAGTCTTCCTCAATTTTTATCCAGCTTCATTACCATAATATCAGTTCTATTTAGCATGATAATACTAAATATTCCTCTTACAATCAGTACTCTTATTATGGTTGCCATTATGTTATTTGCAACAAAGGCCATGGCTTCAAGAAGTGGTAAATTCTTTGCTGCTCAGCAAAAAGATTTAGGTCAGGTAAACGGAATTATTGAAGAAATGATGAATGGTCAGAAGGTTGTAAAGGTTTTTTGTCACGAAGAAGAAAGTATGCGTACATTTAATGAAGTAAATGACAAGCTCTATAATAGTGCAAATAATGCAAATAAATTTGCTAATGTATTAGGACCAATCAACGCTCAGCTTGGTAATGTTAGTTATGTTATTTGTGCAATCTTTGGTGGTATTTTAGCACTAAACAATGTAGGCGGCTTTACACTTGGTAAACTAGCAAGCTTTTTAACATTTAACAAAAGTTTCAATATGCCAATCAATCAAATAAGTCAACAGCTTAACAGTGTAGTCATGGCTATGGCAGGAGCTGATAGAATCTTTAAACTTCTAGATGAAACTCCTGAGGTTGATGATGGTTATGTTACTCTAGTTAATGCTACTGAAGAAAATGGAATAATTAAGGAATGTGAAAAACGTACTGGTATCTGGGCATGGAAACATTACCATAAGGAAACCGATTCTACTGATTATATAAAGCTTACAGGAGATGTTGTTTTTGATGATGTAGACTTTGGATATAATCCTGACAAAATTGTCCTTCATAATGTTGACCTTTATGCTACACCAGGACAAAAAATTGCCTTTGTTGGTTCAACCGGAGCTGGAAAGACCACAATAACAAATCTAATTAACCGTTTCTATGATATTTCAGATGGAAAAATTCGTTATGATGGTATTAATATAAACAAAATCAAAAAAGATGATTTACGTCATTCCCTTGGTATTGTTTTGCAAGACACCCACTTATTTACAAATACAGTTATGGAAAATATTCGATACGGAAAACTTGATGCAACAGATGATGAAGTTATGGCTGCCGCTAAACTTGCAAATGCTCATGGTTTTATTAGCCGACTTCCAGAAGGCTACAAAACCATTTTAACTGGAGATGGCACAAATCTTAGTCAGGGTCAGCGTCAGCTTTTGGCCATAGCCAGAGCTGCAATAGCAGACCCACCCGTACTAATTCTTGATGAAGCAACAAGTTCAATAGATACACATACAGAAAAATTAGTTCAAACAGGAATGGATCGATTAATGCACGGACGTACTACATTCGTTATTGCTCATAGACTTTCCACAGTAAAAAACAGTGACTGTATCATAGTTCTAGAGGCAGGCCGAGTTATCGAACGAGGTACACATGATGAACTAATTGCAAAGCATGGTAAGTACTACCAGCTTTATACCGGAAATAATGGAGCTTCCTTAGCAGGATAATTAACTAACTAAATTACTGTAATATGCATATGATTAAAAAAGGCAGCCTGGGCTGCCTTTTTTTAATTGAACCAATACAAATATACATCTTCTAAACCTGGGACAACTTTTGTATATTCCATATCAACTGGTAATTCACCATTTCTTCCTTTAAATCACCTACCAAACCTTCTATACCTTCCTTAATAAAGGTATCTTCAACTACAGTTTTGAAGAACTCAAATAGTTCCCCTCTATCATCTACAGTTGGTCTTCTAACTTTAATGTGAATCAATTGAATCCCCCTCCTTTAAACAAGCTGTTCTAGTTAACGTTATCAATCCTACTACCTGACAAAAGATACAATAAAGATTCTTCGTCGCAAGCTCCTTAGGATGACAGAACATGATTAATGAACATAAATTTACTTACATACATCATACAAACGCTCACTATATTAACTCAGCAAGCATATTACTTCATATCTCCAACCTTGCTTTTCCCATTTTCATTCTACAATTAGGCCTTTTATATAATGTCATCATAATTATACTCTCAATATGGGACTAGGAAACAGTATTGATGTCTAAATCTCCTCGTCTGTTCTTGGGACATATCGACAAAATGGAATTTGTCATTCTTCACTGGCTGGTATTGTCTTCATCAATATCAGTGAATATCCAATGGAAATTGCGCATAATATCATGGATACAAAAATCTGGTATTGCTTAGAACCGGTTTCGTTTGCAAAAACACTGAGTGCGTTAAGAATACTATGTGTTATGATACATGGCCAAAGTGATTTTCCGCGATGGAAGAGTGTGACAAATAGGTACCCAATTGCTATTGCATAACATACCTGACCGAAATTCGAAAGAATGTCTGTTCCGCTCCCGTTGAACAAATTCACTATATGTCCTATTCCAAACGTAATACTGGATACAATAATTGCAGTGCGTACATTATTTTTGCTCATAGCCTTAAAAAGAAATCCTCTGAAGATTACTTCTTCAAGAAATCCAACCAAAAGCATACTTCCAATATAGCATACAGTTTCAATTAAAAAATAATTTACCTTTACACCAGACCAAAGATTCCTACTACATATATGATTATCCAAACTATAGCAAACCTTATTTCACTCTTTTTATAGAAAACTTTCATGTTGACACCTCACCAAATCCTTATTTTTCTGCATATTATACTAATATAATTAACTTCATAACCAGTTCATCCTCCCGAAACTGTTGTTCAATAACAAATGGATGATGCACAATTCCTTCAATCAGACCAAGATCAATTTTATTCTCAATAATATACCGCTGTATTGTATCAGAATTATCAATTACAACTTTTACTTCCATACTGTTCCTGACTTAGCTGTTTCATTACAAACATTCCCCAATCCGTCATTTCCTCCATGCCCTCATAAAACATCGGTGGTTCCCAACCATCATCATACCAACAGGCAACCCACCCTATATTATGTTCTTCCATAAATTGAATGATTGGTTCTCCGTAACTCTTACGATTCCCTTTCAAATAAGCCTGCTCTACAAGTCCATCTTCTGATGCATACCCCCATTCAGTAACTACTATAGGTAACGTATTAGCTATCGTTTCAAATTTTCGTTTCCATCCAATTCTGTTTGGAAAAATATGAGCTGAATAAGCTATATTCTCATCCTCCAAGGGTTGCCTTTCCCAATAGGATAAATCATATGAATAATCGATCCCGCTTACAAGTATTAGTTGGTTTGATCCTGTATTTCTGATTGTTTCTACAAGCGAGTTAGCATGTACACTCCATATATCTCCACTTATCGATGCTGGTTCATTATATATTTCAAAGATAACATTTGGAACATCTTTAAAGTATGAGGCCACAGTATTCCAAAATTCAACAGAGAAATCATAAGGTTTCATTTTAACATCTACCATCTCAGAACCTGCACCTGTTTCTATATTTCCTATAAAATGCAAATCAATAATTACATATTTATTATATTTGATTGCCCATGTTACTATCGGATCTAAATACCTCCAAAGATAATATTCATCAGATACCCATGCTTTTGGATGAACTGGAATACGTATTACATTTGCACCACTCTCAAATACCCCTTTAAAATACTCTTCATTAAAATCATTATCTATATTTAATTTCTGTGCTTCTGGTACCATAATACCTTTCAACCGTATCTGCTCTCCGGATGCATTCATAATTTTATTGTCTTGTACAAAGAGAGACTGAGCGTATTTAGTGTTAATGTCAACCGCAAATACGTCTTTCTTTGCAACTGGTAGCAATACATTTCCCTTTCCGAATAGCATTAGACCAGCAAAGATAATGGTTATGACACCAATAAAACAACCAAGACATATTAGAAGAATTTTAACAATTTTTTTCATATGCTCCTCCTACAACTCCAGTACAAATCCTATAATCATAATAGTGGTAAGTACTAGAGAAATTATTATACCTATGATTGAAAGAATCATCATCTTTCTATTTTGTATTGTTCTTTTCTGATGAAGCAATGAAAATACTCCGACAATAAATCCAGAGATTGGTGGAAATGAAAGTAAAGTTAATGCAATTCCCAATATATAGTTTTCCTTAGCTGTAACATTTACTTGTGTCTGATTAATATCCTTATATTCAGTCTCCTTATATTCAGTCTCCTTATTCTTAATCCCTTTATTCTCAATTTCATCATTCAATATATAATCTAGGGAACATGAAAACAATTTACTCATTTTGATTAATTTCTCAGTTTCCGGAAATGAGACACAGGATTCCCACTTTGAGACAGCCTGCCTTGAAACACTTAGCAACTCAGCAAGTTGCTCCTGTGTTAGATTATTTTCTTTTCTCATTTTTACGATTTTTTCACCATATGTCATATGATAACTTGTATGATGTATTTAGTAACAAATACATCAATACTCTCCTTTCTTTTAAACTTTGATATAATAATTAGTAACACTGTGGACTTTTTATAACAACCTATAGCTTTGACTATTTGAAGGAGTTGATCTTATGATTTACGTTGGCATTGATATTGCCAAGCAAACACACTATGCAGCCATCATGAATTCGGATGGCGAAATCCTTGTTAAACCATTTGCCTTTTCAAATGATCATAATGGATTTCAAATTCTATTGAAACATTTAGATTCCTATTCTAAAGAAGAGCTTTTCATTGGTATGGAATCTACTGCCCATTATGCAGAAAACCTTACCAGTTTTCTTTTTAACTAGGGGGTTTCAGGTTTGTATTATCAATCCTAACATCCCTATAAATCAAGATGTGCTTACTTATTCAAAATGCTATATACATATGTATCTTTCCAAATTGGGGTTCCGTTTTCCTTTGTCCAAAAATACACATTCTGTCTAAAATATGCTTCTTTTTGAAACCCAAGTTTCTCTAACAGTTTCCATGAATTCGGATTTTTGGGGTCGCATTCTGCAAAAATTCGATGAATTCCCTCAGAAAAAGCATTATCTATAAGTGCTTTACAACTTTCTTTTGCATATCCATTTCGCCAATAATTTTTATTGAAAACATATCCAATTTCAAGAGTATTAAAATCCCGCTTTCCAAGATAAACATTCCCAATCATTTTATGAGTTTTCTTTAGTTCAACAGCTATCATTTCATCAGTTGAAATACGCCAGTCGAGGTTTCCTTTAACTTCCTCAATGTTCATTGGTTTATATGGTTCATATTTGACAACCTTTTCGTCAGACAAATATTCAAATAAATCTTGTAAATCATCAATAGTATATCTTCTTAAAATTAATCTTTCCGTTTCAATTCTCACTTATTATTCCTCCACAACTTCTAAGTTATCTTTCTCTTTGAACTGTATTTTTTGTTACTGCGATGCGTACCATCATCATCTGTAACAACATTACTTCTCATTTTCTTTGCATCTTGTACCGCTCGAAACTCACTTTCTGTGATTATCGGTGGAATACACTCTTTCATCTGATATGCAAATTCTTGTGTAGCCGAATCCAGCAGAATAACGGTCCCTGGATACTTTTCATTTGCAAGCATTGTTTCTATTGCTCTCTTATTCCATTTTTTCTTGCCGGAAGGAGAGGCAATACCTGTATCGGAAAATTTTTTGATAATGCCAAGTACGCTTGTTCCATCAAGGTACCAACGAAAGATATCCCTGACCACTTTGGATTGTTCATCATCAATTACAAACCCGCCATCTTTATTTTTGTTGTAACCATAGAGTTTTCGAATATATAGC
>CAZNKR010000034.1:15828-16896 GCA_964573715.1 uncultured Roseburia sp. | reverse complement strand
TTACCACGCAATTGATGTTAAAATTATATTACATTTTCTTTAAATTTACAACCAAGATGATGTAATATTTTCAAATATATTTTTTATTGTAAGATTAATAATTTTAGGCTATACTTTAAATAACATAAATAAAGGAGTGAACAACTTGCATCTAAGCAATAATTCAATAATTCTAAGAATATGTCGGCTTATTCGTGGATTTATCAGGAAGTTAAACGACGATCATATCAGTGCTTTTTCCGCTCAAAGTTCATACTTTTTGATTTTAACTATTTTTCCATTTATAATGCTTTTGTTAACAATCATTCAATACACACCTATTACAGAAAGCTTTTTACTTGAAATCATTCAAAGTTTTGTACCAGAGAATTTTAAAGATATAGTAAAAGATGTGATTGGAGAAATATACAACCGAAGTGGAACTGCTATTATTTCAATTACAGCTATTGCTTCTATTTGGTCTTCATCAAAAGGTATTTTAGCCTTAATAAAAGGACTAAACTATATCTATAAGGTGGACCAATACAAAAACTATTTTTTACTTAGACTAAAAGCTTCTATTTATACCTTAGCTTTTATAGTTGGCATTATAGTTTCCCTTACAATTTTAGTATTTGGTAATTCTCTTTTAAAGCTCATTGCTAATCATCAACCATTACTATACAATTTTGTAGAATTTGTGATTTCATTAAGAGGCTTATATATACCAATATTTTTAACCCTGATATTTGTATTTTTGTACAAAATGGTTCCAAATAAAAATTTCAGATTTTGGGATCATATACCTGGAGCACTATTTTCAGCACTAGGTTGGGAAATCTTTTCATATGCATATTCAGTATATATTGACTATTATGCAAACTATTCATATATTTATGGTTCCTTAACAACTATCGTTTTATTGTTATTATGGGTTTATATATGTATGTACATTTTATTTATCGGTGCAGAAATCAATGTTTACTTTAGACGTCATTTCCAAATGGCCACTCAATTAGTAAAACAATATAGAGAAGATAGAATTGAAGATAAAGATGATGAAGTAAAATCAAATGAAGATTAAAAAAT
>CAZNKR010000034.1:0-15728 GCA_964573715.1 uncultured Roseburia sp. | reverse complement strand
ATAAATATTACAAGTAAAATTAAAAAACCATGAGCTGATATAAAATCACTTATATCAGCTCAAGTTTTTAACTAAATAATTCACATTACAAACAACTTAATACAATTTTGTTATTTCCACATCTTTATAGAAATATTTAAGTATTTCCTCGTAATTGCTTCCATTTTTTCCTAGGAAGTTAGCACCATTCTGACTTAATCCAACACCATGACCATATCCTCCACCAATAATATTATATCCACTTAATAAATTATCAGTAAGAACTGGATCAAAAATAATATATGCACTTGGCAACAATGGAAAATCCACAACATCACTTCCGTTTAGTCTATTAATTGTGTATCCATTAGTATTAATAAGTTTTCTAATGCTTAATTCTTTTATAACTTTAATCGTTGCATCACTTCCATAAATAATGATTGAATCTACTACCCCGCCACCCCCTCTAGACGCAACCTCTATTTTTTTAACACTTCCAACAGTAGCAATATATTCATTTACAAATTCTCCATTATCTTTTTTTACATATACATTGTTTGAATTGCTGCTGCAAACTTCACTAAGATGAGAATTAATAATATTAGTAAAATCCTCTAATGATAACGACACATTCCAACGATACCATGGATATTCACTATCAATAGAATCGTAGGACACGCGAATAAAGGCATCAAAAGTTGCTTCATCCATTAAATCCATATCCGTTTGGCTAGTTGATAACACTTTTCCTTCTGTATACGGCTGCTTCACACCCCAAACAGAGGAATCCGCAGAACTACCGCAAGATGTAGAAAAGAAATAGGCAGTAATTACTTCTTTGTTGTATGTAATAACTCTTCCATAGGTTTCTTCAACTGCCTGTGTAGATGCTTCCTGTTCCGGCGAATTATTGTATACCTGATAATTCGTACTATCATCCACATGTGCACCATATTGACTATATCCATTACCCAATATCTGTTTATATGCATAGCTTCTTGCGCACACCGCCTGTGCTTTTAATGCTTCAATATTATATGTAAATGGCATTTCAGAAGGAACAACATTTAATAAATATTTCTCAACTGGGAGTTCATTAACAATAACAATGTGACCATCATAAATATTCAGTTCCATTGTGCCTCTGTAGGAAGGAGCTCCATATCCTCTTGAAATAGAATCCACAGTAATCTTTCCATTAATTCCTGATGGTTCAATTTTTACTCTCCCACTACTTAACCATTCATTCCCAGTATCAAAGCTAATTTTTTCATTAGCAGGAATATTGTATTTATTTTCTCCAACGGTAACTGTAAGTCCAGTTTCACCTAACAGACTTATACTATCATGATAAATAGATGAAAATCCAGTATTCATAATTAATACTCTTATATTTGCAGCATCGATATCTCTATCTAAAACCACAGCAGCTACTTTACCATCTTCAATAAAAAACTGGCCTAAGTCATATCCAACTAAAACATCATGAATATTTCCAACACTAAGCGCACCGAATGTTTTATATATCTTTATGTTATCAGAAACCTTAAGTATACCACTTCCCTCTATTTCAATGCCTTCATTGCTTGAAGAAAGTACCTTACCCGTTACCACCTGATTTTTCACTTTGAAATCCGTTAATTTTTTATTACTTAAGACTATATCTGCAACAACATTACTATAATTAGAAACCTTATCTGTTAATACAAATTCTCTAATAATTCCGCCTATGTATGCTTTTACATTTCCATTATCCACATTGATTATCCAAGCATTATCATATGTTACGTCCTCGCTTTCTAACTTTACGACCAACAACAATTCATCATCTCTAGTAAGAACCGTAACCTTTTTATCTATATAATAATCCATAGACAACCCCGTAAAACTATATATTCCATTTGTAGTAGCTATTGTCCATTTGTCCATAGTTTTAACATTTGACGGAGTTCCTACTATTGAAATACTTTGATTATTAATATTACCATTTACATCAAATTTTGAAACCATTTTAAGAAAAATATCAGCCCACTCACTATATATAATTTTAGCAGAGGACTTGTTATTTTTACAAAAAGCAATAAGTTCTTTATCTGTTACTCCCATGTTGGTATACAGCTTATCTAAATCTCCATAGGTAAACACTTCATTTACTGCGGCTTCTGTAGCATAAACATCTTTGGTAGTAAAGAAACCCATCTCATACATGGTATTCATAAACGGAACATACCATTCGTCCACATTCTCGTTAAAATAGTTGCTTTTTTTTGCATCTATCTCTTCTGTGGAATTAAAAATTAAAGAAACATCTTTTGACACAAGTCCAAAAGAAATATAATTTTTCATAGGATCATTTTGTCTGTTTCCAAATAGACCATAAATTAACATTCCTACAATAAGTATTCCACAAACAATAATCAAAATAACATTTTTGTTTTCCTTTAACTTAAACTTCATACATTTTCCTTTACTTTATTGTTGATTATTTTTTCAAATAAACCTATAATGCGTAAAAAAGCAGCATATACATGCTGCTTTACTTTTCTTTGATGTCCCAAAATGCCGTTCCTACTTTTTGAGTCCTAGCAAGAGCTAGGTGGGCAACCGCAATTTAATATCTGCCTTCCACTTAAAGAGGCTTGACATCCATCAAATGATTTAGGAATCCCAATTAAAAAGTGTAGGTTCAAAAATACGTAGGCTGTCGAACATTTCAGGTAACATCTTTGTAGTTTCATTATACTTTAATGTATCCGTAAATTCAAGCTTTTATCAATGTTTTTTTCTTTGTTTTTTCATCAAACTATATTATACAAGCTTATGATTTCAGTTTTATCATCTAATAAAACTGTTTTATCTATGTATTCCTTACGTTTATTCTTACACTTAATATATAAAATTCTAAATACCCATGCTTTAAAAGATTCCTCTTTTTTTAATAAATATAGTGACTTGTACACATCTAGTGTAGTATCACTAACAATATCCTCTGCGTCATGGCTATTTCCTAACATATACAAAGCGTATCTATACATGTCCTTAAAAATATCCTCATAAAGTTTTTCAAAGGCTTTTTTATTACCCATTTTCGCTTCGCTAACTAATTCTATGTTTGTCAATTTCTCACCTCCGAAATGCATTTCATATAATAAGTACAAATTTGTCTATAAATTGTTGCAACCATAAAAAATATTATAAAAAAAGCAGGCATAAGCCTGCAGTAATCTTTTTGTCTTATCCTTCAAAATTTACACTTGCCCCCACATAACTAAGGGCATCTTGAGTTTTTCTATCCTGTTGATAAGGATTAGATTCATTGGGATACTTTATCATAGTTGTAGTTTCTCCACCAGAAACATATACTCTACCACACTCAGGACAAACAGCAGTGTGAATAGAAACACTAGCAGATACAACCTCTCCTCCTGCCTCGCTAGCCTTGGTATAGGCATTTGAAACATGTTCTGCCTCATGAGCAGCAACTCTAACACCAGAAGCCTGGGGAGATATATGTGAAGCTGACTTAAATGAAACGTTCTCATCAGATCCATCCTGATATTTTCTGCTCTTACAGGTTTCGCAGTCAGTACTACCCGTTTTCCCATTGGCCTTTGCTATAGATGTATCACTATATCCACCAGTGCTTCCATAGCCTATACCGCTTTGACCCATCCCACTGTAGCTTCCATATAAATCACTAACTCCAACACCTATATTCATTGCCATAAAATCACCTTCTTTACCAAAATCACACCTACTATATTTTGATTATAAAACAAGCCATACAATATTGCAAGGAAGATTTTTGGATTAATATTGCATTAGTATTGTATTAATCTTGTAAAAAAGTTTATACTATAGTTTACTGTTTGTTATCCAATTCTAGAAATAAAAATTACATATGTTTAATTAATATATAATTAAGTAAACGTTTTATCTTATTTATGATTTTTTAGAAGACCATAAAAAATTAAATATTAATTAAATTAAAACTGTCGTATTTGTTAATATATACATTTATCTTTTTACAATTACATGTATGGATTCACACTTGATAACTCTATATAGAATTCTTTTGCTGAATCTTCTTCTTTTCCACATATCAACTTAATTATTGGAAGTCCAGCATCTTTACTATACACTTCTATGTAAAAATTCGAAAAATTATCCTTCAGTGTATAAATACAATAACTGTAATCAATATATTGGCTTATACTCCCGTCTTCCTCCTCAACAAATGGATGATATATCAATAAAGAATATTCTCCATTTTGATCAAACGATTCGAGATTGTGTGATTCAATTGCCTTCTCAATTACATAATCATTTACCACTATTTTTCCATTAAAGATATATGATGTATCTTTACCGAATCTTTTCCGTGAAAAATCAGCATTAATAGTAACTTCATCTACTTTTTGCATTTCACCATTATCATTTATTGTAAAAGCAATAAACTCATCATCTACTGTAGTAACTTTCGGGCTAAAAATCAGGAACAAAGTCACACCACAGACTATTAAAATTAATGTAAGTAAACATAAAAATACAATTTTATTTTTTTTATTCATTAATTATTCCTCCATTAATATCCACTATTTGGACTTGGTACAGAATATCTTATAGTTTGATTCAACATTTGCTGTCTAAAGCTAAGTATATCATACCATTTTCTCCTCCTAATATTTATATTTCTTTTGTAATAAATAAATATTCACCTACTCAACACTAATTTCTTTCATTGTATCAGTATTGTTTATTTTTGTCAAATTTGTATTATAATGAGATTTACATACAATAATTAGTACAATATCTGTCGCTTTTATTACTTATAAAAAAAACTATTAAACACAAATAAAAAGCGGTCACACATGTGTGACCGCTTTGCACTACTTATCAAATCACCTATGGTGATTATTCTACTAGTCATTAATATTAGTTGTTGATGAACTTATCGCTTTCGTTATTCCAGCTATAAAGTTTTCTAATGTCTGCTCCAACAACTTCTGATTGATGCTCAGCATGAAGCTTTCTCATAGCCTTGAAATGAGCCTGTCCGCCTGCTTCTGACATATCTAATAAGAAATCCTTTGCAAATGTTCCATCCTGAATATCTGCTAAAATCTTCTTCATTGTCTTCTTTGTTTCTTCTGTAACAAGCTTTGGTCCTGTTATGTAATCACCATATTCAGCTGTATTAGAAATAGAATATCTCATACCTGCAAAACCTGACTGGTAAATAAGGTCAACAATTAACTTCATTTCATGAATACATTCAAAATATGCATTTTTTGGATCATAACCAGCTTCTACTAATGTTTCAAAACCTGCCTGCATAAGTGCACAAACACCACCACAAAGTACTGCCTGCTCACCAAAAAGATCTGTTTCTGTTTCTGTTCTAAATGTTGTCTCAAGAACACCAGCTCTTGCTCCACCAATTGCTAAAGCATATGCTAAAGCTAAATCCTGAGCCTTGCCTGTTGCGTCCTGATGAACAGCTATTAAACAAGGAACACCCTTGCCTGCCTGGTACTCACTTCTTACTGTATGACCTGGTCCCTTAGGAGCGATCATTGTAACATCAACATTCTTAGGTGCAACAATCTGTCCAAAATGAATATTGAAACCATGAGCGAACATAAGCATATTACCTGCTTCAAGATTTGGTTCGATTGATTCTTTGTACATCTTAGCCTGTTTCTCATCGTTGATAAGAATCATAATGATGTCAGCTCTCTTTGCTGCTTCAGCTGCTGTGAAAACTTCAAATCCTTGAGCTACAGCTTTATCCCATGACTTGCTGCCTTCGTATAAACCGATAATAACATTGCAACCTGACTCTTTTGCATTAAGAGCATGTGCATGTCCCTGGCTACCGTATCCAATAACAGCGATAGTCTTTCCTTCTAATAATGATAAGTTACAATCTTCCTGGTAAAATATCTTTGCCATTTTAAATTTCCTCCATTTTATAAAGATTTTATTTAATGCGAAGCACAATGTGCAATATGTACAAAGGCATCTGCAAAAAAACTAATTAAGCATTGCCTCTTGTAAGGCCGGTGATACCTGTTCTGACTAACTCAAGAATAGTATATCCTTGTAATAATCCAATAAATGCATCAAGCTTTGTCTGATTACCTGTAAGTTCAACCATGAGTGAATCTGGAGCCACATCTACAATCTTAGCTCTAAAAACATCTGCAACTGCTATAACCTGTGGTCTTTGTTCTGCACTAGCAGCAACCTTTACAAGTATAAGTTCTCGGCATACCGATGAACCATCCTTTAATTCTGTAATTTCTTTTACATCCACAAGCTTTGCGATTTGTTTTTCAATCTGTTCTAATATTTCATCTTCACCATGAACAACTATTGTCATTCTTGAAAATTCAGGATTCTCTGTTTCGCCTACTGTTAAGCTGTCAATATTATATCCACGTCTACTAAAAAGTCCTGCAACTCTATTTAGCACACCGGATGTATTTCCAACTAATACTGAAAGAACCATCTTTCTCATAAAATACACCTCAACATCCTTTTTGTATTTTTATATTAACTAAATAAACACTTCTTATATCTTAACATAAATATCATTTTTGTCAACGACTGGTTAATATGTTAAAGTGTCGCTTTATATAAAAGTCTACTGTAATGAGTTTTTACATGTAGCAATAATACCTTCCATATAATCCTTAACTGACATATTATATTCGCTTCCACCATTGTTTTGCCCACTTAAAGAAAATTGTAAACGACTGTTATCAACATTATCAAATTCCTTGCTTGGTATCACTTCACCTTCATAATTTATTTTGGCAGTGTAGTAATAATCTACAAAATCCTCATAATCTAACCATGCTGAATCTAAAATTAAAGAAACATTATTTATGTATGCTTTTTCTAAAAATGAATCATTTAAAATTGTATGATTAAGTATAGGATTTTTTTGAGTATCTCCAATGCCTAATGCATATTCACTAAGTGGTGTAGAAGATGTCATAGCATCACCTGTTGGATTATACTCATAAGTTATTCCAAAACATCTATCTAAATCATAAGGGATAAATATTGCTTGGTTTGTACTATTTAAGAAATATATGTAGTGATTATTGTAGTTATTCCTATAATCATCTGGATTCCCTGTAAAATAACTAAGTGCTGCAAATTTTGCAAAATTTTCAGTGTTTAATACTTTCTCTATATCTTCTTTTTCTCTTTTACTATTCATCGTTGATATAAAAGTCTTAAGTGTACCATAAGTAGATGTTTTCTTGTTTGTTTTTAAATCTAAATTATAGAAAATAGCTGCATCATCGTCACTTATTCCAAATGTGGTTTTAGGAGTATAATCGCAAGGCTCATAGGTCCAACCACCTTTATACAAATCACCACCCCAATCCTTTCCAGAAAGGTTTCTTTCAAGAAAAATATCATCAATAGGTTCATAAACTACCCATACACCCAGCTTGTCATTATTCATTGAAATAGTGGATAAATTACATCTAGCAGCAAGAACCCCAAAGCTTCTATACATATCATGTGCATATATTTCCCTAACATATGTATTATCCAAACATTTATTCCATTTGATTTCTAAAGCTTCTAGTGATGCAAAGGTTCTGTTTTTTCTCTCTTTTCTTTCATCATCCGTCAATTGTATGGTATCATCACCATAGTAATCAGCATTATCAAAGGTTTCATTAAATTTAAGTCTCCAATGGCATAAATTCGTCACCTCCCCAGTTGATTCATCATAAAAATCAGTCCTTGAGGTATTACCTTTCATTCTAATTCCTACATCCTCATATTCATAAACGCTTTCACCTATGGTTATTGTTACTTTATCCGCTCTTCGATAAATTGGTGATTTCGAACCCATTTGTGAATAATTATCATAATCCTCTTGTATCTTTTTTAGTTCCTCATCCGATATATCTATTTGTATTGATATATGGCTTTTCAAATCAAATAACGAAGTATATGTTTCCTCATCCTTTACAGAAATCTTAAAAACTTCACCTATATGATCATTTTCATTTTCTTCTGCAGTAATTGAATCATTGGTTGTAGTAGAATCCACAGTAGTACCATTTTTACTACATCCAATCATAAAGATAGTTATAATTATCAAAACAATTGCAATATGACTGCTTTTACTTTTCATATATTAGCCTCCTGTTTAAAGTCTATCTTTAACATCATCCCAGAGCTTGCACTTTTTTTTAGTTGTTCTTTTAATATAATATAATGTGTTATCAGCTTTCTTTAGGGCATCGCTTAGACCTGCCTTAATGCTCTCCCCTTCTACCTTTACTATACCCGCTGAAAAAGATATCCTATGCTCAGTTGGTATTTCTGTAGCTTTACCAATAAGATTACTTACTGTATCAATAAAATAGTTTTTTACTTCAAATAATTTATATATTTGTGATACAGCTTCTGTCGCATCTTCTTTTTTGTCCTTATTAAGCAATAAAATAAATTCGTCCCCGCCATATCGAACCGCTATATCATTGCCAGAGATAATACTTCTAAGTACATCAGCCACTTCTTTTAAAATTACATCTCCAACATCATGTCCAAATTGGTCGTTATAATATTTAAAGTTATCCAAATCCAAATATGCCAAAAACATATTGTTTATTCCCGACGCTTCATATTCATCTATTTTTGCATACAATCCTTGTCTGTTAAACAAGTCTGTCAGCTTATCATAATTAACAATTGAAGATAATCTTTCATTCATACCTTGAACTTCCATGTATTTTTGTTCAATTCTTCTCTTATCTTCTATTTCATTTTTATCATTAATTTTCTCTATGGTATCCAGTAAATCAGAGAAAATCAGCCTAAAAAACCGAACATTATCCTCCTCCATATATAGTCTGTTTTCTTGTCTATTCCATGTATTTCTCATTTTAGAATAAGCAATAACAACAGTATCTAAGTTATCATTTTTATAAAATGGAGCTGCAAAGAAGGAACATATATTATTCATGTCAAAGGCTTCCATTATACCCTTATATGCATCAAAATTACATTCAAACTTAGAAGCAAAAAATTCAACTGGATTTTCTTTAAAATAATTTGTAATTATATTTTGTCGATCTCTGTCCATATATATACCGGAATCATTATATACAACCGCTGATTCATTACGAGTATACCGAAGAACTACAAAGCAATCAACGCTGTAGTTGTTTTTAAAGGAAGCTGCTGCTCCTTCAATAACAAGATATAGATTCGAACCTAAATGATTAAGTAATTGTTTCCATGTAATAAGAAATTCCATATCATTATGAATTCTGTAATAATCATTAAGAACTGTGGCATTTTTAGTAAGCTCATATATCTCTTTTGTTGAATATTTTTCTATTCCTAGATTTCTTCCACTATATACATGAGCCTTTTTCTCATTAAATACTCTTAGAAAATCAGTGAGGTTTTCAGTATCATAAATTAAATCGCTGAATATACCCCCATCTATTGTGAACTTATTTGCATTGTTATAGAACTCTCTTGCCTCATCAAGTTTACCCTTTTGTATGCATATACATAAAGATACGAAATTAAACAAAAATACATCATCTCTCCAATATCTCATATATACATCATCTTCAGCAATATCTAAAATTGAATGTAAATATTGTTTTGATTTTTTTATAAAATTTTCTGCTGTATATACATTACCATTCATATATGAGCATAAAGCTTTAAGACCAAACAGTTTAGATATATGGCATACTCTCATTTTGTCTGTTTTTAAAAGATTTAAAACCTTCATACAGGTAGATATATATGATTCTCCACTAACATAATCTTTTGCTTTAATACAATTTATTGCCATATTATATAACGTTTCAGCTACAAACTCATGACGCTTTAATTCCATGAAAATATTGAGGGCTTTATTGTAATATTCATTTGCCTTCACATAATTTCCTTCCATACTCTTATTAAATCCAAGTCCATTGTATATGTTTGCTTCTTCAAATACATCATTGGTACTTAGTACAACTGGTGTGGAATAATTAATATAAATGTAATCTGACACCTCGAAAAATCCGCTTGTTGACGCAAGCATAATAACCTTTCTGCAAGCATCAAGAATAAACTTGTTATTATCAAGCTTTTTGGCAATATCAATTCCTAATTTCCAATGTGGAAGGTTGTTTTCAAGATTTTTTGTTTTGCGAAATAATTCAACATTATTTTCAAAACCATAAACATGAATATGTGCTAAAAGATTCAAATAATGGAATTTCTCTGCTTTTTCTAAAAGCATAGTATCATATTCTGTATTTTCTTCACCTAGCCAAACATTATTTTTCCATCCTGAGAATCTACACATATGGTTAAGCAGTTCTCCACGAAAAATCTTTTCTTCATCATCTAACTTCTTTGCTTTATCTATACATATCGTTGCTGAATCCATAGCATCTTTTTCTTGTTCATTATATATTTGTGTATAGCCTAATAAGAAGTAATGTGTAAATTCCAACTCATTTTTCATACGTTTAGAACAATTTGCCATATTTTTTAATAGTTTTATTTCATTACAATATAAAATTGCATTTGCTATTTTTCCACAAAACAGTGATGTAATTGTAAATGCAGAATATAACTCAAATAAAACTTCAATTTGTATTTTTTCTCTGTCATGCTGTAGTATTCTATCAATCTTTTGAATATAAAAATTAGCTTGTTCAAATGCAAAGCAATAATTCATATTACTTATTTGCATAAAATACTCATTGAGTAAGGATATTTCATTTTCAAACTGGTTATAAAACTTTTTTTTACCTTCTCCACCATACCAATCAATAACATCTTCATTTTCATTTAGCAAATCCATTAAGGCAACCCATGCCTCATACTCGTAGTCTGGGATTCTGTATGTATTGTCGTAGCTTATAAAGAATGCAATATTCTCATTGCCCGCTTCTAGCAAATCTCTAATAAATTCAATAGTTGTAAGACCTGACATATGAATTTTATTAAGCACAAACATAGTTGGTCTTTTTCTTGTAATATATTTTATTATTAAAATCAATGAATTGGTGAAAGCATTCTTTTCATATTCAGCCTCATTATATACTAAAAATTCTTCTCTTTTAAAATATCCTGTCTGAATATATTGATTAATCATATATCTATGAGGATAAATAACATTGCAGGATGAGAACATAGCTTCAGTATCAATATTTAACTCTAAAACTGACTGTCTAATATAACCCAAAAATGGTTCATAGGCCCCACAGACAGTATTATCATTAAACTGATGATACAAAATATAGGTTTCTATATTTAGTGTATCAAAAGCTGCTTCTGCTTCCTCTTTTGAAACTTCAAATGGTGTATACTGATTCACAGCAACAACATTTCTCTCTACTTTTCCAATCTCGTCTATTTTCTTTAAAAATAATTCAACTATATGTTTGTCCATTCCAATAGCCATAATTAACCTCCTTTCTATAAAACTATGTTTTCATTGATCTTAACTAAAAATTCTTCTTCAGGTAAAGGTTTTGAAAAATAAAATCCTTGGGTGTATTCAATTCCCATTTTTTTAACTTCATCATATTGCTCTTTTGTTTCTACACCCTCTGCAAGTGATCTCATATTAAGTTCCTTAATCATATCAACAGAGTATTCCATTATAACTCTTCCTTTTTCATTTTTAAAATATGACCACACCATGTTTTTATCATACTTTAATAATGAAATAGGTAAATCTAAAACATAATTTATATTTGAATAACCCGATCCAAAATCATCTAATGAAAATGATGAATTATTATCAATGAGTTTTTTCATATTCTTTAATAATGTACTTTCAGAATTGCTTGCGGCTGTTTCAGTAATTTCAAAATTAATAAATGAATTATTTATTTTATGTTCCTTCATAACCTCTAGCAATCTATCTGCCAAATCATGCTGCATACATTGGATTACCGAAAGGTTTACTTCGATATGCTCAAGCTTGCTGTTTTGTAAATCATTATCTTCAATGAAACTACATACTTTTTCAAAAACAATCATACCCAATCTTAAAATCAATCCATTTTTTTCAGCAATTGGAATAAATACGTCAGGTGAAATGAATTTCCCTTCATGATCTTTTATTCTCATAAGAGCCTCAGCGCTGGTAAAATAGCCTTTATTATTGTTAAATATTGGCTGGTAATATACCATAACACTATCAGTCTCTATGGCTTTATTAATAGCTGTTTCTATCATCTCAAGCTTACTTTTGCGTTCTATAGCTTCCTCATCTATTATGATAAAACCATTATGCTCTTTCATAAATTCATCATTCATAAAATAGCTTTGAACTTCAAATCGCTCTATGGAGTCCATTGTAATACCCAAATCAGGTAAAACACAGATATTGACTGGCAAAATAGTATCAACATCAGATAGCTTCCATGAGTATTTAAATCGTTCTCTTATTTTATCTAATATTTGATAAAAATTATCTTTTGTATCAAACACAGCTAAAGTATATGCAGCCCCAGTAGTTCTAAACACAAGTCCTTTTGAAATTGTTTCAAGATAATTCGCCACACTTTTTAACAATTCTGCACCATTAGTAGAACCAAATGTATCATTAATAAATTTAATTCCTTTTATTTCAACTGTAACTAAGTTTAAATCATCACGTTTTTTTAACCTTTCATCCAATACAACATGTGTAGCATTTAAATTAAAGGCACCACTGATTTTATCTATATAATCATCCGGATTTTCCATACACATATAAATGTATACAACAGCAACACATAATGCAAAGCTCACAACTAGATATTCATTATTAAACATTTGAATAGCTGAAGCTATATACAATGCTAAAAGCATAAAAATTATTGACTTTCGTTTTGAAATATTCATCACCTTATACTTTTTAATTGTAAAAACAAAGCATATATGTACTGATAATAAAGAAAAAACATATGTAAAGACAACATACGGTCCATATGTATATACCTTTCCCTCTTGAAGGAAGAATTCAATCTTCATAAAAAATCCTGCTATTATGTATATAGCAAGCAGTATACTATCACCATAGGAAATAATTTTAACAATCTTTGACTTTATCTCTGTCTGAGTGATTACATAATTAAGTAGAAGATGTGCAACAATGGAAATGGATATCAAATACGCTTTGCATATAACCATATTAAGAATACTTGTTTTATAATCTAGATAAGTTATTGATATAATCGACGCAATATCAAGGGTGGTTGTTAAGAACACTCCAATTAATAACAAAGAATACCTATTAATTGACTCGCATTTTAGTACTCGTCTTCTTGCAAACATAATCATAACTATGATTAGAATAATTAGTCCGCTAATTTGAAAACCAATGTTTAATTCCATATTTGACCTCGTTTGTATTTTTCACCATAAAATATATTTCATTATACCAACAATAGCTATAAATAACAAACAGATTTTTTATCAATCATGATTTTTTTAAGTATATTTTTTGTAATTGTTTTCTAAATTATCGTTTTATTTTCTGAATTGTTTTTATTGAAAGAAAAATTCTGAATTTGTCATAATTTCGCATAAAAAGTCTGGTTTTTTTTCTGAAGATGATGTATAATTTATACAAACTTGTTATTACGTGTTTTAAAAGTACATATTCGGAAGGAGATTATCAATGTTTGAAGAATTTTTAGGCAATTACCTTGTTAAATCAGGCAAGCTGAATCGTGAGCAGTTTACTAATGTGAAAGAGGTAATGAAAACCGCTAGAGTTAAACTCGGTCTTATTGCTGTTTCAGAGAAGTTGCTTACTTCAAAGCAGGCTGACGAAATAAATAGATTACAAGCTGTTATGGATAAACGTTTCGGCGATATTGCCGTAGAAAAGGGTTATCTTACAGATACACAGGTAGGTCATCTACTTAGCTTACAAGGCAATCCATACATGCAATTCGTCCAAGCAATAACAGAAGGCGGATACATGACTTTAGATGAAGTTGAAGCTTGTGTTGCTTCTTATCAGACTTCTCTTTTACTTAGTGATGAAGATATCGCTGCTATAAAGAGCGGTGATGTTGATAAAATTTGTGGTGTTTTCATTAACACTGACAATATTCTCTGCAAAGATCTGATATGTCTTGGCATTAGAAATATCGTAAGATTTATTTCTTCTGAAATATCATTTGGATCAATAGAAAAGGTTAGTGAATATTCCTATGAAAATATCGCTACCCAAGTTGCAAAAGGAGATCATTTATTTTTATTTGCATTTGCAGGAAATGACACTTCTCTTCTATCTATTGCCTCTACCTTTGCAAAAGAAGAATTTGAAGTTGTTGATGCTGATTCTTTTGATTCAGTATGTGAGTTTATTAATTGCATCAACGGTTTATATGCTTCAAAGCTTAGCAAAGAAGATGTAAATATTGATATGGAGCCTCCACTATTCTACACAAATGGAATGTTAAAGGCTGATTCGATATGCAAAGTACCAATGACAATTGCTGGCAGCAATGTGGATTTATTAGTAGTGGTTGATTCTCACTACACATTCAATTAAGGAGGATTTATCCATGGCATCTATTTTAATAGTTGATGATTCAAGAACTTCTAGAAAGGTTCTTAGAACAATATTAGAGGAAGCCGGTCACACTGTAGTTGGTGAAGCAGTTAATGGTGATGACGGTTTCAAAAAATGTAAAGAGTTTAGTCCTAAATTAGTTACTCTTGATATTACAATGCCCGTACTAGATGGTATAGAGGCTTTACAGATTATCAAAACCAGATATCCTGAAATAAAGGTTATTATGGTTACTGCAGCTGGTCAAAATTACAAAATGGTTGAAGCTGTTAAATACGGTGCAGATGACTTTATTGCAAAACCATTTGAGCCAGACCAAATCTTATCATCTATTGACAAGGTTATGCAAAAATAATTACGCCATTTTCTTTTTATTTTTATTTTTATTCTCTCTCCAAAAATCCTCACACAGTTTGTGTGAGGATTTTTATTTTAAGAATCTAGTCTTGATACTAATTGTACTTACCTCCGTTCATTGACTTAGCTTTAATAAGCTTTGTTCTAATATAATTTATGATATTGACAAGATAATTGCTGGCCATTCTATTACAGATATATCTGAATCGGTTTATACAACAAGAGAATTATCCTTGTTAAAAGAAGAAATCAATAAAAATAAAGGTAGTGAAATAATTCACTACCTTTATTTTTATTTTCGGTATGCAAATGAGGTATGCAAGTAGTATGCAAATAAACTTCATTTTACTACCTTTTACTAAATTTAACCAAATCTAAAACCCTTGATTTTACTATATTTATTAAAACTTTCCTGCGTCTGCTGCTTCCTGAATAGAAACAGCGAGTTCCCTATTTTCAAGGGTAAAACCCTTTTTTGAGCCATGTGTGGGTCGAACCCATACCTAACTATAGACAACCACAGCAAACGAAAGCCATTGTAATTAAGACGAACTCATAAACATCAGCAAATTGAATCTTAGTTCTACTTGAATTGGTCTGATGTTACCATGAATCAACTCAGATTGCAAGTCTGGGTCTTAAACTATTTACATTATAAAATAAGTGAGGTCAGAATACAAACTCACTATATCGAATCTTATTCAAAATCTTCTTCCTTATAAATGTACCCCGTTAACTGCCAAAGCTTAAATGGACTGATATAAAAACTATACACACTTGAATCATCCTTCTTAAAAGCTACACCAATATC
>CAZNKR010000033.1:14764-17959 GCA_964573715.1 uncultured Roseburia sp. | reverse complement strand
CAAAAAAATGACACCCAAGCATTTCTGCCTGAGTGCCATCAATTCCAATATAAAATTTATTTAGATAACTGATTTAGTCTTTCTGTAACCTGATTCATCATTTGTTTATACTTAGCCTGTTTTTCTTTTTCCTCTTCAATTTTTGAAGCCGGTGCTTTTTCAACAAACTTTGGATTTGACAACATTCCATCAACTCTTGCAACTTCTTTTGTTAATCTTTCTTTTTCCTTTGTAAGTCTTTCAATTTCTTTATCAATATCTACAAGTTCTGCAAAAGGAACATATATTGCAGCGTGAGGTATCATTGTAGAAACAGCATCTTCATCGATCCCATCCTTTGTATCCTGTACAATTACATCACTAGCATAAGAAAGAGTAGCAAAGAAAACTTTTCCTTCTTCAAAAATATTTCTAATATTATCTTCTGTAGAAACTACAAAAACTTTGGCTTTTCTACTTGGTGTAACATTCATTTCAGCACGAAGATTTCTAATATTTCTAACAGCCTCCTTGATTATTTCAACACTTTCTTCTTCTTTTCCAAAATCCCATACCGCATTAAATATTGGCCAGTTAGAAATCATTATAGACTCTTCATTTTCTTCAATGTTAGTAAATATTTCTTCTGTAACAAAAGGCATATATGGGTGTAATAGCTTAAGTGAAGTAATTAAAACTGTCTTCAACGTATATAATGCAGCATTCTTTGTTGTATCTTTCTCATTATAAAGACGTGGTTTAACCATTTCGATATACCAATCACAAAATTCTTCCCATATGAAGTTATATATTTTATCAGCAGCAATACCTATCTCATATTTTTCAAGATTTTCAGTAACATCTTTAACAAGATTATTTGCCTTTGACAATATCCATTTATCTGCATTTGTAAGTTCGTCAAAAGAAATATTTTCAATTTTTTCATCAGGAAGATTCATCATTATAAATCTTGAAGCATTCCATACCTTATTTGCAAAATTTCTACTTGCTTCTACTTTTTCCCAGTAAAATCTCATGTCGTTACCAGGTGCATTTCCTGTTATTAGTGTGAATCTAAGTGCGTCTGCACCATACTTATCAATTACCTCTAATGGATCAATACCATTACCAAGAGATTTGCTCATTTTTCTGCCTTGGGAATCACGAACAAGTCCATGTATAAGTACTGTATTAAAAGGAACCTCTCCGGCATGTTCAATTCCACTAAACATCATTCTGATTACCCAGAAAAAGATAATATCATATCCAGTAACAAGGGTATTGGTTGGGTAAAAATACTCAAATTCCTTTGTTTTTTCCGGCCAGCCTAGTGTTGAGAATGGCCATAATGCTGATGAAAACCATGTATCAAGTGTATCAGGATCCTGTCTCATTTTCTTACCACATTTTGGACAAATCGCTTCGTTATCCTTTGTTACAACCATTTCACCACATTCATCACAGTAGAATGCTGGAATCTGATGTCCCCACCACAACTGTCTTGAAATACACCAATCACGTATTCCTTCCAGCCAATGGAAATAGGTTTTATCAAAATGCTCTGGAACAAACTTTGTTTTTTCGGATTTAACTGCTTCAATTGCTGGGCCAGCAAGAGGTTTCATTTTAACAAACCACTGTTTTGATACCCTAGGTTCAACTGTTGTTCTACATCTATAGCAGGTACCAACATTATGATTATAATCTTCTACCTTTATTAATGCTCCCTCTGCTTCTAAATCTGATACTATAGCAGCTCTTGCCTCATATCTATCCATGCCTGCATACTTTACATACTCATCAACAATCTTTGCATCTTCCGTCATCACATTTATTATAGGAAGATTGTGGCGTAAACCAACTTCAAAATCGTTAGGATCATGAGCTGGAGTTATTTTAACAACACCTGTTCCAAAATCCATCTCAACATAATCATCTGCAATAATAGGAATTTCTCTGTGAACTATAGGAAGAATTACATTTTTTCCTACTAAATCCTTATATCTATCATCCTTTGGATTAACTGCAACTGCTGTATCGCCAAGCAAAGTTTCAGGTCTTGTTGTTGCTAAATTAATGTACCCACTACCATCTGCAAGTTTATATCTTATATGCCAAAAATGTCCTGCCTGATCCTCAAATTCAACTTCAGCATCTGAAATAGATGTAAGACACTTAGGACACCAGTTAATTATTCTTTCGCCACGATATATAAGATTTTTATTATAAAGATTAACAAATACTTCTTTTACTGCCTTATTGCATCCTTCATCCATGGTGAATCTTTCTCTATCCCAATCACATGAAGATCCTATTTTCTTAAGCTGTGATACAATACGTCCACCATATTGTTTTTTCCATTCCCATGCTCTTTCTAAAAACTTATCTCTACCTAAATCTTCCTTAGAAATACCTTCTTTTCTCATAGCTTCAACAATTTTAGCTTCTGTTGCAATAGATGCATGATCAGTACCAGGTACCCACAAAGCTTCAAAGCCTTGCATTCTTTTAAATCTAATTAATATATCCTGTAAAGTATTATCTAAAGCATGTCCCATATGAAGCTGTCCTGTAATATTTGGAGGAGGCATAACAATTGTGAATGGCTTTTTGTCTTTGTTTACTTCGGCATGAAAATATTTCTTATCCTGCCATTTTGAATAAAGTTTGTCTTCAATCTCTGCTGGATTATAGTTTTTTTCTAGTTCTTTTTTCATAGCTAATCTCCTTTAAAATTTTGTACAATGTGGGGTAAAAAAAGCCCCTCACACTACTGTGTGAAGGGCGAATAATCGCGGTACCACCTTCATTATGAAAGTTCATATCTCATCTTATCCTTAACGCGGACGAAACGTCATATCTTACTAAGCTTTGCCTTTAGGATATGCTGTTCAAAAGCTACCTTCGATAGTTTGTATCATAAGCGACCTCTCAGCCGGTGAATCACTCTCTCTAAAAGTACTTACTATCTACTCCTCTTCATCACTACATTTATTATTAAGTTACGCCTAGTTTAGAATTTTATTTTATCTTTGTCAACTATTTTTTATAAATCACATAAATATAATTTATCCATATACTAATCAATAGTATATGATTTAATGAAAGATAATGGTTTTTTATATATGAATAGTCGTTTTGGAAAATGTAAGGACTTCTTAGAACTTGCTTCACAAATAACTGGTAAATCTCCTATTATTACAATTCCAGAAGCAG
>CAZNKR010000033.1:8187-14664 GCA_964573715.1 uncultured Roseburia sp. | reverse complement strand
TACTATACACTATAATCTTTTTGAAAGCTTTGCCAATTGACCTGCTAGAGGAAGAACAATAATTATAGCAGTCATCATCTGTAAAAAATTACCTGGAACCGAGCTAAGTGGAACAATGGCGTTTTGATAAATAATTATTTCTGCTATGTAATATCCAGCAATTTTAATTACCATGGCAGCTATCATACCTAAAACATATCCTTTATAGTTTGGTAGCTTTTCTATAATTAGTCCCATAACAAATCCCATTGTTCCTACAATAACAAAGGTAAATGGTGCCCATATAGTCCATGCTGACAATATGTCAAACAAAGCCATTCCTATTCCTCCTGCAATAGCTGCAGATTTTTTTTCAAATACTATTGCGCATATAAATAATGGAATATTTCCTAAATGTATTAATCCACCATTTGCCATTAATGGGAGTCGTATATTTACAAAAGCAGTAAACACATATACAAGTGCTGTAAATACACCAGTGATTGCAAGAAATTTGATATTATTGTTATTCTTGCTTATAGAGTTATTATTTGTTTTATTCATGATAAGTCTCCTTTTTTTAATATAAGGATAATATAGCCAAAAAACTGGTATGGCAAAACATCCAACCAAGGATATTTTAACCATACCAGTTTTTATATTGTAGCATACCAGTTGATGTTAAACTACAACTATTGTTCTTCGCTAATAGCTTTTAACATATCAACTCTTTCACTAATAACTTCTTCCATCACGGTCTTAGGTTTTCCTATTGCCATGCTAAGTTCACTGTACAGCAAATCTTCTGCACTTTTTAAATACTTTTCATCAGTAGTAGTTATCTTTTTTCCAACAGCAATTCTTTCCTGTTTTCTTAAGTAAAGTGTCTTTATTATCTTAATCCACTCTTTTGGACTTCCACTACGTATACTTTGCTTATACTCATTCTCTCTAAGCTTCTCATTGGATACCCGTAGCTGATCCGCATCCGGAATACTATCAATCAGGTTCCATGCTTCCTCCTTAGTAAGAATTGGTCTAGCGACTACTTTCTCATTATTTACAGGGCAGTAAATGGTACTAGCTTTAGAATTGACAGGAATAAGCATATAGTACTGCTGTTTTTTATCTGCAGCAGACATATCTAAATATGTGATATCCTTTACTTGGCACACACCATTTTGTCCGTAGACAATGTATTCACCTTTATCAAACATCTGTTACCTCCTTTATTCAAAAAAAGGTTAATTGCCACTATCTATTAGTATAACACATTTTCCGGACTTTCGTAAGTGCAAATTTAACCAAATAATGGTGTTGAGAAGTATCTATCCCCTCCATCTGGGCAAATAGCAACAATTGTTTTATTATTATTCTCGTCTTTTTTGGCCTCTTCAATGGCTACAGCTATTGCAGCTCCAGAAGAAATTCCTAATAAAATGCCTTCTGTTTGGGACACTTCTTTTGCAATTTCAAATGCTGTATCATTCTCAACAGGAATAATTTCATCGTAAATTTTTGTATCTAAGACATCTGGAACAAACCCTGCTCCTATACCCTGAATCTTATGTCCCCCTGCTACACCCTTTGAAAGAACAGGTGAAGCAGCTGGTTCAACTGCAACGATTTTAACTTCTGATTTCTTTTCTTTTAAATACTTTCCAGTTCCTGTTATAGTTCCACCAGTACCCACTCCAGCAACAAATATATCTATTTCACCGTTTGTATCACTAAATATTTCTGGTCCCGTAGTCTCGTAATGCACCTTTGGATTAGCCGAATTAACGAACTGTCCTGGGATAAAGCTTCCTGGAATTTCTTCTCTAAGTTCATTTGCCTTTGCAATTGCTCCTTTCATGCCCTTTGTTCCATCCGTCAAAACAATAGTTGCCCCATATGCCTTAATAATATTTCTACGTTCTACACTCATTGTTTCTGGCATAACTATGATTACCTTATATCCCTTTGCAGTTCCAATTGCAGCTAAGCCAATTCCAGTATTTCCAGATGTTGGTTCAATAATTGTTGCTCCCGACTTTAATGCTCCCGAAGCTTCCGCATCATCTATCATTTTTTTTGCTATTCTATCTTTTACACTTCCAGTTGGATTGAAATATTCAAGTTTTACTAGAAGTTTTGCCTTTAATGAATACTTTTTTTCTATATGTGTAAGTTCTACAAGCGGGGTATTACCAATAAGTTCAACTGTTGATTTATAAATTTTTGCCATGATATTTTCCTTCTTTCTATTTTTTATAATAATGTCTTAAAGCTCTCATCTAAGTCTTCTATAATATCATTAATGTTTTCTGTTCCAATGGAAAGTCTAATAGTATTAGACTTAATTCCTTGTTCTGCCTTTTCATTATCATTTAATTCACTATGTGTTGTACTCGCTGGATGAATAACCAACGACTTAACATCCGCTACATTAGCTAGAAGTGAGAATAATTCAAGATTATCTATGAATTTCTTTGCTTCCTCTTCTCCACCTTTTATTTCAAAAGTAAAAATAGAGCCTCCTCCATTTGGAAGATATTTCTTATAAAGTGCTTTTTGATTTGAATCATCACTTACCGAAGGATGGTTAACCTTTTCTACAAGTGGATGATTATTTAAGTACTCTACAACCTTTAGTGCATTATACACATGTCTATCAAGTCTTAACGAAAGTGTTTCAAGGCCTTGTAGGAAAATAAAAGCATGAATAGGTGAAAGAGTTGCTCCTGTATCTCTAAGCAAAATTGCTCTTATTCTTGTAACAAATGCAGCCTGTGGGAGTGCCTTTGCAAAGCTTATTCCATGATAGCTAGGATCTAAAGCAACTAAACGTTCAAACTTGCCAGATTCTACCCAGTCAAACTTTCCACTTTCAACAATCACTCCTCCTATTGTTGTTCCATGACCTCCAATGAATTTAGTAGCAGAATGAACAACTATATCTGCTCCATATTCTATAGGTCTTATAAGATATGGAGTACCAAATGTATTATCAACTACTAATGGTATTTTATGTTTATGTGCTATTTTTGCAATACTTTCAATATCTACTACTTCAGAATTTGGATTTCCTAAGGATTCAATATATACCGCTTTTGTGTTTTCCTGTATAGCAACATCAATTTCTTCTAAACTATGTGGATTTACAAAGGTTGATGTAATCCCGTAATCAACTAAAGTGTGTGCTAGCAGATTGTATGTTCCACCGTAAATATTTTTTGCAGCTACAATATGCTCTCCTGCTTTTGCAAGATTTTGTATTGTATATGTAACTGCGGCTGCTCCTGATGCTACAGCTAATGCTGCACTACCACCCTCAAGTGCTGCTATTCTTTCTTCAAATACACCTTGTGTAGGATTGGTAAGTCTTCCATATATATTACCAGCATCCTTTAATCCAAATCTATCTTGCGCATGTTTCGAATTTCTAAAAACATATGATGTAGTTTGATAAATAGGTACTGCTCTGGCATCTGTCACTGGGTCTGGTGATTCTTGCCCCACATGCAGCTGAAGTGTTTCAAATCTTAATTCTCTTTCGGTAATATTTTTTTCACTCATATTGTTGTCCTCCTACAATCGGTTTTTTATATCATACTAATATAGTATGCTTTGTGTTGAATGTATATTAAAACTTATTTCCTAGTATGTCAATAGGAATATTATGATTTATAAAAATATTATTTTTATTTCTTATAAAATTGCCTATAATAAGAAGGTAATTAGTCAAAACTTATGGTGTTTATTAAGTGTTTCTCTTGACAAATAAAATATAAGTTGTATGATATTAGTAATGATTACTGTTTTAAATATTAAGAATATGGAGGATTTTATATGAACAATAACATACTTAGAAACTTGTCTTATGGCGTATATGTCATTTCTTCTCTTGATGGCAAGAGACTTGTTGGTTGTACTGCAAATAGTGCTATGCAAATTACATCATCTCCAGCTACTATTGCAATAAGTATAAACCATGACAATTTTACACACAACTGCATTACCAAAACACAGAAATTTTCAATTTCAATTTTGTCTGAGGATTCAGACCCATCGATTATAGGGACCTTTGGTTTTTCTTCAAGTCGTGATACAGACAAATTCCAGAATTTTTCCTATGATATGGTTAGTGATATCCCTGTAGTAAAAGACTCTTGTGGGTATATCGTATGTAAGGTAGTTGATTCTTTTGAAACCTCTACCCACACAATCTTTATTGGTGAAGTAATTGATGGTGATGTATATAGCAAAGCTGTTCCTATGACTTACTCATACTATCACCAAGTTATTAAAGGCAAGAGTCCAAAGGCTGCACCAACCTATATTCCAGAAGATGTGACACCTACTACAGAACAATATAAGTGTGGTATATGTGGATATATATATGATGGTGATATTCCATTTGCAGATTTACCAGATGACTATGTCTGTCCAATATGTGGTCAGCCAAAAGAAGTATTTAGTAAATAAAAAAAGCTTGCAATCTGTATTTACTCATTACAGATTGCAAGTTTTATATTGCTTTTAAATGATTCATTAGCATCCATTTAGTATTAATTTAAAGCTTTAATTTTCACTAAATACAATAGTTATCTCCCTCATCTTCTTGCCACTCCATTAAATCAGCAAGCGTAATACTATCTACAACTCCTTTAATTGCATCATTTAGTTTCTTCCATACCTTAACTGTTACACACTTTTCCATTCGATCACATGGAACATCATCATCAACACAAGCAACAGGTGCTAGTGATCCTTCTGTGAGTCTTAAAATCATACCAATAGTATATTCTTCAGGTTTTCTCATAAGTAAATATCCACCTTGAGCTCCACGAATACTTCTTACAAAACCAGCTCCGTTTAAAATGGAAATAATTTGTTCTAAATACTTATCTGAAATCTGTTGTCTTAAAGCTATATCCTTTACGCTTACAGGACTTTCATTTGAATTAGTTGCAATATCAAGCATTAATCGTAACGCATATCTTCCTTTTGTTGAAATCTTCATAAAAATCACCTCTAGATAATATTATACTAATCAATTCATAGTTTTTCAATAGGATTTATATAAATTTATAAATATAACTAATTTTTATCCAATTACCTTTATGCCACCACATTTACGGATTTTTAGTACATGGCAAGTATCCTTTCCAAATATGGCTTCTATATATTTTTTGTATTCATTTACATTTTTATCCTGGATAAATACCTGTATTGTTCCAGCAAATCCTCCTCCGTGAACTCTTAATGCTAAAGCACCATCAAGGAATTTCTCAGAAAGAGCTAATGCAATTGGGATATTCTGGTGTTCAATTTGTTTTGTTGAATAAACATTTTGAAGATACTGATATGAGGAATTCCCTGAACTTCTAATACACTTAAAGAATAACTCCATATCATCTTCTAACAAAGCCGATATAGCCTTATCAACTCTATGCTCCTCTTCAAAAAAATGTATTGCCCTAAGAACAGGTCTGTCCGAATATTTTTCTCTAAGTGCAGGAATTCTTTCATAAAAAGTCTTTTCATCTACTTCTCTAAGAAGACTTTTACCAAAAAAGGATGCTATTTCAGTCATTTCATATGGAATTAATGAATATTCCTCAGTTAAATCCTCATGGGAACCAAGGGTATCTATTAGACAAAGGCTTATATTGTGTTTTGAGAAATCCATATTTATTTTTGTAACCTGAGGTTTTGTTGAATCTTTAAAATCTATTCCAATAAGACCTCCAACTGAGCAAGCCATCTGATCCATCAATCCGCATGGCTTTCCAAAATAAATTTTTTCCGAATACTGTGAAGCTTTTGCAATCATTATAGGGTCAATACTCATATGGTTAAAAGCACCTGAAATAACAGTTCCAATCAGCACTTCAAAAGCTGCTGAAGACGACATACCCGCTCCTACTAGTACATCAGACGTAGTATATAAATCAAAGCCTTCTAGTAAATAGCCAGCCTCTACAATATAAGCCAAAATGCCTCTAATAAGACTAATGGATAAGCCTTCTTCCTCTTCTTTTTTTGAAAGCTCATCTATGTCAATGCTGATTTTACTATAACCTTCCGAAAAAATTTGAACCTTATTTGTTTTATTTTTTGAAACCACAGCAATTGCATCTAAATTAATAGAAGTTGCTAATACTTTTCCATTTTGGTGATCAGTATGATTTCCACACACTTCACTTCTGCCTGGAGCACTATATATTTCAACCTCTCCTACTCCAAAAATTTCTTCGTATCTATTTATGCTATTAATGTATCTTTGCTTTTGATACTTTAATAAAGAAGCATCTTCATATAGATTGATTATTATTTCATCATATACTCCACTTCCTATTTCTTCTTTTAATAAAGTTGATTTTGTCATTATTTCTCCTAAAAACTTTCATTATTATCAAAAAATTTATTCTTCGACCTGCATAGTGGGGTAATAACTGCATTAATATATCTCTCAAATTCAAGGTATGAATATGGCTCAAGATTTACATC
>CAZNKR010000033.1:0-8087 GCA_964573715.1 uncultured Roseburia sp. | reverse complement strand
TTTTATTACATTTTAATCCATTCCTTTTATTACATTTTAATCCATACTTCCTGAGCGAAATCCTTCTAAATCCACAGTAATATATCTAAATCCTTGTAATTTTAAATATCTTGTTATTTCTTCTTTGTTCTCCATAAGCTTTAAAATGTCATTTTTATCAACCTCTATACGTACAACATCTTTATGTATACGCAATCTAACATTGTAAAAGCCTAACTCTTTTATAAAATTTTCTCCTCTTTCTATCTTTTCCATATCATCATAGGAAATAGGTGTATTATATGGAAACCTTGTGGCCATACATGGGTTAGAAGGCCTATCAGCAACAGAAAGTCCTAAATTTTTTGCTAATTTTCTAACGTCCTTTTTGGTTAGTTTACAAACAGCAAGAGGACTAATAATTCCTAATTCATTTAATGCTTTAATACCAGGTCTGTATACATGAAGATCATCTTCATTTGTTCCTTCTATTATAACGTCTGTTCCAAGAGATTTAGCTAATTCTTTTATCTTTTTAAAAATAGAAAGCTTACATCTATAGCACCTATCTATAGGATTATTCTCAATTTGACATTCATCTAGTTCATCAATATCAAGCACAATTAATTTTGCTCCTGTTTCTTTTACAACACTTTTTACCACTACGTTATCACTTTTTGGGTGGAGCTTTGTCTTTACATTTATGGCATACACTTTAAAGTCTGTATCCTTTAGGGCATCACAGGCTAATTTTAACAATATTCCAGAATCTACACCACCTGAAAAGGCTAATACAATGTCTTTATTTGCATATTCATTTATCATTTCAGTAAGCTTATTAACTTTTATTAAATACTCCTTATCTTCCATTGATTCTATGCTTATTTCATTTTTATAAATCATAATAAATTTACGCTTTCTTTTTTAATTAGTTCAAACGTGTTCATAAAGGATAAATCATTTTGTTTTGCTAATTCTGATACTGAAGCATATTCTGGATAAATATTTTTGTTTTTTCCATTTGTGCAAACCTTTATGGTAGCCATCCCTATTGATGTTTCAACATTTTTTATTTCTCTATTTAATATTGAACGTTCCATTTTCTGTTTTCTAATGCCTATGGTTGTGGTTTCCATAAAAATTATATTCTCCATAGAGGACACCAAAGCTTCACTGCAAATAACCACTAATTCATAAGCCGGCCTGTTTTTCTTCATAAAAACAGGAATATAATGTACATCCTTTGCGCCAGCAGCAAAAAGCAGTTCCATTACATATCCTAATGTTTCTCCTGTACAGTCGTCAATATCAGTTTCTATTTTTACAATTTCATCCCTATTATATTTTTCATTAATTTCATTGTTTTTATCATTTTCAATGTTGTCATTATTTTCATTGTTGCCATTGTTTTCATCATTTATTTCCTCAGCTTCAATTATCATAGCCCTTAAAATACTAGGAATGCTATATTCTCGTTTTCCTGCGCCCATTCCAACTTTTAAAATTTTAAAGCTTGAATAGAGCTTGTCTTTTGTCTTTAGAGCTGCCACTATGGCTGCTCCTGTAGGTGTCACTAGTTCTCCTTCTATATTTGTATACTTAATATTAATGTCATGTTGACTTATGATATTAACTACCGCTGGTACAGGTATTGGCAAAATACCATGTTGACACCTTATTGTTCCACAGCCTTCTGCTACATTAGGTATAATACACTCAGTAATAGAAAGATTATCAAAGCAAACTGCAACCGCAATTATATCCACAATAGAATCTACTGCTCCCACCTCATGAAAATGAACATTATTTATATCTACGTCATGTGCCTTTGATTCAGCACTTGCAAGAACCTCAAATATTTTCTTTGCAATATTTTTTGCATTTAGTGTCATTTTTGTTTTATCAATTATATCTAAAATTTCCAAAAGTCCTCTATGAACATGCTTAATTTCATGGCTATGATTTTTATTATAGTGGCCATTTGGGTTAATATTAGGATGATCTTTATCGTTGCTATTATGGCTATTGTTGTCCTCATGGAGATATTTCATATTATGATCATTATTTTCATGAGCTTCATCTAGTACAACATTAAAATCACATACCAAGATTCCCGACTTATGTACCCTACTTATCTCAATACTAAATCCATCAATTGGAATTGAATTTAGTGCTTCCTTTAATACTTTCTCATTGGCTCCTAAATCCAACAGTGCTGCCACAGTCATATCACCACTGATTCCCGAATTACATTCAAGATATAAGGTTTTTTTATTCATTTGCATTAACTCCTAATCTATTTATCTGAGATGCCATGTATCCAGCACCAAAGCCATTGTCGATATTTACAACTGCAATGCCATTTGCACAAGAATTAATCATAGTAAGAAGTGCTGACAATCCATGTAAATTTGCTCCATATCCTACTGAGGTAGGAACTGCAATTACAGGTTTGTCCACCATTCCACCAATTACAGAAGCAAGTGCTCCTTCCATTCCAGCAACAGCTACTATACAATTTGCCTTTTGAATACTTTCCATATTTGATAACAATCTGTGTATTCCACTAACACCAACATCGAAGATTCTTGTAACATTATTTCCAAAAAACTCTGCTGTCTTAGCTGCTTCTTCTGCTACTGGAATATCCGCCGTACCTGCAGTACATACTGCAATATTGCCCTTTTTACTCTTTCCTTGTTTTTCTATTTTAAGTATTTTGGAAATTTCATCATATTCAATATGAGGGATGATAGTAGAAATCAATTCAAACTGATGCTTTGTTGCTCTTGTTCCAAGTACTTCTCCATTTTCTTTATACAATACATCATAAATTTGCATAAGATGTTCATCAGCCTTTCCGGCACAATAAACAACTTCTGGATAACCAGACCTTATTTCTCTATGGGTATCTAATTTTGCATATCCCATATCCTCAAATGGTTTTCTTTTAAAAAAATTTAATGCCTCATCAACTGACAAATTACCATTTTGCACCTGACACAGTATTTCTTTTGCTTCCATACTATCTTTCTCCTTTCATAAATCTAAATGATAATGGCAATCTTAATCCATTATTCTCTAATAGCTCCTTATTTAACAATATTTCTTTTGTTGGTCCATCATATGCAATCCTTCCATTAGAAAGCAATATTGTCCTATCACAAGTATCATAAATGAAATCCAAATCATGGGAAGCTATGATTTTCGCAGTATCTAATTCATTCAAAATATTTATTAAATTCTCTCTATTTACTGGATCTAGCGCAACAGAGGGCTCGTCCATTAATAAAATATCAGCTTCCATTGAAAGAATGGTTGCTATAGCTGCTAGCTTTTTTTGTCCTCCTGACAGCTTATATATATGCTTGTTTGCACAATCACTAATATGAGTTTTTTCCATTGCTGCTTTTGTCAAACTATCAACTTTGTCCTGGCTATATCCATAATTTCTAGGAGCAAAAGCAACATCCTCATAAACAGTATTCATAAATAATTGGCTATCACTATCTTGAAATACATATCCTATTTTGCTTCTAATATTTCTTAAATTTTCCCTGTTAAGTTCAAGGTTATCTACAACAATTTCTCCATTATAATCATCAAGTAAGCCTACAAGAAGTTTGAGCAATGTAGATTTACCCACACCATTTGCTCCAATAATTCCAACAGCTTCCTTTGAATTAATTTCAAAGGATATATTATCAATCACAAGACTATCATTGTCCCGATTGTTTTTTTCATATTTAAATGATACATTTTTACATTGTATTTTATTCATTTTATACCTCATATTATTGACAAATATCAAATTCATTGTTAAAACCGTTCTAGTGCAATATCTAAAATCATAAGAATAATTTACCTACAATTTCAAACACCCGAAAATATCTCAATCCAATAAAAATAGTAATCCAAATAAGCAAATAGAATATACTAACTAGGTTTTTACCTTCTGACCTTCTTATATTAAATTCCCCATCAAATCCTCTAAGTGTCATACTTTCATACACCTTCTGGGCTCTATCAATACTTCGAATAAGCATTTGTCCTAAAAGCGGTCCCCACGCCTTATAGGATATTCCTTTTTGTTTAGGTGCGCGTAATGAATATGCCTGGGTTACTCTTTGTGCTTCCTTTAACATCAAAATAATGTACCTATAAATAAGCATGATAACAATAACTAATACTTTAGGCACACGTATCATTCTTAATGCATAACATATTCCTTCTATTGAAGTGGTTTCAATTAATATAAATGACGCAAAAATTGCAAAACCTGCTTTCATAATTAATGTAACCATAGAAACCATTCCACTTGTGATGGTAATGCCAAAAACACTAAACAGACCAACTCTGTCAAATATAGGATTTGCAATTCCCAAAATTAAAATAGCCAAAAGAATATACTTAAGATGTGAAAATGACTGTTTAAATGGCAAATCTCCAATAGTCATGGTGATAATGATATACAAAATCATTCCAAGCAAACCAATTAGATTATATTTATCAAAAGACATAACCATTATAAGGTAGAAAATAGTTACTAATAATTTAGAAAGTGGATGTATGTGATTAATCCATACATCCCTTTCTGCCATACTATCTAAAAAATGCAAATCATTTATAGTATTATTTATTTTATTCATTAATATTTTTCTTTCTAAATAGTTTAAATGCATAACATGCTAAAACACATATTATTATAACTACCATGCCACCAACCAATCCAGAAACTACGGTTCCAAGTGGTGTATCGCTAAATGAAAATGCGTAATCCGGTAATATTGCTGTTGTATCTTGAACATTTTGTGCCACATCATACACAGCTCCTGATGACTCAACTTCAGTACTTCCAGTTATTTTTTCTATTGACCATTCAAGTCCATCTGGATAGGCAGAAGCCAAAAGTGAAACTCCTCCTGCAATTATAGCTGCTATTATAGCTAAAATGCCTATGGTCTTCTTATAAGAAAGTTTACCTGCATTTTCTTTATTTTTATTTCCTGTCCAAATTAATTCAGGTCTAGCTTCATAAATAAATACAAGAACAGCTGATGTAATGATTCCTTCTACCAATCCAATAATTAAATGAATTGGCTGCATTGCTGCAACAAAAGTCAAAAATGGTAAAGCTGTAACCTTTGAAGCTAATGTTTCTAATGTAACAGAAAAAGCCCCAAGCTGAAGTGTAACAATACAGCCTATTATTGAACCAGCTATAATTTTGGGTCTACTAACTCCTTTTTTCATTATTTGTTTCCATATTAATAAGCCTCCAATAAAGCATCCATAAGCTGCCATATTCCATATATTACAGCCAAGAGCAAGTAAGCCTCCATCTGCAAACATTAAGCCTTGAATTAATAAAATTCCAATCATTGTAAGGAATCCTGCATAAGGTCCAAGTATTGCCGATAATAATATTCCTCCACATAAATGTCCTGAAGACCCTGTGCCTGGAATGGTAAAGTTAATCATTTGGGCTGCAAATACAAAAGCTCCCATTACACCCATAACCGGAATTTTTTTAGGATCATTTTCCTCTTTAACCTTTTTAATTGAATAACCTGCTGCCACCGCTGAAACAGCGTACATAGTACCTGCCACTGCTGGTGCAACTAGTGCATCTGCCATATGCATAATAATCTTCGCCTTTTATCTTATTAAGGTATCTAGTAAATAAAAAAACCACGAAAGCATCAACTCCCTTGGAGAGTAGGTTACCTTCATGGTATACAATATTATTTCGTTTATATTTGGTTATAAATTTATTTGCATGTAACAGAACAAATTGTTTCTACTGCATCATCTATCAGTTCACCCATAGAATAATCCTTTTGGCCAACAACATAAAAGCCACATGAGTTAACTGGAATCAGAATTTTTTTGGCCTTGCTCCTTGCAACTGCATATGCCATTTGCTCAGTAATCTCACCAATTAATGCATCTGCTGCCATTATGCCTATTGGACCAACTATGTAATCTGCCTTGTTTGCATTTACTATAACTGGATTTTCTCCTGTTGCCGCCAAATCAGCTCCTGCCTTAAGCATAGAAGATGTTGCCACTGAATTTGTGCCCACTGCAATAATCTGATGTTTACCTTCTTGCTTTTGGTCTTGCTTATTTTCTAGACCATTTTCTAAATTTTTCTCGTGTTTTTTCCACTTTTCGATAAACTGGCTTCCCATACGTCCGCCCTGTCCATCAATAACTACAATAATTGCCATATATACCTCCATCTACGAATGGATGACTAGCTTCCTGCAAGTCTTCTTCAATTTCTACAAAAGTATTTTATCACGATATATCAAATGTGTCTAATGCTTGATGATTTAAATTATCTATGCTTATTAGGCATAAACTTCTTTATAGGTATTTGTGCAAATATAATAGCAGAGAAAATAAGAACACATCCTATAACTTCCTTAGTACTCATATCCTGTCCAAGAAGAATCCAGCCTGCCAAAACAGCAAATACAGATTCCAAGCTCATAATAAGAGCTGCGATTGTAGGGTTTATACCAACCTGTCCAACAATTTGCAATGTATATGCAACACCGCAGGATAATACTCCAGCATATAATATAGGAATCCATGCTGATAAATTTGTCATATCCTCCAGCCATAAATTAAGGCCCGTTGTGGTATTTCCTATTTCTATAAAAATCGTAGGGATTAATCCTATAAAGCCACAAGTAAAAAACTGAATACAAGCCATTTTCACGCCATTAACCTTTGGAGAAAAATAATCTACCAGCAATATCTGTACTGAAAATGCCAATGCACTTGACATCACCAAAACATCACCAAATTCAAGAAAAAAGCCTTCCTTAATGCACAATAAATACAAGCCTACAAGAGTTAACAAAACCCCAATCCAAACATTTACTCCACACCTTTTTTTGAAAAATATACCCAAAATGGGTACAACCAATATGTAGCATGCTGTTAAAAATCCAGCTTTTCCAGCTGTGGTTCCGTAATAAATTCCAAGCTGCTGTAATGTACTGCCTAAAAACAAAGCAATTCCACATAAAACTCCACCTTTAATCAATATTTTACTATTTATCTTACTTTTATCCTTACTATTTAAATCATTCTTACCATCTGAATAATTCTTATCATCTGAATTAATCTTATTATCTATATTAATCTTATTATCTATATTAATCTTATTATCTATATTTATAGGTTTTTTATTTTTTCCAATAATAAATATCACAGGAATTAATACTAATCCACCAATAATAGATCTTACACAATTAAATGAATATGGTCCAACAGCATCTCCACCCTCACTTTGCGCAACAAAAGCAACTCCCCATATGAAAGCCGTTATTAATAATAAAATAGAATTTGTTACTTTTTTTGACATGATTTTTCTCCTTTGAGGGTTGTGCTTGTAAATATACTATCTCAAGTTATGTTTTTCAAGTTATGTTTTCCAAATAATACTTTTCAAGTTATGTTTTCCAAATAATGTTCTCCAAGTTATGTTTTCCAATAATTTTTTCCTATGTAAAAAGCCAGAGTATTTACTCTGGCTTTGCATGCATACAATTAATTAAAAGATTACCGTACTTAAAGATAGAGTTTAGGTCGGGAGTGAGTTTGGAGATTGAGGGATAAGAGTATAGATACAGTGAACCCCTGCTGAGCGTTATGCTTGGCAGGGGTTTTCTCCTGTTCTCTATCAAAACAATCTTTTACCATTTGAAATATTAATATCAAGTTCCTTTGCAAGGCTTCCTTGCTTGAAGGGGTTTATCTTTTCAATGGCTCCGTCATGCTTAAAATATGTACCGATACTCTTAAACCAAAAGGTTTTGCCGGCATCTTTACATTGATTCCTAATGTCAAGCACCCAATCATAGTCGCAAACTCTTGTATTTCTACCATTCTCACCGCTGACTGTCACGTGATCAACACCATGAAGATATTTTGTTAGGTCGATTTTTTCTAAAATAGGCGAAACAGCGATAAATTTTCGCTTCATAGGGTATGATAAAAACAATGGTAAACGATAGTCCGCTAATTCTTGATTTTCAACGGTGCAGCCTATGTTCACGTTATCATACCCCTCGCCCCAATCATCAGGCAAG
>CAZNKR010000032.1:14162-18816 GCA_964573715.1 uncultured Roseburia sp. | reverse complement strand
TTATAACGAATATGATGGAATCGGATCTCTGTGGATAAAACCACGGAAACTCAAGTGAAAAAATTATTGACAAAAAATGTCACATCATGTTAATATGACTTTAGATAATTTAATATGTTAAATGGGCAAACTTATAGCAATATGAGGACGCAAAGCTTGGAGTCTTAGATAAAAGGGAAAATTGTTAAGATAGTTCGGCTGCAAATGAAATTTCATTTGTAGCCTTTTTTATTATGATATATATTTCTAATATAGAATTATATATAAATAGCTTCCGATAAAATTTGCGCATAGTATCGGAAGCCAAGATGCAGACAACTTCCAAAGAAGAGTCTAGATATAGTATACCTCTTTTTTGGATAGTTGTAAAACAATTTATATTAAGGAGGAACAGAGATGACAAGAAACAATCTCAAAAAAAGTTTAGTTTTATTAATGTGTATGGTAATGATGGTAGGAACCATAACAGCTGTGGCGGGTGGAAGAAAAGAAGATACATGTACAATTTCTGGAAATACTAAAGTATTAGGAAGTGTGTTTATTGAAGAAAGTGGATTTTGGCAACATCGTGGAAATTGGTGTGCTTCTGTAGTAGGCAGGGATAGAGATGCTGTAACTATTAAATACTACTATATGGCAGGAAATAGTACTGTTTATAGTGGAACTCTAGGTTCAAATAACAAATTTTTTAAAGCATATACAGAGAAGGGCTGGTTTTCGAAAACTTCTACAAAGGTTGGAACGAAAACAAATAGAACAAAATATATAGACTTGACAATCACAGACTAAAATAAAAGCCATTATTACTATTTGTAATAGTGGCTTTTAAAGGAGAATTATGAAATATTATATAAAAAAATATCTGCGAGATACATTTGCATCAATAATACTTATTATTTCACTGGCAGTAACATTTTTTTGCAGTTTAAATGTATCTAAATATATTATGGCAGAAAATGAAAATGAATCAGTATATAAATATGTGCATAGTTTAGGAATACAGATAAGCGATGATGTTGTTGAAAAGGGCGAAGTAGAAGAGCTTGTTAAAAGTCTTGAGGATATATATAAGTTATATGAATCTGAAAAATGCAACATATCTGGCTACGTTGAGGTGAAAGTAGCTGATTGCGTAGAATACAAGCCTGCGGAAGTTATGTTTTATCAAAATGAAGCAATTCCTTATACTTTAGAGAAAGGCGACTTTACGGAAGCAAATGATGAATTAATTGTTTATATTGGGAAAACTTTAGAAAAATATACATATAAAATGGATGGGAAAGACTATATAGATATTGGTGAACAACACTTTCGTGTTATGGGAATAATAAAAAGTAATTCAGTTATTAACTACAGTACAAAAATTCTTTTATCCTATAAAAACTTAAAAGCAAATTTAGATACAGACGAAGTAGAAAATCTTTTGGATATATACATAGATATGTATGCATCAAGTAATATAAGTGAGGAAAACTTAGAGTATGCGGAGAAAAACATACAAAAAAGATTGATTGATACAAACTATGTTCTATGCAGTGAAGCTGACACATATGAAGAAGAAACTTTTATTTACATTTCCAAAATTTTTGGTCCTAAAATTACAAAAATATCAAATGTGCTTTGCCTTGTAACAGTTGCCATTGTTTTGAATATTTGGATAAAGCATAAAAGAAAAGAATTTGCAATCAGAAAGGCATATGGGATGTCAACGATTAAGATTTTTGTTAATCTTTTATTTCAATTTGCGAAGTGCTTTGTTGCAGCAATAGCTTTGGGAATTATATTTCAATATGTGTATTGCTTTATTGAGGGTGGAAAATTTGATTTTACCACATATTTTTCTGGTGATGGAAGCATTATTTATGTATATGTTGTAGCAGTATTACTGGTGCTCATGGCATTTCATATTGAGTATATTAGTAAAATAGAGAGTAAGAATGGACTTGCAGATAGATAGGAGATAGAATATGGCGATACTTGAAATTTCATGGAGAGGAATTAGCAGAAAATTAGGCAGTATATTAGGAATAGTTCTTTTAAATGCAATTGTAGTCATTATGATGGGAGCTATGCTTTTCTACAATGACTCCTATTATTATGATGAATATAAAAGTGACAATTTTTTTGTAAATGGAAATGATAATACATACTGTGTAACAGCGCGAGAATTTTTTGATACGACTTTTTTATATGAGATTGATGAAATAGAATATTTTGAAAATGTTTCTACGGAAGCTTTATATGATTGGGATGGGGCAGAAGAACTAGAAAAAGAAAATAATAGAATATATAAAGAAGTAGGTTACGAAACAATGGACGGGTTGTCAATGTGTGAAATCAGCAACAAAGAATCACTAGAAATGTTTAATATTAAATTTAAAGAAAAGTTGTCAGAAGAAGAACTAGAGAAAATAAAGGAGTCTTGTAAAAATGAAAGAATAATGTATTTGTTTTTAGGCAGTAAATATCAAGGTATCAAGGTAGGTACTGTAATTGAAAATGTTTTTAAGAATGCTGATGCGGTAATAGTGGGACAATTTGCCGAAAATCAAGAAATATTAATATCATCAAGTATAGTAGGTTCAATAGGCGATATGTCAGAAATTTTTAAGAGCATAGACGAAGAGATATTTTTGGCACCACAGGATGGAGAATATAGCGAATACTATTTTACTTTAAAGCAAGGAGCGAATTTTGGGGAAGTAAAGGAAAAAATCGAAAAGAAAAGGCAAAGTGAATATGGAGATACTGCTATAGTTTGCACAGTGTCAGATTTGTTTGAGGAAAAGGGAGATAATAACGCGAAATTCATTGGAATTATACAAGGCTTGTTAATTATTGTTACGTTTTCATCAATATTAATATCATCGTGTATTATGATTTTAGATATTCAAAAAAATCAAAAAATGTATGGAATTATGAGTGCCAATGGTTTTACAACGGCAGATATTATAAAATCAATATTAATTGAAAATGGAGTTGTTATGCTGCTGTCTATGTTAGGAGCTTTAATAATTACATATACACAGGTAGGAAACATATTTGAAAATACAGTATTTGTCAGCATGACATCTGTAAAGCTGGCATTGTTTTGTTTATTGCTGATCACAATTTCAACTGTGGCGCCAGCAATATATATCAGCAAAATGGATACCAAGAAAATGATAGAAGGAGAAGTTTTATGATAATATTTGAAGAAGTTAAGAAAGAATATAAAGTAGGAAACGTAGCAACTAAGGCATTGGATGATGCAAACCTTATAATAAATGACGGTGAAATGATAGCTATTATGGGAAGTTCGGGGTCAGGAAAATCCACACTTTTAAATATTTTGGGGTGCATGGATAAAATGGATTCGGGAAAATATATATACAATGACATTGACGTAAGTGCTATGAGTGTGGGAAAAAGAAAGAAGTTTTGTAAAGAACATATTAGCTTTGTTTTTCAAGATTTTGCATTAATGAACGATTATACAGTGTATGAAAATATAGAGTTGCCACTACTAGTTAAAGGATTTAGTAGAAGTCAGCGAAAAAAAGCGATTTTACAATATACAAAAATGCTGGGTATAGAGCAGCTTTTAAAAAAATATCCAAAGCAATTATCGGGTGGTGAAAAACAAAGAACTGCCATTGCGAGAGCGATTGCTTCAGGAAATGATGTAATATTAGCAGATGAACCTACAGGTGCATTGGACTCAGTGAATGGGGAAAATATTATTAAAATTTTAAGGGAAATAAACAAAACGGGAAAAACAGTGGTTATTGTTACACATGATGAACATGTAGCAGAATGTGCAGATAGAATAATCAGAATAAAAGACGGAAAGATTGTAGATTAAAATTAATTAAATAGATAATTGAATAAAGTCTGCCGATAGTAAATGTTGTTTAGATAAAATATTTGCTGTTGGCGGATTTTTTTATTTTGAATTAAGAAAATAGATAGGAAGTATTCCTTGCGATAAATGTGGACATATTATATAATAAATGGTGTATGTGCGCATATTTAATGTCGCAGAAAGGACGGATGAAATGAGAATTGGAATGCTCACTAGCGGCGGCGATTGTCAAAGCCTAAATGCAACAATGCGTGGGGTGGCAAAAACACTTTATAACAGTATCAAAGATGTTGAAATCGTTGGATTTATAGAAGGCTATAAAGGTCTTATGTATGAAGATTATAAGATATTAAAGCCAAAAGATTTTTCGGGAATATTAACACAGGGTGGAACAATACTTGGAACCTCAAGACAACCCTTTAAGCTTATGAGAAACCCTGATGAAGAGGGTAGAGATAAGGTTGAACTTATGAAAAAAACATACAAGAAGCTGAATCTTGAATGTTTGGTTATTTTAGGCGGAAATGGTTCGCAAAAAACAGCCAATCTTCTTAGAGAAGAGGGCTTAAATATTGTATCACTTCCAAAAACTATTGATAATGATCTTTGGGGAACAGATATGACCTTTGGATTCCAAAGCGCAGTAAATATTGCATCAGAAGCAATTGATTGTATTCATACAACAGCAGCTTCACATGGACGTGTTTTCATAGTGGAAGTTATGGGACACAAGGTTGGATGGCTTACATTACATGCAGGTATGGCTTCTGGAGCAGATATTATTTTACTTCCAGAGATTCCATATGATAT
>CAZNKR010000032.1:0-14062 GCA_964573715.1 uncultured Roseburia sp. | reverse complement strand
GGTATTAGCTTCGGAGATTAAATGGAGTAAGTATGTCGTATACAGCTTTATACAGAAAGTTCAGACCGGATTCATTTAATGAGGTCAAAGGTCAGGACCATATAGTAACAACACTTAAAAATCAAATAAAAGCAGATAGAGTAGGACATGCATATTTGTTTTGTGGTACAAGAGGAACAGGAAAAACAAGTATCGCAAAATTATTTGCAAAAACCGTCAATTGCGAAAATCCAGTTGATGGAAGTCCCTGTGGCGAATGTCGTAGTTGCAAGGCAATATCGGCAGGAGCGTCAATGAATGTTATTGAGATAGATGCAGCCTCTAACAATGGTGTAGATAATATACGAGAGATTAGAGATGAAGTGCAGTATTCGCCTGCAGAAGGTAAATACAAGGTTTATATTATTGATGAAGTGCATATGCTTTCACAAGGAGCATTTAATGCTTTATTAAAAACACTAGAAGAACCACCTTCGTATGTTATCTTTATTTTAGCAACTACAGAAGTACAAAAGATACCCATAACTATACTTTCTCGTTGTCAAAGATATGATTTTAGACGTATTACAGTAGAAACCATTGCCGATAGATTAACAGATCTTGCGGGTAGAGAGGGTTTGAGCGTAGACCCTAAAGCCATAAAGTATATTGCTAAGGCAGCAGATGGCTCTATGAGAGATTCCTTAAGTCTTTTGGATCAATGCATAGCTTTCTATCTTGGTGAAGAACTCACCTATGATCACGTATTAGAGGTTTTGGGTGCTGTTGATACAGAGGTTTTTAGTGAAATGCTTAGATTGATAGTCCAGGGGGATTCGGTAGGATGCCTTCATAAGCTTGAAGAGGTTATTCTTAGAGGCCGAGACTTAACTCAATTTGTTAGTGATTTCACTTGGTATCTTAGAAATCTTCTCTTGGTTAAAACTTCAGACAATGCAGAAGAAATGATTGATATGTCCGTAGAAAGAATTAATTCCCTAAAAGAAGAGGCAAAATTAGTTGAAATTCAAGTGCTAATGAGGTATATAAGGATATTTTCAGAACTACTAGGTAATATGAAATATTCTACAGGGAAGAGAGTTTTGGTTGAAGTGGCACTTATTAAGATGACGAGACCGGCTATGGAACAGGATTTATCTTCACTTATTAACAGAATAGATGCATTGGAAAGTGCAATGGAAAAGGGTATGACATATGTTCCAAGACCAAGCAATAATTCTGAGGTTGAAGCAACCCCAGTAGTAAAGGCTCCTTTGCAGATACCTATCCCAGAAGATATTCAAGCAGTGGTAGACGAGTGGCCCAAAATATATAGTCAGCTACCACCATATATAAAAACAAGTTTAAAACAGGCAAGAATTGCCACAGATGGTGGAACAAAGTTATCAATAGTCTTTATGGATGCTACATGTCGTGATTATGTTAAAAACAAAATTACAGATATAGAAGAAATTATTAGTAATGCAACCGGTAAAGACATTAAGATAAATCTAACGCTTCTAGAGAATGGTGAGGCATTTGAGGATCATTACATGGAAGCAATTAAAAAAATTAATTTTGAAATAACGGAGGAATAGAAAAAATGGCAAAACGTGGAGGATTTCCAGGTGGCATGAGTATGCCAGGTAATATGAACAATCTTATGAAGCAGGCTCAGAAAATGCAAAAGCAGATGGAAGAGACTACAAAAGAATTAGAAGAAAAAGAATATACAGCGGCAGCAGGCGGTGGAGCAGTAGAGGTTACAGTATCTGGCAAGAAGGAAGTAACAAAAGTAAAGCTTGATCCAGAGGTTGTAGACCCAGATGATATAGAGATGCTTGAAGATCTTATTGTTGCAGCTACAAATGAAGCATTAAGACAGATGGAAGAAGCATCATCAGCGTCTATGTCTAAAATTACAGGCGGCATGGGCGGACTTGGAGGGGGATTTCCTTTCTAATGGATTACTATAGCGGATATATAACCAGACTTATTGAAGAGTTTGGTAAGCTTCCAGGTATAGGTGCAAAGTCGGCGGCAAGACTTGCTTTCCATGTTATCAAAATGCCTAAAGAACAGGTAGATATACTGGCGCGTACTATTGTGGATGCAAAAGATAATGTGAAGTATTGTAAGTCATGCTACACTTTAACAGATAAGGAACTGTGTCCAATATGCAGTAGTGATAAACGTAATCATAAAGTCATTATGGTTGTGGAAAACACAAGAGATTTGGCAGCATATGAAAAAACTGGAAAGTTTGATGGAGTTTATCATGTGCTGCATGGAGCGATTTCACCTATGCTGGGGATTGGACCAAACGATATTAAACTAAAAGAACTAATGGAGAGACTTAGGGGTGATGTAGATGAAGTCATTATTGCTACAAATTCCTCTCTCGAAGGAGAAACAACTGCAATGTATATCAGCAAGCTGATAAAACCTACGGGGATAAAGGTAACACGTATAGCTTCAGGTGTTCCTGTTGGCGGAGATTTAGAGTATATAGATGAAGTTACATTGCTTCGAGCATTAGAAGGAAGAACAGAAATTTAAGGATGTAGGGAATACACCATGGCAGAAGAATATATTTTAGCAAGAGACATAATACATGATCATAGTAAGCGTATGCTGAACATTAAAAAATATTATCCATATTTTAAGCTTACTGATAATGCTTTCACCCAGTTTCAGGGTGGAAGATATCAGTCTTTAGATATGGGTTATATTCTTATGGCAGTATTACGCTTTTTTATTGAGGAAAACAACTTTAATGAAAAGGATGTTTCTTACAAAGAATATGCAGAATTTCTACATCAAGTGTATAGAAGAGATTTTGCTCTTGCAGTAGACGATGAAGAGGAAAAAGAACTGTCCATGTACATTTTTGATAAAATATCAAATGGCGGCAGACCGTTTATATATGAGTATTTTGATCCAGTAGATAAAACCAAAAAAGTAATAAGAATGAAGCTTATTGATAGTCGTATTAAGGATGAGGAGCTTAGCTACTATATTTCTAGTGATGCTATAGAGTTTTATCTAGATACAAAGGAAATAAAGGACGAGAGTAGTATTTCTGTTGCACAGCTGCTTTTGTCAAAGATGATTTCAACCAAAAACTATAAGGGTGGTATAGACGTAATAAAGAGAATCAATAGTGAAGTGGGAAGACTTAAAGCTAGAAAAACAGAAGTTCTTTCTATGCTAAGTGAAGATGTATTTACAGGCAGCAAGGCTTATGAAGAGTTTATGAATACCGGTATTCGATGGTTTGAGGATGAGCAAAAACTTTTTGCCAAAAACATGGAATTAATAGAGACTGCATTGAGTAAGGTGGATAATGATAGCCAATATTTTAGTGCAGTTGATGATATATATATTCTGGAAACAGAAATAAAGAAGGCCATAACTAAACACTCAGAGTTGCTTAGTGCGTGTATGGAACTTTCAGTTAAGGCAGATGAACTTATTAACAATGCAAAGTTTAACAGACTTAGACCAAGTTTTGATTTTTCTTATGCACTCAGAAACATAATGCTTACGGATAGAGCAGATATGCTAGAAATATTAGTAAAACCTATGCTTAAACTTAAGCTTAAAAAAACCTTTAATATTAATAGCATAGATAAAATGCTTTCATTAAGAATTAACGATAAGGAAGAAGCAGAACAAATAACACAAAAGGTAGAAGAAACAGAATATATTTATGAAGATGAGTTAGAAGATAAGAGAATATCCAAAAACTATAATTTGATAATAAGAGAGCTCCTAGATATGCTGCTTGTAAAGGAAACAGCATCATTATTTATGTTTAATCAATTATTAAAAGATAAATATACAGATAAAATTTTTGAAAATGGAGATTATTATTCACTCTTGGTACATATGAGCCAGAAAAAAGAATATGACATAGATAAGGTTGTAGAAAAACCAGATACCTTTTTTGAGGAATATCTCAAGGAGGTTGTAAAAGAGGATGAAGATGGAAAATACTATGGTTTGGTAATCACACTGAATTTCGCTCCAGAAGAAATGATAACATTAAATGGAGTGTTTGAAGTTAGTAATATTAGATTTGACTTAAAAGTATTTAGCGACCAAGTCACCAACGGCTAGGATGGAGAAGGTAATGACAGAAAAAGAATTAGATAAAGCATTAGATATAGTTTCAACATTGATAACAAAGGGGTCAATTACAAAAGAGGATAACATTTCTCTCTTTGATGATTATGAAAATAGTGGGGAAGTATATGATACAGTAAAAAAAGTATTGAAAAAAATGGGAATAAATTTATACGAATATAGCGATGGGCTTTATGTATGTGCAGGAGAAAATAATAAGGTTTTTGGGTATTCGAATGATGAATTGAAAAAGGAACTAGGCATAAAACTAAATAGGGAATTATACCTTTGCTATTTCATTATATATACAATAATAACAAGATTTTATAAGGATTCGGCAACATACAATTTTGTTGAATACACAAAGATGGAGGACGTTATTTCTGGAGTAGATGGTGCGTTAAAATCAATAATTAGCGAGATAAAAGTATTAAATATGGATGAAGTTGAAGTGAATTCCTTTAAGGAAATAGCACTAACATGGGAAGACATGCCCATTATAGGCTCGTCAGAAGGAATGACTAGAGCCTCAAGAGGTAGTAAGAGTGGTTTTGTAAAACTAGTTTTCAATTTCCTTATATCTCAAGAACTGTTGCTTGAATCAGAAGGAAGATATTATCCAAGAGATAGATTCAAAGCTCTAATTGAAAATTACTTTGACGATTATAAAGGAAGATTATATGAGATAATGAAAGGAGAAGAATAATGCCACATATTAACCGTGTTAGAGTAAACAATGTTAAATACAATTTTGGTACACAGTTTTATGATGATTTCCTTATGAGATTTTCAGGTAAAAACACCATTTATGATCTTGCAAATGGTGGTGGTAAAAGTGTACTTATGTTATTGCTTCTTCAAAATTTAATCCCAAATTGTACATTAGATGAAAAACAACCTATAGAAAAATTATTTAGAACTAGTGGTGGTAGCACTACAATTCATTCGCTTATTGAGTGGAAATTGTCAGAAGCACATATTAAAGATAATTATAAATATATGCTAACTGGATTTTGTGCAAGAAAAGCGAAGGATGCAGAACAGGTTGAGGAAACTAAAGATGTATCTTCAATTGAATATTTTAATTATGTTATTTTTTATAGAGAGTTTAATGATAACGATATTAAAAATCTTCCATTAAGTAATGGTAAAGAAAGAATAACATATAATGGACTTAAAAGTTATTTAAGGGAGCTTGAAAAAACAGACTTAAGCTTAAAGGTAATGGTTTTTGAAAGAAAGGGCGAATATCAAAGATATATTTCTCAGTATGGACTTTATGAAAGTGAATGGGAGATTATCAGAGGAATAAATAAGACTGAAGGACATGTTAGAACTTATTTTGAAACAAACTATAAAACCACACGTAAAGTTGTTGAGGATTTACTGATTGAAGAAATCATTCAAAAGTCATTTAAGAATAGAACGGTAAGCGAAGATGCTGATGAAACTATGGCAAAGACCTTAATGGATATTAAGGACAAATTGCTAGAGCTAACTAAACGTAAAGAGGATATCCTTAATTTTGATAGACAAATTCAGGTTATTGAGGAGTTCGCTAAAAGGGTACAATCCGTTAAGGAATTATATTTTGGAAGAGACGATTTGGCATGTGAAATTATTAAATGCTACTATTCTATTAAAAAAGAAATTGAACAAGAGGAGCAAATAAAAGAGGACCTTAAACAACAAATTGAAATATCAAAGGAAGCCTATGACAATCATAGAAGAAAAATTGATACTGCAAAGCTACAAAAGGAACGGTTAGTTAAAAATGAAATAGAAGAAAAGCTTTTGTGGATGGAATCTGAAAAAGAAAAGCTTTCTAAAGAATACAAGGAACTTTCCGAGAAACTTGTTTTGTCTGAAAGTGTTAATGATTATGCTGATTATATATACTATAAAAAAGAACGAGATGAGTTAAGAACATTAGTAGACAATATTATGCGTGATAAAGGAGAGGTACTAACCGAGCTTCATGTACTAGCTGCAAATAAAGCAAACAGAGATGAGGCTGTTCGTAATACCATTTTATCTGAAATTGAAAAAGAAGAAAAGATTGTTGAAATGGAAGAAAATTTGGCAAAGACACTCACTGAGGAAGAAGAAAATTATAAAAAAGAACAGGCTGTTATGGATTATCTTTTAAGTGAAGCTCAAAACTTGGCACAACAAATATCTAAGCAAATCAATGAACTTAAAGATCAGTTTGATGGAATTGTTTCTTTTGATTTAGGTAATCAAAGTCAAGAATTGCATGCAAAACATGAAAAATTGTCTATGGATAAAAAGTCAACTGATAGTGAACTTGAACGAGTATTAAATATAAATAATTCTCTTATAAAGGAGAAGGAGCAGCTAAGTATCAAGTCGGGAGAGTTAGATTCAGCAATACTAGCAAATATTGAAAAGAGAGAGCAACTAAGTGGTATAGCTGATAAATATACAAAATTAACTCAGGTATATAGACAAAAGGATGCCGAAAGACTGTATGATGAGATGAGCCTTAAATATGAAGAGGCAGTTGCCATGTTAAATGAGTTAAAGGGTGATTTGAAAACAAGTCTAGAATATGAAAAGGCTCTTGAATCAGGATGTCCAGTTATTTCCAATGGAGATATTCGCAAGGTTTATGAATATATTATCAGATATCATGGTGAGGTGGTGGTCTTAGGCTCAAGTTTTATTGCAGCACTATCCTTAGAGCAAAAAAAATCGGCGCTTGAAAAGAATCCATTATTGCCATTTTCTATTATTGTAAAAAGTAACTACCATACCATTATGGCAGATACAAAGCTTAAAGAGATAAATGAATTTGGTAATGCTGTTCCGATTATAAGGTTTGAGGCAGTAAAAAATGGAGAATATTCTGTTGATTCAACAAATATGTCATTTATAATGTGTAACGAGGAATTATTCTATGAACCAGAAGTAATTAACAGACAGAAGTTAAAACTGAAAGAGGAATTATCTAAACTAAACTTTAAAATAGAGCAGACTGAGGAAACGATAGAGCTGTTAAGTGAGGATAGAGCATTTGTTAAAGAATATCTAAATAGCTATAAGCTAGATATTGATTTGGCTTATCAAGAATATGAACAACAAAAGCAAGATAAGAAATTATTAGATAAAGATATAGATGCCATTAATGAAAAAATTGCCGAATATAGCAGCAAAGAGGAAACTCTAGATGTAGAAGGTAATAATAGAGAAAAAGAAATTTTGGCAATTGAAAAAGATATAGAAGTAATTGATAAGCTGGTAAGTTTAAGCAAAGAATTAAATCAGCTTACAATGAAACAGGATAGAATAAAAGCAAATACAAAGGATGCTAGGCAGAAGTATGATACATTAAGGGCTAGAATTAAAGCAGAAGCTACTCAATTGTCAGGGAGAAAAGAACAAATTATCTTTATGAAGAACAAGCTTGAAAAAGCAAGGGAAATATGGGATCGTGATTATAAGTTGTACTTTGTAGACGGAATTAATGGAATAGTGGAGCTTACGGATGAAGAGCTTGAAGTCAGATTCATGGGATTGAAGGGAAGTATTGAAGGAGATTCAAAAGATGTAGCTGATAAGCGAAAACTTATAGAAAACTATGATATAGCTATGGAAAAATCATTGCAGGCCATAGATTACAATGGTTTATTCGTTGAAGATATTAAAAAAATGTATGATTTAGGTTCAATCCATTCTTGCAGCAAGGAAGAACTGAAGGGATTGAAAAACACTATTGATGTAGCAAAGAAAAAAGTAGAAGAAGCTGAGAAAAAACTATGGGAATGTAAAACAAAAAGAGATAAAATGGAGGGAAGTATTGAGCATGGACAAAAAGCTATTGAAGAAAAGTTTGGCTTTTATGAGGAGCTTGATTTATCTCAGGAAGAGCTTGAAAATTATATTTTAAGTAGTTCAAAGGAAATAGCAGAATATGATCAAAGGCTGTTAAAGATAAATGAAGAAATCGATGTTCATACCAAGAAAGAACAAAGACTTTTAATTTTACAAAGAGATATAGATAAGACAATAACCGCCGCTAAAATAAGTACGGGAAATGAACCTATATTACTTGATCAAAGTACAAATATAGAAGAAAAAACTGGTAAAGTTGTAGAAATGTATGACAAATTCTTAAAAGAGATGTATGATAAAAAGGATGAGTATGAAAAAGAAAAGCAGATGCTGGTTGATATTTTGTTTAAAATGGGTGCAGTGCAATTATCTGATGAGATGCGTATCAACGCTCTTATGCCAAATAATGTAGGAGAAGCAGAAAATCTAATAAATGCATTAGGTGAAATTACAAAGTGTATAGCTTTGGAAAAAGACAGGGTAGGAAAAAGTATTGAGGATATGATCAAAATTAAAGATAATTTTGAAAATCAATGTATTCAAACTTGTGTTAATATCAAGACAGAGCTTGACAGATTGTCCAAATTGTCTAAGATATTTATGGACAATGAAACTATTTCCATTATTAGTCTTAATATTCCTTATATTAAAGAGGAACAATATAAGATGAATATGGAAAATTATATTGACGAAATTGTGGATACGGCAGATACACTACGTGGTGAAGCTGATAAGATAAAATATATAAAGAATCAGCTGTCCTTTAAAAAACTTTTCTCAGTCATTGTCACAGACATGAATGCAATAAAACTTAATCTTTATAAGAGAGAGCGAATTAAGGAACAAAGCCGATATTTAAAATATGAAGAGGCCGTTGGAAGTACTGGACAGTCACAAGGTATTTATATTCAGTTCCTTATTGCTATTATTAATTATATAACCAGTATTAATTCAAAAAGTTCAGAAGGTTTTGGACTTAAGAAGGTAATATTTATAGATAACCCTTTTGGAGCAGCAAAGGATATTTATATTTGGGAGCCAATATTTAAGCTATTAAAGACTAATAATGTTCAGCTTATTGTTCCATGTAGAGGTGCAACACCGGCCATTACAGGAAGATTTGATGTAAATTATATTTTAGGGCAAAAGCTTATTGATGGTAAACAACAGACAGTAGTTGTGGACTACTGCAGTAATGTAGACAATGAAAAGATGGATTATGCAACGTTAACCTATGAACAAACAGCATTATTTTAGAGGTGACAGGTTTGGACAAGTACGAATTTAATATTAAAACAGAGCAGGTAAAAAAATTAATAAGAAAGAAAGAATATAGGGCAGCAGCTAAGATTGCTGATTCTATGGATTTTGGCAAAGTAAAAAACAATGCTTTGCTAATAACAATAGCAGATGTTTATGAAGTAATAGGTGAGTATGACAAAGCAAGAGATATTTTGGTACTTGCATATGAAAGAACTCAGCTTGGAAGACAAATAGCTTTTAGATTAGCAAGAGTTTCTGTTAAGCGAAAAGATTTAGAAGAGGCCCTTGAATATTATGATGATTTTGTTGCTGTGGCTCCAAAGGATGCATCAAGATTTATTCTTCAATATGATATTTCTAAGTTAAAGGGAGAGCCTATAGAAAGTCAGATTGCTATTTTGGAACAATATGTTGATGATGATATGGACGATAAATGGACATTTGAACTTGCAAAGCTATACCATCAGGCTGGAAATAGTGAAAAATGTGTTGAATTCTGTGACACAATTATCCTATGGTTCAACGAAGGCAAATATGTGGATAAGGCCATGGAGCTAAAAATGCTTCACGCACCATTAACAAAGAGTCAACAAGAAAAATATGATTCTAGATGGGAAGCTAAGGAACAAGACATTAATATTAATGAAATAAAGGTTAAAGAAATAAATGTTGATAACAAATACGACACATACAATATTCAAGCCGAAATAGCCAAGAGCATGGTTGAACTATTAGGTAAGGACAGTGATTCTACAGCAGATATTTTTAAGCCTGCTTCGAATTTGGAGGCAACCAAAGTAGCATTATCCCAGGAATTTAGTGAGGATATGTCTGATAATGGAGTGCAGACGGAAATGTTTAGTGATTCAGTGGATATGGATGACGAAAAATATTCCGAGGGTGCAGAACACGAAGCTGTAGATTGTGAAGGCGTAGAACATGAAGCTGCAAATGTTGATGGGGACCAAAGTGTTGTAGAAGATGACCAGATAGAAGGTCAAATAACTTTAGATGAGTTGCTTACAGGAATGTATGCTCCTACGGATGAAGAGGATATGCCTCTTACAGAAATTGACGAAATGATTTCTTCTATTGCTTCTAAAGAGAAGGCTGATATGGAAGCTGCAAAAGCTACAAGGACAGACTTTGAAGAATTAGATAAGGTTATTGATGCAATGGAGGAATTTTCGGAGGAGTCTGTTGTGGCGAATGCTAATGTTAGTGAAGAACCAGAGGAAGATGCCAAAGAAGTAGAAGAAGCTTCCATGGAGCCCGAAGATGAAATAGATGAGCTAGAAGAAAATGTAGAAGAGCCGATAGAAGAGCCTGCAGAAGATTCAACAGAAGATGAAATGGAAGAAAATGTAGAAGAGCCTACAGAAGATACCAACGAATCTGATGATAAAATAGAAGAAATGGAAGCAAATAATGAGCCTATTAATGCTAAAAAGCTTATAAAGGATTTTATTGAGCATTATTCTGGAGTTGAGGGATTAGATAAGCAGATTATTAAAACTTTTAAAAGTATGCTAAGCAATAATAATGAGAAAAATGATTATTTATATATTATGGGAGATGTAAAATCTGGTAAAACAACGTTAGCTATGGAAATCATTAAGCTTGTTTCAAAAATTCGTGGAACAGAAACCAAAAAAGTAGCTAAAGTTAATGGATCATCAATTACAATAAAGAACGTTGATACATTTACAGACAAATTGGCAGACTGTAATGTAATCATTGAAAAAGCAGCATCAATTGATGGAGAAATTTTTAGTAAGCTTACACAGAAACTAAATGAAAATGAAACCAAGAGAATAGTTGTTTTTGAAGATGAAAAAACAGTTTCCGAAAGATATATGGAAGAAAATAAGGAAGTTGAAGAATTTTTTGAAGACATAATAAAATTAAAGCATAATAGAATTAGAGATTGGGCTAATATTGCTATTGAATATGCAAAAAGCCAAGGATATACCATAGATGAAATGGGTATGCTTGCCCTTCATGCAAAAATTGATCAGTTATACGCAATAACACTTGTTATTCACAAAAATCACGTAGAACAGCTGGTTGATATAGCAATAGCAAAATCAAATAAAAAATCCATTGGAAAGCTTATTAAAGGCGTATTTAAGAAAAACAATGAAGAAAAAGTGTTGACAGAGTCGGATTTTATTAAAGACTAGAACAGAGGAACAAATGGAAACCATAGTAAAGTGTATAGACAGTCAAAATATTAACGGAAATGATATGAAGCAAGCCGGTGAAATATTACGTCAGGGTGGCTTGGTTGCATTTCCTACAGAAACCGTATATGGCCTTGGAGGCAATGCTTTTGATAAGAACGCATCAGCCAAAATATATGGGGCAAAGGGACGTCCATCAGACAATCCATTAATTGTACACATTGCTGCAATTGAGGAGCTGGAAAAAATTGTGGCATACATCCCTGAAAATGCATACAAAATGATGGAAGCATTTTGGCCAGGACCACTTACTATGGTATTTAAAAAGAATAAAAATATTCCCTTTGAAACCACAGGGGGATTGGATACGGTTGCAGTTCGTATGCCAAACCATTATATAGCTTTAGAATTAATCAAAGAGGCAAAGGTACCTATTGCTGCACCAAGTGCAAATACGTCAGGAAGACCTAGTCCAACAAAGGCCCAGCATGTTGTAGATGACCTTTGGGGAAAGATAGAAATGATAATAGATGGTGGAGAAGTAGGTATTGGAATTGAATCAACTATAGTAGATATGACTTCTGAAATTCCAATGATACTCAGACCAGGGTATATAACAAAAGGAATGATTGAGAAAGTTATTGGTGAGGTAGAAGTAGATAGGGTTGTAACTGCCAAGTCGATTTTAGATATAGGACAAAAAGAATATAAACCAAAAGCGCCTGGTATGAAATACAAGCATTATGCCCCAAAGGCAGAATTGACAATGTTTGAAGGCGACCAGGAGGATGTTGTAAAACGAATAAATAAAGAAGTTCAAAAATCAATAAAGGCTGGACTTAAGGTCGGAGTTCTTGCAACAGATGAAACAAAGAATGAATATGAGGCGGATTATGTTGTCTCCATAGGAACAAGGAAAGAAGAAGAATCCATAGCAAAGAGCCTATACGGAGTACTAAGGTACTTTGATACAACAAATGCAGATGTCATTTATGGAGAAACCTTTTATGATGATGAATTTGGATGGTCTATAATGAATAGGCTAATAAAGGCAGCAGGATACAAATTGATTCAGGTGGGTAAGGATGAGATATAATAAAATAATATTTGTAAGTCAAGATGATACATACAGGGCACCTGTTGCTGCCACAATATTCAAAAGAATATTTGGCAATAAGGATGTAAAAATTGAGTCACGTGGAATGGTGGTTTTGTTTCCGGAACCAGCTAATCCTAAAGGGATAGAAGTTGCCAAAAATCACGGCTTAAACCTGGCAAGACACACAGCAAAGTCACTAACAGAAATAGATTTTGAGGTAGAAGTGTTAGTATTAGTTATGACTGACAAGATGAAAAAGAAAATATACGAAAGATATATCAATGCTGTAAATGTATATACAATAAAGGAATTTATCGGAAGTGCAGGAGACGTTGATATTCCTTATGGTAAGTCAATAACAGAATATGAGGACAATTTTGTCTTTATAGAAACACTAATAAATGAAGTAATTAAAAAAATAGAATTGCTTAACTAAAAACACCTTGCTTCTAATTATAAATAGCAAGATATTATAAAAAAATATTATTCAAATTTAGGAGGACACTATGATAGCAATAGGTTGTGATCAAGGCGGATACGCATTAAAACTTGAGGTGATGAAACATTTAGATGAAAGAGGACTTGAATATAAGGATTTTGGCTGTTACAGTGAGGCATCAGTAGATTATCCAGAATATGGAAAAGCAGTTGCAAATGCGGTTGCAAATAAAGAATGTGAAAAAGGTATTCTTATTTGTGGAACTGGTATAGGCATCTCAATTGCAGCAAATAAGGTCAAGGGAATTAGAGCAGCACTTTGTACAGATTGTTTTATGGCTGAGGCTACCAGACTACATAATGACGCAAATGTTTTAGCAATGGGTGGTAGAGTTATTGGTGCAGGCCTTGCACTAAAAATTGTTGATACATTTTTAGATACACCTTTTTCTAATGAAGAAAGACACATTAGAAGAATTGGTCAATTAGAGGACTAATATTTATTAATATAGAATACGAAAGGAGCTGGGAGTGCATCTCCCCTTAATAACAATGAGTGAAAAAAGAACAGATTACATATCATGGGACGAGTATTTTATGGGTGTTGCAATCCTTTCCTCGATGCGGTCAAAGGATCCGGGAACACAGGTAGGGGCATGCATAGTCAGTCCCAACAATAAAATATTGTCTATGGGCTATAATGGATTCCCAATAGGATGCAGCGATGATGAGTTTCCTTGGAATAGAGAGGGAGAGCCACTTGATAATAAGTATTTTTATTCTACACATAGTGAGTTAAATGCAATACTAAACTATCGTGGTGGAAGTCTGGAAAATTGTAAAATATATGTGACATTATTTCCTTGCAATGAATGTGCAAAGGCTATAATTCAGTCGGGAATTAAGGAAATTGTATATGGCTGTGACAAGTATGCAGATACCCCAAGTGTAATAGCGTCAAAAAGAATGTTAACTACTGCTGGAGTAGAAATTACTGAGTATAGTAAGACAGGCAGAGAGGTAAATATAGAGTTATAAAGAAACAAAACAGGGTAGGTGGATTTGGTAAATCATTTTAACGAGGAGAATTATGGAAAACATTTTTTATGAAACAGTT
>CAZNKR010000031.1:0-18935 GCA_964573715.1 uncultured Roseburia sp. | reverse complement strand
ACGAACGCCCACTCAAAAATGCTTCGCATTTCATCGTGGTTCGTTTGACTCACATGACATCAAAAAAATAAAGAGTATCACAAGCTAGCTTGCATACTCTTTATTTTTTCGCTGTCGCGTTCGTGCTATTCGTCCATATTTGCCAATTTGGCTGCCTGGTCTGCTGCAATACATCCATCTATTAACTCATCTATTTCACCATCTAAAACCTGCTCAAGACGATGTGTTGTGAGTTTAATTCTATGATCGGTTACTCTTCCTTGTGGGAAATTGTATGTTCTAATCTTTTCAGATCTATCTCCTGTGCCTACCTGGCTTCTTCTAAGAGCTGCTTCTTCAGCTTGCTTTTTCTCAAGCTCTAATTCATAAAGCTTTGATCTAAGTACTTTAAGAGCTTTATCTTTATTTTTCAACTGGGATTTTTCATCCTGACATGAAATAACAATACCAGTAGGTAAATGAGTAAGACGTACAGCTGAATCTGTTGTATTTACACACTGTCCACCATTTCCTGATGCACGGAAAACATCAAATTTACAATCATTCATGTTTAATTCAACATCCACATCTTCTGCCTCTGGCATAATTGCAACTGTCGCAGTTGAGGTATGAATACGTCCACCACTTTCTGTTACTGGGATTCTTTGTACTCTATGTGTACCTGACTCATACTTAAGCTTTGAGTATGCACCCTGACCATTAATCATAAAGGTAACTTCCTTAAATCCACCAAGTCCATTTTCATTAAGAGAAATCATATCTGTCTTCCATCTTTTCTTTTCAGCATACATACTGTACATTCTGTATAATTCTGCTGCAAACAAAGCCGCTTCATCTCCACCTGCACCACCACGAATTTCAACGACAACGTTCTTGTCATCATTTTCATCCTTTGGAAGTAACAATATCTTCATCTGCTGTTCAAGTTCTTCTATACGATTCTTTGCATCATTTAATTCTTCCTTTGCAAGCTCACGCATTTCTTCATCACTTTCAGCATCAAGAATTGCCAATGAATCTTCTACATCCTGTTTAGCCTGTTTGTATGCTTTGTATGCATCAACAATAGGTGCTAAATCATTTTGCTCTTTCATAAGCTTTTTAAATCTAGGCTGATCATTTACAATATTTGGATCATTTAATTCCTTAACTATTTCATCAAATCTTACTATAATATCCTCTAATTTATCGAACACTATTATTCCTCCTGTTCATACGACCAATGATTACTCGATCATGGCCAGCTAAATCTTTAGCTTCATCTATAACATCAAAGCCATTATCCATCATAATCGCTTTAACTGCTTCATTTTGATCATGGCCAATCTCATATGCGAGATACCCACCATCTACTAACTTATTCTTGCTTTCACAAGTAATCTTTTTATAAAATTTCAATCCATCCTCATCTCCATCAAGAGCCATATATGGATCATGAGATTTAACCTCATCATTTAATTGACTAATAACCTCTGTTGGAATATAAGGTGGATTTGATACAATAATATCAAAATCATTATCTAAAACAGATTCAAATAGATCGCTTTCTATAAAATTTATATTAACATTATGCTTTATTGCATTCTGCTTTGCAACCTCTAATGCCTTTTTAGACAAATCTGTAGCGGTAACATTTTTAAGGTTTGATAGCTTTGAAATAGAAATCGCAATACATCCAGAACCAGTACACATATCTAAAAGCTTTAGATTAGTATTATTCATCCTGGAAATAATGTCTATTACTTTTTCTACCAAGCACTCGGTATCCCACCTAGGAACCAATACATTATCATTAACAATAAAATCCAAACCCATAAATTCTTGAACGCCAGTGATATGCTGCAAAGGTATATGCTTTGCTCTCTTGTCTATACAAGACAAATAGTCTTCTACTTTTATTAAATCCTCCGATGAGATATTATCATTCATAATCATGAAATATCTGGATTTATTAATATTAAAAACATATTCAAACAAGTAAAAGGAATCTAGGTCATATTCATCTATATTGCTCTTCCTTAGTATATCCATACCACAGTTGTAAATATCTTTGTATGTCATAATTGATTAATATCCAAATCTTCATCTAAGTCTTTTGATGAAGATTCCTTTGAATTAGCACCATTTTCAAAAAAATCATCATTGTTTTCCTGGATAAATGTTTCCCAATCAAAAACTGCTTCAACAGCTTTTATAGCAACCTCAACCATATCATCCTCTGGTTCTTTTGTGGTCATCTTCTGCATCCACATACCAGGCTTGCTGATAATATTAAGGAATTTATTATCGTTATTTCCTGCTGCACGAAGAATTTCATATGAAATACCCGCAATAACTGGTACTAATATCAATCTAACTAAAACCTTCATAGGAATAGATATATCCTTAGGTAAAATAACTGAAACCAGAATAAAGCAAACTATACTAATAAACATAACAAAGAACATAAAGCTTGTTCCGCATCTTTTGTGGATACGTGAAGACATCTGCACATTTTCAATATTCAGCTCAAATCCGTGTTCAATGCAATTGATGCACTTATGTTCAGCGCCATGATACATATATGTGCGTTGAATATCCTTCATTCTTGATATCAAGAATATATATAATACAAAAATCAAAATACGAATAACTCCTTCCACAATAGCAAGCACTGAATTAGAATTAATATTCATAAATCTCTTTAATAATTCTGAAATTCCATAAGGTAATACAATAAATAAAAATACTGAGAAAATAACAGAAAAGAATACTGTAAGTCCCATAATAAAGCTTTCCGCTTTTTCTTTAAATACCTTTTTTGTTACTTTATCAACTGGCTTTTCTTTTGGTTCAGGCTCATCTTCATAAAACTCTGCCGAGTATGTTAATGTCTTAATACCAATAACCAAGGAATCTATAAAACTGAAAACACCACGAACAAAGGGTACTTTCAATATTTTGTACTTTTCAGAGAGATTTTTACATTCTTTCACATCAACTTCAATCTCTTTATCAGGCTTTCTGACAGCTACAGCGTATCTGTCCTTGTTTTTCATCATAATACCTTCTAAAACTGCCTGTCCACCAATACCGGATGTCTTCATAAAAACTCCTTTCCTAAATATAATAAAGGTTGAGAAGTTTAATTCTCAACCTTATATTAATAAAAATCCATTTAGTTCTCTGTTTTAACGCCATACTTACGGTTGAACTTATCGATACGACCACGTGCTGAAGAAGCTTTCTGCTGTCCTGTGTAGAATGAATGACACTTTGAACAAATTTCTACGTGGATGTTTTCTTTTGTTGAACCAGTTACAAATGTGTTACCACAGTTACACTCTATTGTAGCTTGGTAATATGTTGGATGTATTCCTGCTCTCATCTTTTTCACCTCATAAATAATCTTGCTAGATTGGACTTTACCAATCAAGTCTTTAAACAACTTCGATATTATATCACAACCAAAAACGTTATGCAATAATTTTGTAAACCAATTTTCTTTATTATTTTGTAAACGACTTTTCTTTATCTGATTTTACAAACGAATTTTCTTTATCATTTGGCAGAACTCTGCATTATCCTTAGTCTTTGCAAATAAATCAAGAATTCTTTCAACTGTTTCATCCGGCTTAAGTGTATTTGTTGCCTTATGTATACGAGCAAGTGCTTCAATCTCTTCATCATTTAGTAATAAATCATCTCTTCTTGTACCGGATTTCACAATATCAATAGCAGGGAATACTCTCTTTTCTGAAAGCTTACGATCTAAAACAAGTTCCATATTACCTGTTCCCTTAAATTCTTCAAAAATAACATCATCCATCTTACTTCCTGTTTCTACAAGTGCAGTTGCAAGAATAGTAAGACTTCCGCCTTCTCTCATGTTTCTAGCAGCACCAAAGAACTTCTTTGGCATATGTAAAGCTGCTGGATCAAGACCACCTGATAAAGTACGTCCACTAGCTGGAATTACAATATTATATGCTCTTGCAAGTCTTGTAACACTATCAAGTAAAATAGTTACATCTCTTCCATGCTCAACAAGTCTCTTTGCTCTCTCCATAACCATCTCAGCAACTCTTCTATGATGATCTGGAAGTTCATCAAATGTTGAATAAATAACTTCAACATTACTTCCATATATAGCTTCCTTGATATCTGTAACTTCCTCAGGTCTTTCATCAATAAGTAGAATAATAAGGTGCATCTCTGGATTATTCTTTTGAATAGCCTTAGCTGATTCTTTAAGCAAGGTTGTCTTACCAGCCTTTGGTGGAGAAACAATCATTCCTCTTTGACCTTTACCAATAGGAGAAATAAGATCAACAATACGCATAGCCATATTACTTCTATCTGTTTCAAGCTTTAATCTTTGATTTGGGAATATTGGAGTAAGACTTTCAAAGTTCTTTCTCTTCATTGCATCCTGAAGTGTATATCCATTAATAGTGTTGATATATAATAATGCTCCAAACTTTTCGTTCTGAGTCTTAATACGTACCTTTCCTACAATAATATCACCTTTTTTTAGACCAAACTTTTTAATCTGGGCTGGTGAAACATAGACATCATTGTCACTAGGCATATAGTTTGCACCCCTAATGAATCCAAATCCATCTTGCATTATCTCTAAAATACCATTCGCAACAACACCACTATCCAAGCTTAAATCAACTTGTTCTTCTAAAGCCTGTTTTCGAATCATCTCTTGTCTTTGAGAAATCGTAATAAAAGGCTGTGGTGACTTATCTGGAGTAATACCAGAATATTTAGATGCTTCTGCTACAGTTGCATATTTTGCTTCTGTCTTGATTTCAGCTTTGCTTTCTGTACTATCATCTATTTTTATTTCTGGCTTAGTTTCGATTTTTGTTTCAGTTTTTGTTTCAGTTTTTGTTTCTGACATATATTCTGTTCTACTTTCTGTTGCTGGCTTTGCTTCATTTCTAAAATCCAGCTTGTACTCAGTTCTAGGTTCTAAACTAAAATCAAACTTAGATTCTCTCTTCTTTTCAGCCATAGGTTTTGTGTCAATATTATTTGTAATTTTCTTTTCACTGGTATGTGTAAAAGATTTTTCCATTCTTTCTTTTCTTGTAGGTTTATCAAATGGTGTTGTTATTTCTTCTAAATCGTCAAATTCTCCAACAAAAGAAACATCATATGCGCCATTTACAGCATTTGTAATTACGTTTGTAATCACTTCTGCAATAGCTTCTTTTACTGGTTTTGTTTCATCAAATTCAACCTCTTTAAAAATCTTTGCTTCAGATGGCTTTAATTCATCTTGTTCAACTATCTTTTTTTTAATTTTAGCTTCATTTGAAGATTTTGTAACCTTAACTGGTTTTTTATCTTCTGCTGGTGTTCCAGCTGACTCGCCCTTTTGAGCTACAGCCTCTAATATTTTGTCAATAAGAACCTTTTTTCTTAATGTTGTTACTCCTTTTAAATTGTTGAATTTGGCTAATTCGCGCAATTCAGTCATAGGTAATGATTCTAACTTTGCTCTCATATACTTTCCTTCCTATAAATATGTATATTAAATTAATGTTTGGGTAATCTGTTGAAAAATCTACGAAACGTATAATTTTAGAATGTATGCTCTTTGGCATTTATAATATATAGGGATTATACACCATATTATTTCAAAATGGTAGTGTTATTTTTATTTTTTTATGTTACTATATTTATTGGTAATTTTACACATTGGAAAGGAATAAAAAAATGACAAATAATGAAAAAGCATTAATGCTTCATGAAGAATGGCAAGGCAAAATTTCTACAGAATCTAAATGCCAAATAAAATCCAGAGAAGATTTAGCTCTAGCTTACACACCAGGTGTTGCAGAGCCATGTAAGGTTATTCACAACGACCCAGAATCTGCTTACCTATATACTATTAAGTCAAATACTGTAGCCGTAGTTTCGGATGGTTCTGCCGTATTAGGACTTGGAAATATTGGTCCACTAGCTGCTATGCCTGTTATGGAAGGCAAGTCAGTACTTTTCAAAGAATTTGGTAGTGTAAATGCATTTCCTATCTGTCTTGATACCCAAGATACTGAAGAAATCATTAAAACTGTTGTAAATATAGCGCCAGCCTTTGGTGGCATAAACCTTGAAGATATTTCTGCTCCAAGATGCTTTGAAATAGAAAAAAGACTTAATGAACTTTTAGATATTCCTGTATTTCATGATGACCAGCACGGAACTGCTATTGTTGTATTAGCTGGAATCATTAATGGACTAAAGATTACTAGAAAGAAAAAAGAGTTATGTAAGGTTGTTGTAAATGGAGCTGGTTCAGCCGGTGTCGCAATTACAAAATTATTACTAAATTATGGTTTTAAGAATGTTACTATGTGTGATAGATTTGGTATAATAGGTAAAGATTATGAGGGTCTTAATTGGATGCAACAAGAGATGACTAAATTAACTAATTTGGAAAATAAATCTGGTACTCTTTCCGATGCATTAGTAGGCGCCGATGTTTTTGTTGGTGTATCTGCACCTGGAATAGTAACTTCTCAAATGGTTGAATCAATGAATACAGACTCCATTATTTTTGCTATGGCTAACCCTGTTCCAGAAATTATGCCAGATGTTGCAAAAGCTGCAGGTGCTCGTATCGTAGGTACTGGTCGTTCAGATTTCCCTAATCAGGTAAATAATGTTGTTGCTTTCCCTGGTATATTTAAAGGTGCATTAGAAGGACGCGCTTCAATTATTACTGAAAAGATGAAGCTTGCCGCTGCAAACGCCATCGCTGGTTTAGTATCAGATGAGGATTTATCTGATGAATTTATTCTTCCAGAAGCTTTTGACCCTCGTGTTGCAGATATTGTTGCAAAAGCTGTTATGGAAAATATTGAGCCTGATGGAACAAATAAAAGATAATTTATGTATTTCAACTTACTAAACGACTACTTAAAAGAGACTTTTAATGACAAAGTATATAAGATATCCCTCAACGCTGGTCTTAGCTGTCCTAACCGTGATGGTAAAATAGATACTCGTGGTTGTATATTTTGTAGCAAAGGTGGCTCGGGTGATTTCGCCCAGTCGCATTTACTGTCTATTACCCAACAAATAGAAAAAGGAAAGTCATTGGTGGCTAATAAGATTCGCTCAGGAAAATATATTGCCTACTTTCAAGCATATACTAACACTTACGCCCCAATAGATTACCTTAGAAAAATATTCACTGAAGCAATCATGCATCCTGATATAGTTGCCATATCCATTGCCACAAGGCCTGATTGTATAGATGAAAAAATTGTCTCTTTACTTAAAGAATTAAATATGATAAAACCTGTATTTGTGGAGCTAGGACTACAAACAAGTAATGAAAATACTGCTGAGTTTATTAGACGTGGATATAAAAATATTGTTTTTGAAGAAGCAATGAGTATGTTAGATGGTATCTTAGTTGTGGTTCATATTATAATTGGTCTACCATTTGAGAACTCTACGGACCTTATAAACTCCATTAAATATATTAATCAGTTTAATGTGCATGGTGTTAAACTTCAACTTCTGCACATTCTTAATGATACCGATTTGTATAGGTATTATCTAAGCAGCCCATTTAAGGTGCTAGATTTAGATGAATACTGTGAATTACTCATTCTTGCTATTAGGTATTTGCGAAAAGACATTGTCATACACAGGCTTACTGGGGACGGTCCAAAAAAGCTTCTTTACAAGCCTGAATTCAGTGCAAATAAGCGAAATACTTTAAACTATATTAATAATAAATTACGAAATGAAAATGTTATTCAAGGCAGCCTAAGTGTAACTGTCTTGTAGGGAGGATTTTATGGCACTCGAACCGCTAACACTTTACAAATTTATGACCTTGTATATGCTAAATAAGGTTAATTTTCCACTGACAAATAGTCAAATCTCTGTGTTTTTTCTCGAACGAGAATATACTACCTACTTTACTTATCAGCAGATAATATCTGAGCTTATAGAATCAAAGCTCATGACATCAGAGACCATTAGAAATACATCCTATTACAAAATTACGGATGATGGTAGAGAAACTATTGCTTTATTTACCAATAAAATTCCTATTGCAATCATTGATGATATGGATAGCTTTCTTATTGATAATAAATACGAACTACGAAACGAAGTTAGTATTCTCTCTGATTATTACAAGTCTTCCAATCAAGATTTTATTGTTAGGTTACGAATAAACGAAGGAAACTCTGCTCTTATTGATATGGACATTTCCGTTCCATCTGAAGATGTTGCGCTTATTATGTGTAATAATTGGCGTGAATCTAACCAAGAAGTTTATGGCTATATTATGAAAAGGCTTATGAAAGATATTTCTAATTCAAATAAGAAAGAATCTCCTTCTATAAAAGAAGATTTAGAGTCTGATAGCTCTATACAATCCTAAAGTTATATTAACAAAGAAACGCAAAACATATTATTTATTAAAAATAATTGTTTTGCGTTTCTTTTATTTTTCAGGTTTTTCGTATCCTGTAATGTTATCTATTTGATCCCAAATTTCATCTCTTCCCTGTTTTGTTTCAGAAGAGAAAGGTATAACCAATGTATTTGGCTTAACATTTAAGCCATTTTTAATTAATTTTATCTGTTTTTGAATTTGGCTTCTGTTTATTTTATCTAGCTTTGTGGCTATGATAATTGGATCATATCCATTATATACAATCCATTCATACATATTTTTATCATTTGCGGATGGTTCATGTCTAATATCTATTAGCAAAAAAACTGCTTTAAGCATAGTAGACTGATGAAGATAATTTTCAATCATCTTCCCCCACTTCTCTTGCGTTTCCTTAGAAACCCTAGCAAATCCATATCCAGGTAAATCTACACAATACATAAAATCATTAATGTTATAAAAATTTATAGTCTGTGTTTTTCCTGGTTCTGAACTAATTCTTGCATATGACTTTCTATTCATTAATGCATTGATAAGTGAAGACTTTCCAACATTTGACTTTCCTGCAAACGCTACCTCTGGTTTATCGTTATCAGGTAACGTACTAGTTATTCCACATACAGTCTCTAAATTTAAGCTTTTAATAACCATAATTATTCTCCAACGACTTTCTTAAGCTTGTCATCCTTGTATACAATTTCTGGCTTTGCTTTTTTTAGAACAGCATCCTTTGTGATAATACATTTTTTAATATTATCTTCTGATGGTGCTTCAAACATGGTATCCATCATGCAATCTTCCATAATAGATCTAAGCCCACGAGCTCCAGTCTTTCTCTTAAAGGATTGTTCTGCAATTGCATCAATTGCTTCATCTGTAAACTCTAAGTCAACTTCATCTAATTCAAAAAGCTTTTGATATTGCTTAATTATAGCATTTTTAGGCTCTTTAAGTATACGAACTAAATCCTTAGCTTCAAGCTTATCTAATGTTACTGTAACTGGTACACGACCGATAAATTCTGGAATAAGTCCAAACTTTACTAAGTCCTGAGGCATTACTTGACCAAATAATTCGTCAATTTCCTCTGTTGAGCCTGATGCTATGTCGGCATTGAAACCAATTGATTTTTTATCAATACGTGTTTCAATTATTTTTTCTAATCCGTCAAATGCACCACCACAAATAAATAAGATATTGGTTGTATCTATAGGAATAAGTTCCTGATGAGGATGTTTTCTTCCACCTTGAGGTGGAACAGATGCAACTGTTCCCTCTAAAATCTTTAGAAGTGCTTGTTGAACTCCTTCTCCAGAAACATCTCGTGTTATTGAAACATTTTCAGATTTTTTAGTTATCTTGTCTATTTCATCAACATATATAATACCGTATTTTGCTTTTTCAACATCATAATCAGCTGCCTGAATAAGCTTGAGCAAGATATTTTCAACATCTTCTCCAACATATCCTGCCTCCGTAAGAGCTGTTGCATCAGCAATAGCAAATGGAACATTAAGCAGTTTAGCTAATGTTTGCGCAAGATAAGTCTTACCAGAACCAGTAGGTCCTAACATAAGAATATTACTCTTTTGTAGTTCCACATCTAAATCTTTACCTGATGTTACTCTTTTATAGTGATTATATACAGCTACTGATAAAACCTTTTTGGCTGCATCCTGACCAATAACATACTGATCAAGAAAAGTCTTAATTTCCTTTGGCTTCATAAGATTGATGTGTAATTCTTCAGATTCAAGGTTTGAATCCATCTCTTCATCAAGTATTTCCGCACAAATATCCACACATTCATCACAGATATATGCATCATTTGGTCCAGCTATAAGCTTACGAACCATATCTTCTGACTTACCACAAAAAGAGCAACAAAGCTTCTTGCCAATTACATTATTATTGTTATTATCCTTTCCTGCCAAATTCCATTCACCTCGATTCTAATATATCTTCAAACTATTTTTCAGTTATTTCTTTTCTATTTGAAATAACACGATCAATCAATCCATATTCAAGTGCCTGTTGCGCTGTCATATAGTTATCTCTATCTGTATCCTTTTCAATAACTTCTATTGGTTTGCCTGTATTTGCAGCAAGAATCTCATTTAATTTTCTCTTTGTCTGCAAAATATGCTCAGCAACTATCTGAATCTCTGTAGCTTGACCCTTAGCTCCACCAAGTGGCTGATGAATCATAATCTCAGCATTTGGTAATGCAAGTCTCTTGCCCTTTGTTCCACCTGAGAGTAAAAATGCTCCCATAGATGCTGCCATACCCATACAAATTGTTGAAACATCACACTTAATGTAATTCATTGTATCGTAAATAGCCATACCAGCTGTTACAGAACCACCTGGACTGTTAATGTATAAATGAATATCCTTTCCAGGATCTTCAGATTCAAGGAAAAGTAGCTGAGCTACAACTAAGCTAGCTGTAGTTTCATTTACTTCTTCTCCCAAAAATATAATTCTTTCTTTTAAAAGTCTTGAATAGATATCGTAATTTCTTTCGCCTCTACTTGTCTGTTCAATGACGTAAGGTACTAAACTCATCAATATACCCTCTTTCTATAAATGACTATTATTTAGCCTGCTCTACGATAAAGTCAACTGCCTTTTGAACAGCAATATCTAATTTCATAGATTCTTTTTCTTTATCGCTAATTAACTCGTTAAGCTTATCAACTTCCATCTGATACATAGAAGCCATTTTATCTAATTCTGCCTTGAATTCATCTTCTGAAGCTTCAATATTCTCAGCTTTAACGATTTCTTCAAGAACTAATCTAGACTGAATTGTCTTTAATGCCTGTGGTCTCATCTGTTCTACAAGCTTATCTTCTGTCATACCTGTGAACTGCATATACTGTTCCATAGTAAGACCCTGTGAAGACATTCTCCTAGCGAAGTTTTCTGCCATCTGTCTAACCTGCATATCAACCATAGGATCAGGAATTTCCATTTTTGCATCAGCAACAATTTTTTCTACTACGTCTTCTTCAAACTGAGCTTTAACTTCTTCTTCCTTCTTTTCTAATAATTTCTTCTTAAGATCTTCCTTGTAATCAGCAAGTGTATCAAAATCAGAAATATCTTGTGCGAAATCATCATCTAATTCTGGTAATTCTTTCTGCTTGATTTCTTTAACATTTACCTTGAACATAGCTGGCTTACTCTGTAATTCAGCTGCCTGATACTGCTCTGGGAATGTTACGTTTACTTCTACTTCTTCACCAATATTCTTTCCAATTAACTGTTCTTCAAAAGTATCAATGAAAGAATGTGAACCAATAGTAAGTGGATAATCTGTTCCTTTTCCACCTTCAAAAGCCTTGCCATCAACAAAGCCTTCGAAATCTATAGTAACCATATCTCCGTCAGCTACTGCTCTATCAGATACTGGTACCATTCTTGACTGTTTTTCTCTTTCATCTGCTAATGCTTTATCTACTTCTTCATCTGTAACTTCAGCTGTCTTCTTTTCTACTTCAACACCTTTGTACTGACCAAGCTCAACATCTGGCTTTGTAGCAACTTCTGCTGTAAATATGAATGATTTTCCACTTTCAATCTGAACAACATCGATAGATGGCTGTGAAACAATATCTAAATCACAGTTTTCTACTTCATTTGCATAAGCTTCTGGGATGATTTCATTTGCTGCATCTTCATAAAATACAGAAGTTCCATACATCTTTTCTATCATCTTTCTAGGTACTTTACCTTTTCTAAATCCAGGAACGCTCATCTTTCCTTTGTTTTTCTGATAAGCCTTCTCAATTGCTTTCTCGAATTCCTCTGCGGATACTTCGATTGTAAGCTTTGCCATATTTTTCTCTAAATTTTCTACTTGTAAACTCATTTACCTTATTCCTCCTTAAATTTGACCATAGCATCATAGGATTATAGCATAACAATTTTATATTGTCATTAATTTTCATTAATTTTTAATGATTGAGCCTAGTCTACTTTTTCTTCTGCTGTTTCTAAAACCTGCGTAGAACCTGTATTATATGTAACAATAAGTTTAGATACCTTATACCTGGTTCCATTTTTCGTTGTGTAGCTAATATCCGTATGTGTTGATACAATATACTTAGCTGTTGTAACTTTTATTTTAACAGTTTTACCCGATAAAAGTTCAATACTTGAATAACCAATTTCTTTATTAGCGGTTGTGGATGAAGCAGCCGAAGTAACCATTACCCTGTGAGTAGTTGTAGCACTTGTTGCAGCTGGCGTACTGGTAGGATTATGCGTTGTAGATCCACTTGTAGGATTTTCATTTGATGTAGGTCCACTTGTAGGATTTTCATTTGCATGGGACTCACTTGTAGTGTTTTGATTGTTTTCTAATGTAGTATCCGGCAACTGCACATTATTCTGGCTTGTTGTAACATCACTTGAATTATTATTGTTATTATTATTGTTATTATTATTATCTGCTATAGCACTAGACTGGTTATTGTCCGTAGAAATATCATCTGCCAGTTTATCTTTATTAATAATTGTAACGATAATATCTTTATGATTTTCTTTGCCATCATACTTAAAAGTATAAGTAGCCGTATAGTCACCGGGTGTAAATATATCAACCGTAGAGGCATCCACCCAGGTTTGTAAATCCGGATATTCCTCTTCATTTGCAACAATTACTCCTGATAAAAAATCTATTTCATCACCTACATAAGATTTAATATTCGAAATTGTAATACTAGGTTCGTCCTTAGATAAATCTACATTTCCTACTACTGTTCCAATTTCATCACCATATTTAATATCTTCTTTTCCACATCCAATAATCGCTGTCATCATAACAACAATTATTAATCCTGTGGCTATATATCCTATTGTTTTTTTCATTTTTATTCGCAAATAAGCTGTACCTTTCTAGCCATATCATCAGCTGTTTCTTTGTCCTTTAGTATTTCTAAAAGCTTTAGCCCTAGTTCTAAAGAAGTACCAAGTCCTCTGCTGGTTGTAATATTATCATCAGTTACTACTCTGTCTGATACATACTTAGCTTCTAGCAGCTTGTCTTCCCATCCCGGATAACATGTTGCTTTCTTATCTTTTAAAATTCCTAATTCTCCATATATGCTAGGTGCAGCACATACTGCCGCTAATAGCTTTTTATTTTTGTTAAACTCTAATATTCTATCACAAAGCATTTTGCAAGCTTTTAGATTTGTAGTACCTGGTACTCCACCCGGTAAAAAAATAGCATCCACCTTGTCAAAGTCTATGTCCTTTATAATTGCATCTGATTCTATACATACCTTATGGGAACTAACCACCTCTAATTTGTCAGACACTGAAACAATCTTTGTTTCTATTCCCCCACGTCTTAATATATCAACTACAGATAACGCTTCTACTTCTTCAAAGCCCTCTGCCAAAAAACAACATACTGTACTCATCTTGACCTCCTTTAAATTTACTGTTTAATTATCAAAATATAAATCTAGCCACATATTTCTTATGATACCAATAATCTGGATATTATTCAAGGAAAGTTCAAGGAAAGTTTAAGGAAAAAAATCCTAAGATAAGAATTTCTATCTTAGGATTTTTCCGACTAATGAAGTCACTAAACTTAATATCATACTGATAAAACTATAAACAACAACAGCTATTAAAACATATACTATCATATACAACTTTATGCTTATATTTCCATCTTTAAAAAGGCTACTGATAGGCGCATTAAGATATTTAAAATTACCATTTGAATACTGAAATATAATAACAGCTCCATAAAAAACACTTAATGACGCGAAAGTTAGAATACCTGATACTATCATTTTTGCAATATATGTATTTTTTCTTCCATTAGGAGTGGATATGAGCAGTTCATATCTTCCCCGCCCTCTATCCTGTACAAACAAAAGACATACTATGAATAAAATCAATATTATCAATAATGGCTGTAAAAGTCCTACTTTAAAAAAATAATTAAGATATTCTCGAAATATTATCCAGCCGCCTTTATCTATAATTATATCACTTTCATTATAAAGATATTCCCATGCCGCTTTATATCTTTTGGCCTTGGCCAATTTTTGTGCATATTTCGAATATTCCTCTCTGCTCATTATTCCATTTATTAAAGCATCCTGGTTTTCATATTCTAAATTCATTGTTTCCATATGATCAAAATAATCATTTCTAAACTTTTCGGGATTATTTACAGCTTTTTCACCTGCGTATTGTAAAACAACATCATTAATATTATTTACATCATAGTTTTCTCCTGATTTGTTAATACAAATAGAAAAGTAACCTATTCCTGTTACTAATATAATTAATAAAACTATAACAAATTTTATATCTGTGATTTTTTTTAGTTCATATTTAACAATATTTATCATTAATCTTCCTCTGTTTTTTTATTAATATAATTTCCTACTATTGTTAAAAGCACTGTAAGTACAACGGTTACAATTATATTAATAAAATACTTGCTTAGTACAACATTTCCAATACTTATTTCGTTTATATTATCAAAAAACATCTTTGGTTCATAGAAGTTTGCTGGTGTAATCCATGAAAAATCTTTAAGCATTATAGCGATAATAATAGCAAATGCTGTAATAACATATATGTATACGTGTTTGTTTAGTATGGTAGATGAAAAATATACAAACAAGGCAGCAAACAAATTAAGCACAAGCAGTCCTAGTAGTTCAAAAAACAAATATTTTCCAATACTAGTATAGGAAGACGCCAGTTCAAAGCCTTGTACTTGATATAGACCTGCATCCAGCAAGGATAATTTTAATCCAAATAGCATATAAATGACCAATTGTAAAATAAAATATCCAAGAGTAAATATTGCTGCAAAGGAGAGTATTGTTGTTTTCTTTGCGTCAATTATCTTTTCTTTTCCTGCTTTTGTTGAATATATAACCTTCTTATTTCCAACCTTATTATCACTGCAGCATACTGCAATACTTACTACGATTACTGATAAAAACGAAGCAATAAAAAACCATTCATTAATAATAAAATTTTCCCATCCTGTAAAATTTTCGATTTCATAAGTTTCATTTTTATCATATGTGTACTTTAAATCACTGTTCCAATTATTGTAGGTTTGGAAAATTCGAATATTATCAATTCTATTATGTATTTTTTCATAAACCGGATAAGCCATCACAACTGACGAATACTTTTCTCCTATTTCTTTAAGTTTTATTGAGTCTTCATGATTTTCCATTATTTCAAGAATGTATTCTCCGTGTTTTTGTTTTATTTCTTCATACACTTCTTCCGAGTACTTATCATGACCGTCATATATTTCATTTGTATTGTTAATACCCTTAGCCATATATACTGTAATTATAATAAAAATAATCATAATTATAGACAATATGGTTTTTATAGTTGCGCCCGAAAAAATCTTTTTAATTTCATAATTAATCATTTGCGCCCTCCATTATTTCCAAATACTTTTTATCTATGTTTTCAGATTCCCAATCCTGTCTTTTTCCAATATAAACAAGGTTTCCTTGCTTAAACATACATAAAACATCTGCCAATTCAGATAAATCAGACAAAATATGTGTAGAAACAATAACTATAGCATCCTTTGCTAGTTCACTTATAGCACTTTTAAACCTAATTCTTTCTTCTGGGTCAAGACCAACTGTAGGCTCATCCAAAAGGACTACCCTTGGATGTCCTATAAATGACTGAGCAATTGCCAATCTTTGCTGCATGCCTCCAGAATATGCACCTATTTTTTTGTTTTTTACATCAAGTAAATTAAATTTTTCCAAAACCGAAGTTATTTGTTTTTCTCTTTCTGTTTTATCTTTAATTCCCTTAAGAATACACATATAATCAATATATTGCATACCAGTAAGATTAGAATACATAGCAACCTTTTGAGGTAAATATCCCAGTACTTCTCTATAGTCATCACCTAATTTTACAATTTCCTCGTTGTTGTACAAAATCTGACCCTCTGTAGGTTTCTTCACTCCCGCTATAATGTTAATAAGAGTTGTCTTTCCCGCACCATTTGCGCCCAAAAATCCATAAATGCCATTTTCCAAGGTCATGCTTATTCCCTTTAGCGCATCCTTGTCTTTATATTTTTTAACAATATTTTTAATTTCTATCATACATCCTCCTATTTGAATCCGTACATGTTTAAAGTTTGTCCAATTGAATCATAAAAGTTATTTATAGGCACAACTATCAATCCCATTGATAATTCATCTGTATTTTGTGATTCTAATTCTATTTTACTTCGCATTATTGTATTACTGACTTGTTGTTCATAAAGTATTCCTTTGTCAGCAATGATTTTTCCATTTTCTAAATAGTAAATAATGTATTCAGTTTTTGGATTACCACAATAATAAGCATAATATTCGTCACCTGATAAAATTTCTTTATGAAAATCAAGACCATTATATTTATTATCTTTAACTGAACCATCAATGTATGTATCTGATGCAATGACTGCTCTTCTTGTTTGGAACCAAGAAGAATCCGAATTGATTTTCACCGAATCATATACTCCTGGTTTAAAATCTACCACATTTAAATCTGTAATAGTCGCTTTAAGTTCAGCTACAGTCATTAACCTATGCTCTTTTTCATTAGGAACACCTTGGTCAAATCCCATATAACATATCCTGACAGTATTATCATAAGCTGTAGAAATATTATCTATAGGTATACAAATATTCACCTTTGTATCAGGAAAACCCTTTTCCTGCTCAAATATGTACTGTGTATACTTTTGACCATCTACATAAAAATCTGTTAATACACCTCCTACTAAAACATATATAGAGGCATTTATAGTTCTATTTGTGCCATCGCTTGTCATTAACATTGAGTATTCTATAGTTTTGTCATTAACTGAAAATTCACCTAAATCATCTCCAATGATTTTTCCATCTTTATCGTAATCAATCCAATTTCTACCTAAAGTATTATATAAAGATGATGTTTCGTTTTCAATATCTGAAACAATACTGGTAGTTGTTATTTCTTCTGTTTTTTTATTGTTATCTTTTTGAAGCTTACCTACAAAAAGAATACCAATACATATTGCACATACAGAAAAAATTATTGCAAAAATTTTAGTTGTTTTATTCATTTTATCGCCTTTCTCATATTATAATCCACTCTAATAATTTATGATTTCAGGAAGTTCAACCTTCCTTTTATTTTCTCCATCTTTATCTATAAGATAAGGAATATCAACCATATCTATGTTTCCATATTCATCTGTTTCTTCTATGCGCTCTAAGATCATAATGAAATCCAGTTCATCATAAACACCAAAATTACCAAAATAGGTCGTTGCAATATGCTGAATTTCCTCAGTATCATATATGTATCTGTATAGATTACACTGCTCGTCTTTTGCTCCAAAATAATCCAAAAAATACAATGCATCTTCACATGCTATAAGTTGATATGAATTGTCAGCTATAATCTTTTTTTCCATAGTATCCATATTCAAAGCTACAAGTTCAAAGCTATACATATCTCTATAATAGAGAATATTGTTATGTAGCTGTGGTTCAAACGCAAAATCCTCACTTAATATTTTCAAATCACTTCCATCAAAATTCATGCTATAAAGTTGGAATGTTTCAGAAGAAAAATATATTTTATCATTGCAAACATTAAGAGAAAAAACACAAGGACGAATATCACATATATATTTTTTTTCAAAATTGTCCATATCAATACTGCAAATTCCTTTATCATCTGAAATATAGAATTTACCATTTCTTATAAAAAAGTTTTCTATGTAGCTATCAGTATTACATATTGTTTCAAAACTGTTGTCTTCTAGTTTTACAATACTACCTCCATTATATCCATAAAGATTTCCTTTATAATACTGAAAGCCGCTCACTCTTTGGAATCCACTACAGTTTTCTGTATGATTGCAGCTTTCGTTAAAGCATAGAAATCTTGCTTTTTCATTGTCATCTATCAATAAATTTACAAATTTATTATTAAATGGTGATTCAAATACAAAATACCCTCCATATAAAACACAGTCTGCGCCACCGGCTGGAGAGCCCTGTGAATTTCCACATTCACCAAATATGTCCTCATTAATATCTAGTTCTTTAAATAGGGAATTATTTTTAACTTCACTTTCTGCAATTGTATTATCAGAATCGCTATTTGGGTTATTGTTCTCTTTTGTTCGTATCCTAACTAATCCACAGCATATTGAAATAACTGCTATGAATATAATATAAATACATATTGTGATTCTTTTTTTCATATTAACCTCCTTCAATTTTAAATTAAAATATAGCCTATAATAGTTAGTTCTAGTACTTATAGGCTATTTGTCACCTAGTTAACTAATTTACTTTGAAACTATTTTGTCCGCTTTTCCAAAATTGCTGCTTGTAATCGTAAATCTTGCCATTGCTGATTTGATTGATGATGATGAAATGCCAGTTGTTTTAGAATATCCAAATACATTGATTCCAACATAATCACTTAAAGTTCC
>CAZNKR010000030.1:16282-20639 GCA_964573715.1 uncultured Roseburia sp. | reverse complement strand
GATTAGTATTTTCATGTACTTAAATAAAATATAGGAGATATATTCATGGGTTTAATATCGAAAATCATTGGTACACATAGTGAAAGAGAAATAAAGAGAATCATTCCTATCGTCAATAAAATTGATTCATACAGAGATGATATGATGAAGTTATCAGACATAGAGTTAAGAGAGAAAACAACTGAATTTAAAGAAAGATTGGAAAATGGTGAAACATTAGACGATATTTTACCTGAAGCATATGCTGTTGTACGTGATGCTGCAAGAAGAGTGTTAAATACAGAGCATTATAAGGTTCAGCTTATGGGTGGTATTATATTACACCAAGGACGTATTGCTGAAATGAGAACTGGTGAAGGTAAAACACAGACATGTTTATTACCAGCATATTTAAATGCCCTTACTGGTAAAGGTGTTCATGTTGTTACAGTTAATGACTACCTTGCACATCGTGATGCAGAGTGGATGGGACAGGTTCATCGATTTTTAGGATTAACAGTAGGATGTGTTCTAAATAGCATGGAGTCAGATGAACGTAGAGTTGCATATCAATGTGATATAACATATATTACAAATAATGAATTAGGCTTTGATTATCTTAGAGATAATATGGTTATTTATAAAGAGAAACTTGTTCAGAGAGAGTTGAATTTTGCTATAGTGGATGAGGTGGATTCAGTACTTATTGATGAAGCTAGAACACCACTTATTATTTCCGGACAAAGTGGTAAATCAACAAAACTATACGAAGCATGTGATGTTCTTGCTAGACAGCTTAAAAGAGGTACTGAAAAAGAACTTACAAAGTTAGATTATATTATGAAGGAAGAAAAGCAAGAAGATGGAGACTTTATCGTAAACGAAAAGGATAAAGTAGTAAATCTTACAGAAGAAGGTGTTAAAAAGGTTGAACAATTCTTTAGAATTGAAAATCTTGCAGACCCTGAAAACCTTGAGATTCAACATAATATTATTCTAGCACTTAGAGCACATAATTTGATGTTTAAGGATCAAGAATACGTAGTTAAGGACGATCAGGTTCTTATAGTTGATGAATTTACTGGACGTATTATGCCAGGTAGAAGATTTTCTGATGGATTACATCAGGCAATCGAAGCAAAAGAGCATGTTAAGATTAAACGTGAAAGTAAAACACTTGCTACAATTACATTCCAGAACTTCTTTAATAAGTATGATAAGAAGTGTGGTATGACAGGTACAGCATTAACAGAGGAACAGGAATTTAGAAATATTTATGGTATGGACGTTGTAACTATACCTACAAATAAGCCAGTGGCTCGTATTGATTATCCTGATGCTGTTTATAAGACAAAAAGAGGAAAACTTAATGCAGTTGTTAGTGAGGTTATTGAAAGTTCACAGAAGGGTCAACCAGTACTTGTTGGTACAATTACAATTGAGTCATCTGAAGAAATTAGTAGATTACTTACAAAGGCAGGCATTAAACATAGAGTGCTTAATGCGAAATTCCATGAAATGGAAGCGGAAATTGTTGCAGAAGCAGGTATTCATGGTACAGTAACAATTGCTACCAATATGGCAGGTAGAGGTACAGATATCAAACTTGATGATGAATCAAAGGCTGCAGGTGGATTAAAGATTATTGGTACTGAAAGACATGAATCTAGACGTATTGATAACCAGTTGCGTGGTCGTTCAGGACGTCAAGGTGATCCGGGTGAATCAAGATTCTTTATTTCTCTTGAAGATGATATAATGAGACTGTTTGGCTCAGAAAGACTTATGAGTGTATTCCAAGCAGCAGGAATCAGTGAAAATGATAGAATTGAACACAAGATGCTTTCTAATGCTATTGAAAAAGCACAGATGAAGATCGAAAACAACAACTATGGAATTAGAAAGAACTTATTAGAATATGATCAGGTAATGAATGATCAAAGAGAAATCATTTACAAAGAAAGACTTAGAGTTCTTAATGGCGAAAATATGAGAGATGCTATATATTCAATGATTACAGATGTTGTTGAAAATAAAGTTGATATGTGCATTTCAGATGACCAGCATTCTAGAGAATGGAATTTTACAGAGCTCTCTGAGTTATTAATACCTACAATTCCATTTAAAAATCTTATTCCTAGTGAAGAAGAACTTGAATCTGGATTGAAAAAGGCAGAGCTTAAACAAAGACTTAAGGAAGAAGCAACAAAGCTTTATGAAGCAAAAGAAGCAGAATTCCCTGAATCAGAGCAGCTTCGTGAGTTTGAACGTATTATTTTATTAAAGGTCATTGATAGAAAATGGATGGATCATATTGATGATATGGATCAACTACGTCAAGGTATTGGTTTACAAGCTTATGGACAAAAAGATCCACTTGTTGAATATCGTGTAAGTGGTTTTGATATGTTTGATGAAATGACTGCTGGCATTAGAGAAGAAACTGTCAGAGTTCTTATGCACATAGAAGTTCAACAGAAGGTTGAAAGAGAAGAAGTTGCAAAGGTTACAGGAACAAATAAGGATGACACTTTAGCAAAAGGACCTGTTAAAAGAGAAGACAAAAAGGTTTATCCTAATGACCCATGTCCATGTGGAAGTGGATTAAAGTATAAGCAGTGCTGTGGTAGAAAATAATTTGAATTTATTGAAAGTTGGTGATTTTAGTGGTTGAATTAGACCAGTTTAAGTTTACTCTAGCAGAATACGAAACACCATTAAAAGAATTAAGGGATTCACTTTGACTTAGAAGTCAAAGAAACAAGAATCAAAGATATTGCCGTAATTATGGAAGCCCAGGACTTTTGGGAAGACGCAAATAAGTCTAAACATATAATTACCGAACAGAAGCAATTAGAAAAGACTATAAACGAATACAAAAAGCTTAATAGCAAATATGAAGATGCTAAAACTCTTATTGAGATTGGATATGAAGAAGAGGATGCGTCGTTGCTTCCGGAGATTAAATCTTCCGTTGAAGAGTTTGTTAGTGAATTTGAGAAAATGCGAGTTACAACATTATTATCAGAAGAATATGATAATGAAAATGCAATTCTTACAATTCATGCCGGTGCAGGTGGAACGGAATCATGTGATTGGGCCAATATGTTGTTTAGAATGTATTGCAGATGGGCTGATTCAAAAGGCTTTTCTTATGATGTTTTAGATTTTTTAGATGGTGAGGAAACAGGCTATAAGTCAGTAACTTTACAGATAAATGGTGAAAATGCATTTGGATATCTTAAAGCCGAGCGTGGTGTACATAGATTGGTACGAATTTCTCCATTCAATGCTGCAGGAAAAAGACAGACCTCCTTTGTATCATGCGATGTTATGCCTGATATTGAGGAAGATTTGGATATAGACATTAATGAAGATGATTTGAAAATTGATACCTATCGTTCTAGTGGAGCAGGTGGTCAGCATATAAACAAAACATCTTCGGCGGTAAGAATTACCCATATACCAACGGGTATAGTAGTTCAATGTCAAAATGAACGCTCCCAGCATTCTAATAAAGACAAAGCTATGAAGATGTTAAAATCTAAGCTGCATTTGCAAAAAATGCAGGAAAATGCAGAAAAGGTTTCAGGTATTAGAGGTGAAGTAAAGGATAATGGATGGGGTAGTCAGATTCGATCTTATGTTATGCAACCATATACTTTGGCAAAAGATCATAGGACAAATGAAGAGGTTGGAAATATCCAAAGTGTATTGGATGGAAATATAGATCCGTTTATTAATGCGTATTTAAAATGGAATAATTTAAATAAATAGCGCAAGGAGGAGCAATTATGGAATTTAAATCCGTAGTATGTAACTTGGGTAAGGAACTGTATGGAATTGATATTAATCTTGTACAGGGAATTGAAAAAGAACAGGATATTGTCCGAGTTCCAAACACAGCCAGCTATATAAAAGGAATTATGAACCTTCGTGGTGATATCATTCCAATATATAGTCTTAGAAAAAAGTTTGGTATGGAGGATGATCCTTCCATTAGTACTCAGTTTATAATTGTACGAATTGGACAAATGCCATTAGCTATTGAGGTGGATGGTGTTGGTGAGATTTATGAAGCAGACCAATCAAAAGTGCATAAAACACCAAGCATAGTTTTATCTGGTGAAACGCAGTATGTTGATAAGGTTGTTAATGCTGATGGAAAGCTTATATTGATAATTAATATCGAGAAGCTTCTTACAGATTCTGAAAAAGCTGGAATAGAAGAGCTGATAGATTCTTGTAAGTAAAAACTAAAGGTGTATTGAATTTCAGGTGTACTGAAATTCAATACACCTTTTCTATTTAGAAAACTTATTGATAAAAATATACATATAAAACTATACATATAAAAACCATATATATAAAAACCATA
>CAZNKR010000030.1:12517-16182 GCA_964573715.1 uncultured Roseburia sp. | reverse complement strand
ATATAAAAACCATATATATAAAAACCATACATATAAAATTTAGAATAGGGAAATAATAAAACATAAATCTTTATAACGTATTAAAGTAATACTTAAAAAGTAGTTGATTAGTTTTAAGTAATGTGGTAGTATCTCTGTAGCAAATACAGTTGTATCTGCTAGACGAACACAAGGAGATAATTGTATGAGTGACAACGACCAATATTATCTAATTAAAAAGAAAGCTGTACCAGAGGTTCTTCTTAAGGTAGTTGAAACAAAAAAACTTATAGAGCAGGATAAGAATATTACTATTCAAGAAGCAACAGAAAAGGTTGGAATAGGTAGAAGCTCTTTTTATAAGTACAAGGATGATATCTTTCCATTTAGAGATGATGTTAAAGGAAAAACAATTACATTTGTGATTCAGATGAATGATCAACCAGGACAATTGTCAAAGCTTCTAAAAATGATTGCAGATTCTCAAGCAAATATTTTAACTATTCATCAAACGATTCCCATTAATGGGGTAGCATCATTGACATTAAGTGTTGAAATTCCAGCTGAGGGTGAGATTTCCGACCTTATCAGTGATCTTGAAAAGCAAGATGGAGTATATTTTGCCAAGGTTTTAGCAAGAGAATAGGAAAAGTAAAATAATAAATTATTATTTTAGATAATAATCTAAAGATATTAAAAGATAGATACATGGAGGAAAAAACAAAATGGTAAATGTTGCAGTATTAGGATATGGTACAGTTGGTTCAGGAGTATATGATGTGCTCATTAAAAATAAAGACAGTATCGCAAAAAAAGTTGGAGATGAAATTAATGTCAAGTACGTATTGGATTTAAGAGAATTTCCTAACGATCCAGTATCTAATGTATTAGTTCATGATTTTGACACAATTATAAATGATCCAGAAATAGATATAGTAGCCGAGGCTATGGGTGGACTTGAACCTGCATATACATTTGCAAAGAAAACTTTAGAAGCAGGAAAGAGCTATTGTACATCAAATAAAGAATTAGTAGCTAAATATGGTCCAGAGTTACTTGCTTTAGCTGAGAAAAACGGAAAGAATTTCCTATTTGAAGCTAGTGTAGGAGGAGGTATTCCTATCATTAGACCTCTTAATCAGTCACTTACAGCAGATGAAATTACAGAAATAACTGGTATTCTAAATGGTACAACAAACTTTATCCTTACAAAAATGGATAAGGAAGGTTTGGCATTTGATGATGTACTTAAAGAGGCTCAGGAACTTGGCTATGCAGAAAAAGACCCAACTGCTGATGTAGAGGGATATGATGCATGCAGAAAAATTGCAATTTTATCTTCTTTGGCGTATGGTCTTCATGTAAATTTTGAAGACATATACACAGAAGGTATAACAAAAATAACAGATATGGATTTTAAGTATGCTAGAAAGCTTGGCTTATCTATTAAGTTATTTGGTAAAAGTAAAAAAATTGATGGCAAGTGTTACGCAATGGTAGCTCCATTTATGATAAGTACTGATAGCCCGCTTTACTGTGTAAATGGCGTACTTAATGGAATCTTAGTTAATGGTGAAGTGATTGGAGATGTAATGTTCTACGGAAGTGGAGCTGGAAAATATCCAACAGCTTCTGCCGTTGTTGCCGATATTGTAGATGAGGCAAAACATTTAAATAGACATATTATGTCCATTTGGAGCAGTAAGGTTTTAGAACTCGAGGATATTAAGTCGAATAGATGCAAGTTCTTTGTTAGAACTTCTGGCAATATGGATGCAAAGCTTAAAGACGTTGAAGCTGCATTTGGTCAGGTGACATCAATAAAGCTTGATGGAATAAATGACGAATTTGGATTTATTACTCAGGAAATGTCAGAAGCAGATTTTGAAACAGCAGCAAGCAAGATTAATGATATCAAAACAAGAATTAGAGTGGAGGCATAATCATGAAATATGTTGTAGTTTTAGGTGATGGAATGGCAGATGAGCCAATTGCAGAATTAGGAAATAAAACTCCATTGGAGTATGCAAATACACCTCAAATGGATAAGCTGTCAAAAATGTCAGAGGTTGGTTTAGTTCATACTATACCAGAAGGAATGAGCCCTGGTAGTGATACAGCAAACCTTTCGGTACTTGGATATGATCCGAAAAAATATTATACAGGACGTTCACCTCTTGAAGCATTATCTATTGGTGTTGATATGAAATCGACAGATATTGCACTTAGATGCAATATAGTTACTGTATCAGTTGATGATCTTCCTTATGAAGAAAAAACAATTATAGATCACAGTTCAAGTGAGATAAGCACAGAGGATGCTGCAATACTTTTAGAAGCAGTGAAAAATGTTCTTGAGAATGATACATACAAGTTTCATGTTGGAACAAGCTATAGACATTTAACAATATGGGATAAAGGACAGGTTGTTCCACTTACTCCACCTCATGACGTACTAGGACAACAGATTGGACAATATTTACCAAAGGATGAAAAGCTTAAGGAAATGATGAAAAAAAGCTACGATATTTTGGTAAATCATCCTATAAATATTGAAAGAATGAAGAATGGTCTTAATCCAGCCAACTCTATATGGTTTTGGGGTGCGGGAACAAGACCAGCTTTAGATTCTTTTGAAGAAAAGAATAATAAAAAGGGTGTAATGATTTCAGCTGTAGATTTATTAAAGGGTATTGGCGTTGGAGCAAAGATGAAAAATATTATTGTAGAGGGCGCTGATGGAACTCTTCATACAAATTATGAAGGCAAGGCAAATGCAGCAGTTAAGGCACTTACTGAAGATGGATATGATTTTGCATATATTCACGTTGAAGCTCCAGATGAGATGGGTCATCAAGGAAGCAAGGAAAGAAAGATTCAAGCTATTCAATTTTTAGATCAGTTAGTTATTAAGGTTGTATATGATAAACTTTCTGAAGCTGGAGTAGACTTTAGAATGCTTGTTATGCCAGACCATCCAACACCTATCGCATGCAGAACACATACATCAAATCCTGTTCCATATATGTTATATGATAGTACAGATATCAAAAATGAAACATGGAATTATACAGAGAAAGATGCAAAAGAAAGTGGAAATTATATTGCTAAAGGACATACAGTAATAAATCACTTATTTGAATGTTAATTAACGTTTTATCGTTTACCAATAAAGAACCTGTGCATATGTACAGGTTCTTTTAAAAGAAAGGAGAATTTTTATGATTAATCCAGCGATGATTATGAAATTTATGAGTGCAAAAAACAAATTTGTTAGCAATCATCCAAAGTTTGCTGCATTTATTAGTAATGTATTTAGTACAGGAATTCCAGAAGACACAATTATTGAAATAACAGTAACTAAACCTGGAAATTCACCTTTGACAACAAATATGAAGGTTAAACAGTCGGATTTAGAACTATTAGATGGTTTAAAAGAAATGATGAAGTAATTTTGGTTGATATTTATTCGTTTTTATGATATATTTTAAGAAGTTATGGGCATGGAAGTAGAAAGCTTGCAGTGTCGTATCATATAATAATATTATGATAAATATTAGGAGGAATTATCATGGATAATAATTATAATCAGGGCCAACCAATTCAAGGTCAGCCACAGCAGCCAGTTCAACCACAGCAGCCAGTTCAACCACAGCAGCCAGTTCAACCACAGCAGCCAGTTCAAC
>CAZNKR010000030.1:0-12417 GCA_964573715.1 uncultured Roseburia sp. | reverse complement strand
CCACAGCAGCCAGTTCAACCACAGCAGCCAGTTCAACCACAGCAGCCAGTTCAACCACAGCAGCCAATACAGCAGGCACAGTACAATCCACAAGGACAGCCAGTACAACCACAGTACAACCCACAAGGACAGCCAGTACAGCCACAGTATAACGTACCTGGACAGGATCCATTTGCAAATCAGTATGCTGCACCAAAGAAACCATTACCAATCAATCTTTTTGAGTTAATCTCATATATTTGTGCAGGTGTTGGTATGCTTATGGTATTTTTTGGAACATTATTTACATGTATATGTAGTGCAAAGTTTGAAACAGTTGCAAAAGCTGGAAAATTTACAATGTCACCTATTTTTATTCTTACTATTTTTGGTATTATTATTGCAGGTGCTGGTGTAGCTTTGGCTATAGTTGCAATTAAGGATACAAAATCTCCAGTTAAAGCTACAAAGTTTGCTAAGCTTGCAGCAGTAGTAGGTGTATTTGCTATTATTTATGGTATTTTACCAACAGTTACAATTTGTGGATACAATTGTAATTTAAATAATATGGAAGCAGATTATGACTATAATGATCTATACCAATATAATAATCTCTTTAATTAATACATAATAAACAATGGAGTGAAATCTATATGGTTTCACTCCTATTTTTTTCTAAACAAATTAACATTGAAAAGGATATATTATGAAAAAATACTTTTTATTTGATTTAGACGGAACTATTACAAAACCTAAAGAGGGTATTACAAAATGTGTACAATATTCACTTAAATTTTTTGATATTGATGAACCTGATTTAGATAAGTTAGAATGTTTTATTGGACCACCTTTGCATCAGTCTTATATGAAATATTACAATTTGACTGAAAAAGAGGCATATATCGCAGTAGAAAAATATCGAGAAAGATATACGGATATTGGAATTTTTGAGTGTGAAGTATACAAAGGGATTGATGAAGTGCTAAAAACAATTAAGAGTCAAGGTGGAATTATTGGACTTGCGACATCAAAACCTGAAGAGTTCGCTATTAGACTCTTAGAGTATTATAAGATGGATCAATATTTTGATTGTATTACAGGTGCTATGATGAATGGTGAAAGGACAGATAAAACAGAGGTTATGAGATTAGCTTTTAGCAGAATGAATATTAATGATATGAATAAAGAGCTAGTTGTTATGATCGGAGACAGACTTCATGATATTATAGGAGCTAAGAATATGGGAGTAGAGAGCATTGGCGTAAAATATGGGTATTCGGTAGGAGAAGAACTGGTAAATGAAGGAGCTACCTATATAGTAAAAACAACTAAAGAGCTAAATGAGTTGGTAAATAAACTAATAAAATAATATATCCAAAACTTACAAAGATAATATTTAAAACAATATTTAAAAATAAACTCAAAATAAAATTTTTAGAAAAATGCAAAGATGTATGGACATATTCACTTTAATTTGTTAAAATCTTAGTAGAAGAAATTATTGAAAATTAAAATAAATAAAAATATTTTGGGCTAAATTGCCCATTAGGAGGAAGTAATATGACAAAGAAAATCAGAACAGACGAAGTGAGCCATCTTTTTGATGCAATTCTCACACTAGAAAACAAGGAAGAATGCTATAAGTTCTTTGAAGACGTTTGTACAGTAAATGAATTATTGTCAATTGGACAAAGATATGAGGTAGCACAGATGCTTCGTAATTCAAACACATATCTAGAAATTTCTGAGAAAACTGGCGCTTCTACTGCTACAATTAGTAGAGTTAATCGTTCCCTCAATTACGGAAATGATGGATATGATATGGTATTTTCTAGATTACAAAACAAATAGTAGATTGCAAGACAAATAGTCGTCATTCTAAAATTTAAGGTCTCATAAGGTTAGTAATAATCTTATGAGACCTTTTATATTGTTGTATTGAATCGTTTTCCTATATGTCTAAGCCTTGTCCGCAGGTCTTGGCTTATCTGCAGGTTTTGCTTTTTCAGCAGCTTTCTTTGCAGCCTTTTCCTTTTCCTCACGTATTTTTTTAAGTGCTTTTTCTTTTTCTTCTTTAGACATAGGTTCATCTAGAGTATCCACAATAGCTTCAATCAATTGTTTTTTTAAATAAACGTCAAAGGAAAGTAAACTAACGAAAGAATATAGATGCAAGTATTCAGAGTCTTTTTTTGGAGAATCTAAAAATGTATTTTTAGCTAAATCCAGCTTATGCTGCATATCCTCTTTTGTTGATGCTATAACCTCGTCTTGAAAACTTAGTAGTTCATCATAAATATAGGATAAATCCTTTCCTTTTTGATTTTGAAAATAACCTTCTGTAATAGGCGCAAGTAGTTTTTTTATATCATTAATTGAAAGAACACTTTTGTAGTAATAAATAAGTGTAAGTAAAAGTACATGCTCTTTTGTATATCTCTTTTTTTCGGGAGATGGAAGCAGGTCGTTTTTGGCATAGTTATTTATCATAGTCTTTGTTAATATTTTGTCTTCTTCATTTCTTTTTCGGGATTTTAGATGACTTTCCATAAAAGTAGTAACCTGATCCATGTATAAATCAATGTTTGGAATATCATTTTGATCTATAAGATACATACTATCTAAGGTTTCATCTAATAATTTTTTTATATCCATATATTCTCCAATAGTGCAGTTGCCTTAGTTTTTATTAATAGATTATATAGTATTCAAAACTACTTTACAAGAGATTTTAAAAAACTAATTACAAATTTTTTTCTTTCTGTTACAATATATAAGACTATTGAAATGGAAAGGGAAAAACAATGGACATTAACAAACAACTTAGTGAAGAACTAAAAATAAAATTATCTCAGGTGGAAGCAACCGTTAAACTTATTGATGAAGGGAATACTATTCCATTTATTGCAAGATATAGAAAAGAGGTAACAGGTTCATTAAATGATGAGGTATTAAGAAATCTTGATGAAAGACTAAGATATTTAAGAAATCTTGAAGAGAGAAAAGCTGCTGTAATCACCTCGATTGAACAGCAAGGAAAATTAACACCAGAGCTTAAAGCTCAGATTGAACAAGCGTCAACTCTCGTCCTTGTAGAAGATTTGTACCGACCTTATAAGCAAAAAAGAAGAACTAGAGCTATTATTGCAAAGGAAAAGGGGTTAGAGCCACTTGCAAATATTATTTTATTGCAGATGTGTACAAGCTCAATAGAAGACGAAGCAAAAAATTATATTAATGAGGAAAAAGAAGTCTTAACCGTTAAAGATGCTATAGATGGAGCTCTAGATATTATTGCTGAAGGCATTTCTGATGAAGCTGATTACAGAACATATATAAGAGAAATAACAGTAAAAGAAGGAAAGCTAACATCAACTGTTAAGGATGAAAAAACTGAATCTGTATACGAAATGTATTATTCTTTTGAAGAACCTATTAGCAAGCTTGCAGGTCATCGTGTTCTTGCAATTAATAGAGGTGAAAACGAAAAAATTTTAACAGTAAAGATAGTAGCACCAGAAGATAGAATTATTCAATACCTTAAGAAAAAGGTAATCATTAGAGAAAATAAATATACAACACCACTTCTTGAATTTGCATTGACAGATAGTTATTCACGTCTTATTTCACCAGCTATTGAAAGAGAAATACGTAAAGATTTAACTGAAAGCGCAGAAGATGGAGCAATAAAAGTTTTTGGTAAAAATCTAGAACAGTTACTTATGCAGCCTCCAATTGCAAATCAGGTAGTGCTAGGCTGGGATCCAGCATTTAGAACAGGATGTAAGCTTGCGGTTGTAGATACAACAGGAAAAGTTCTTGATACAGTTGTTGTTTATCCAACAGCTCCACAGATGAAGGTTAAAGAAGCAAAAGAAACAGTTAAAAAGCTTATTAGTAAATATGGAATCACCCTTATTTCTGTTGGAAATGGTACAGCATCCCGTGAGTCTGAACAGGTTATTGTTGAACTTATTAAAGAAGTTAATACAAATCTTCAATATATTATTACAAATGAAGCTGGAGCATCTGTATATTCGGCTAGTAAATTAGCAACTGAAGAATTTCCAAACTTTGATGTAGGACAAAGAAGTGCGGCATCTATTGCTAGAAGAGTTCAAGATCCTTTAGCTGAGCTAGTAAAGATAGATCCAAAGTCAATTGGAGTAGGCCAATATCAACATGATATGAACCAAAAGAAACTAGGAGAAGCACTTGAAAAGGTAGTAGAAGATTGTGTAAATAAAGTTGGGGTGGATTTAAATACTGCATCATACAGTCTGCTTGAGTATATTTCTGGTATCACAAAAGTAATAGCAAAGAATATAGTACAGTATAGAGAAGAAAATGGAAAATTCACGGATAGAAAACAATTGCTTAAGGTTGCAAAGCTTGGACCAAAAGCATTTGAGCAATGTGCAGGATTTATGAGAATCACAGATGGGAAGAATCCTCTTGATAAGACTAGTGTACATCCAGAAACATATGATGTAGCCAAAAAACTTCTCGATAAGCTTGGATACAAGGTATCTGATATTAAAGAAGGTAAACTAATAGGACTAAGTCTTATGGTGAAAGATTATTCAAAGTTTGCAAAGGAATTGGAGATTGGAGAAATTACACTAAGAGATATTGTTAAGGAGCTTGAAAAACCAGCAAGAGATCCTCGTGATGAAATGCCAAAACCAATTTTAAAATCAGATGTATTAGAGATGAAGGATCTAGTTCCAGGTATGATACTTAAGGGAACGGTTAGAAATGTAATTGACTTTGGCGCATTTGTAGATATAGGAGTTCATCAGGATGGATTAGTTCATATTTCACAGATAACGGACAGATATATTAAACACCCTTTAGATGCTGTAAGCGTTGGAGATATTGTAGAAGTCAAAGTAATTAGTGTTGATGCACCTAAAAAACGTATTGCACTTACAATGCGACTTGACAAATAGTCGTCATTAGGATATATTAGTTTTTGAAAATTTAATAGAATTCTTCGGGGCGGGGCGCAATTCCCCACCGGCGGTATAGTCCGCGAGCGTTAGCTGATTTGGTGTAATTCCAAAACCGACAGTATAGTCTGGATGAGAGAAGATTTGATATAGTTAGATTTGTAAGTTAAGCAATTGGATAAAGAAATATAGTGTGTTCTATGTTATCGAATTGTTTGAATTCACAAATTTTGTATTATTGTATTTGTAGTATTTAACTGCTATATATACCATTACAGCTGTATCTGTTATGCTTTTTTTGCTCCGGGGTTTCACGAAAAAGGAGATATTTTATGAAAGAAACATTGAACAGATTTATGAACGCGATGTCAAGTGAAGTTGGTTTCGTTGTGGCTGTAGTTGTATTTATAGCAGTTTTGTTTGTTATTGCAGCAATTTCCCAGCGTAGTGTAGAAACAAACATGAATAAAACACAAAAACTCACTTTGACAGGTATCTTTTCTGCTTTAGCAGCAGTCCTTATGTATGTGGAAATCCCATTGTTTTTTGCACCAGAGTTTTACAAGCTAGATTTCAGTGAAATTCCTGTATTGATTGCAAGCTTTATGATGGGTCCAGTAGCAGGTGTTGTTACAGAATTTTTAAAGATACTTATTAAAATCATAATTAAACCCACATCTACAGCTTTTGTTGGAGAGTTTGCCAACTTTGTAGTTGGATGTGCATTTGTTATTCCTACCTCTATTATTTATTGGAGAAGGAAAACAAGAAAAAATGCACTAATAGGAATGAGTATTGGTACGGTTGTTATGACATTGGTTGGCTGTTTTACAAACGCATTTATTTTGCTTCCGGCCTTTGCATATTTATATGGAGGCATGCCAGTTGAACAACTAATTGCCGCTGGAACTAAGGTGAATCCAGCCATAAACAATATGTTTACATTTATTCTTCTTGCCGTAACACCATTAAATATACTTAAAGGCGTCTTAGTATCGGTGTTAGTATTTATCATATACAAGCCAATTACAAAGGGAATAAAAAACATAATGAGAAATTAATTCAAATTAAGATAAATATAATGTAAAAAAAGTGCAGATATTCCTTGAATATTTGCACTTTTTTAATATTTTTGTTATACTTGTCTAAAATTTATGCAGGAGGCACAAAATGGAAGTAAAAGTTGAAGTAAAATTGACAAAGAAAGAGATGTTTAATTTTATGATGAGACATAATTATACTACATTTGGAGGAATCTGCGGTATATTAATAAGCCTTGGAGCATTAGTTATGTTCATAATGAATTTTACTAATGATAAGATGTCTACACCATACAAAGTTGCGTTGGTAGCTATAGCATTACTATTTACTGTTATTCAACCTATCATGCTATACATTAAATCCGCAGCTCAGGTTAAAAATAATGGCTCAGTTAATAAACCTTTAATATATTCATTTGATTCAACGGGAATTACAATATCTAAAGGAGATGAAAGTGTTACAAACAAGTACGAGGACGTTACTAAGATTATCTCAACCAAATTATCGGTTATCATTTATATAAGTAAATATAGAGCATTTATAATACCAAAGTCATGCTTAGAAAACTCATTTGAAGAGTTTAAGCAAATATTAATAGATAATGTTAATTGTTCTAGCATTACTTTCAAGTAAATATTAAACCGAAACATTATAATATTAGCACTGATATATAAAGGAAAAAACATGGAAATATATGAATCTTTTTCAACAAAGGAAACCTACAATCTTGGGAAAAAAATGGGACTTATGGCAACACCTGGTGAAGTAGTGTGTCTGGATGGAGATTTAGGAGTTGGTAAAACAGTATTTACGCAAGGATTTGCCAAAGGACTAGGAATTGATGAACAAATCAATAGTCCAACCTTCACTATTGTTCAAGAATATGAAACAGGAAGACTACCATTTTATCATTTTGACGTATACCGAATTGGGGATATTTCCGAAATGGACGAAATTGGATACGAAGATTATTTCTATAGCAATGGTGTATGCTTTATAGAATGGGCAAATCTAATAACAGAGATTTTACCAGAACAAATAACAAAAATAGTAATAGAAAAAAACTTAGATAAAGGCTTTGATTATAGAATGATAAAGGTGAAAAAGTAGTATGAAAATATTAGCAATAGACAGTTCATCAATAGTTGCTACAGTTGCAATAATTGATAACAATACAATAATAGCTGAATATTCAGTGAATCACAAAAAAACTCATTCTCAAACGTTGTTGCCTATGATTGACGAAATTGTAAAAATGTCAGAGACAAATTTGAATGATATTGATGCTATTGCAGTTTCTGGTGGACCGGGTTCTTTTACTGGCCTTAGAATAGGTAGTGCAACAGCTAAAGGATTGGGATTGGCCCTGAAAAAACCTTTGATACATATTCCAACAATGGATGGATTAGCTTACAATATGTATGGAACGGATAAGATGGTTTGCCCGATGATGGATGCAAGGAGAAACCAAGTATATACAGGTCTTTATCATTTTGAAAACGATGAATTATTATGTGATCTGAACCAATGTCAAAGTGATATCCATGAGTTAATAAATAAAATCAATGAAAATAATCAGCCAGTTGTTTTTTTAGGAGATGGAGCAAAAACTTATGAATCCATTATTAAAGAAGAAACAAAGGTTAGCTTTCAGTTTGCACCACCACATCTTTTAATGCAAAATGCTGCTTCGTATGCTGCTTTAGGCGTAAAATATTTTGAAAAAGGCAAAATTGAAACTGCAATGGAACATCAGCCAGATTACCTTAGAAAATCTCAGGCTGAAAGAGAATTAGAAGAGAAGATGAAAAATAAAAATGAATGAAATAGACTCTGATATAAAACAAACTATTAAAATAGACATTAATGATGTTGTAATTAATGAGGTATTAGTTTCGGATTGTAAAAGGATAGCCGAACTTGAAAAGGAATGTTTTTCTCTTCCTTGGTCAGCTGATTCGGTTGTTGAATCCTTAAATCAAGATTGTACACTCTTTCTTAAGGCAGAATATGAAGGCCAAATTGTTGGATATATAGGTTTATATCGTTTTTTTGATGAAGGGGATATTACCAACATTGCAGTTACTTCATTATATAGAAGAAACAACATCGCTAAAAAATTAATTGAAAGTATTATAGAAAAGTGTAAGAACTTAGGAGTCCACGAAATTACTTTAGAGGTTAGAGAAAGCAATATTAAAGCAATATCCTTATATGAAAAAACAGGTTTTGTAGATATCGGTATTAGAAAAGACTTTTATGAAAAACCTATTGAAAATGCAAAAATCATGAGATGTATTGTAAATCATAATAATTAAAGACTAAATGTGGCAGTTCTGCAAAGAATTGCCACTATTTATTTTAAGAAATTAATGTAAAATGAATGGGATGAAAATACTGAGTTAAGCATATTTTAGGAGGCTATATGAGAAAATACAGTCAAGAAAATCCAAAAAAACTAAAGCAGGTAATATGCAACAAATGTGGCAGGGAGCAAAAAATCAGGGGAGATATTGTTGTTGAAGGAACATATATGACAGATCACACATGGAATTACTTTTCTGATAAAGATGGAGAAATTCATTCTTTTGATTTGTGCGAAAGATGTTATGATGAAATAATAAATAATTTTATACACCCGATAGATATTGAAAAAAGGTCGGAGTTAATGTAAACTATTACCAAATAGATATGCGAGGTATTGAATGTTAGATTTATGTTTATTAGGAACGGGTGGAATGATGCCGTTACCAAAAAGATGGTTGACTGCACTTATGACAAGATATAACGGCAGTAGTTTGCTTATAGATTGTGGAGAAGGAACTCAGCTTGCGATAAAGGAATGTGGATGGAGTTTTAATCCAATTGATGTTATTTGTTTTACACATTATCATGCCGATCATATTAGTGGCTTGCCAGGGTTATTGCTTACTATGGGGAATGCAGATAGGACAAAGCCGGTTACAATGATAGGACCTAAAGGTCTTGAACGTGTAGTTAATTCACTTAGAGTAATTGCACCCGAACTGCCTTTTGAACTTAAATTTATAGAGCTGACATCCGATACAGAAAGTATAGATATTTGCGGATATCATATTGATGCATTCAGAGTAAACCATAATATAGTTTGTTATGGGTATAATATTGATATACAAAGACAAGGCAAATTCCAGGTGGAAAAAGCCAAAGAGAATAATATTCCTATAGCCTTTTGGAATAAACTTCAAAAGGGAGAAAATATAGAAGTAGATGGTAAGATTTTTACTCCTGATATGGTATTAGGGGAAAGCCGTCGAGGAATAAAGGTAACATACTGTACAGATACAAGACCTTTAAAAATCATTTCGGATATGGCAAAAGATGCAGATTTATTCATTTGCGAAGGAATGTACGGTGAAAAGGATAAGATAAAAAAGGCAAAAGAGTACAAACATATGACCTTTTACGAAGCAGCAGAGCTTGCAAAAACAGCAAATCCAAAAGAAATGTGGCTTACACATTATAGTCCATCATTAGTATGGCCAGATGAGTACATCAAAGAAGTAAGAGAGATTTTTACAAATACGGTATGTGCAAAAGATGGTAGAAGTTGTATACTTACTTTTGATGAGGAGTAGCAAAGGAGCGCAGATGAAGAAAAAATTGAGATTTTTGATCACTATTGCATTACTGTTAGTGTTAGCGGTATTACTATATTATCATTTTTCAAACAAATCAGCTTCAAATAACAATTCAGGTTCTGATGATACAACAACGGTTAGTGAAGTGAATAAGATTCTTAGTAAGAATCTTGAAACTAATTATCCGTTAACACCACGTGAAGTTGTTAATCTATTTACGCGTATTCAAAAATGTTATTACAATGTAGATTGTTCACCAGATGATTTGGTGGCGTTAGCTTTTATGGCTACAAAACTTTTTGACACAGAATTAAGTGAGAGTAATCCTTTTGATGAATACTATTCGGAATTAAAAGATGATATATCTGATTATAAGGATAAAGGACAGACAATATCCCGGGTTATAGTTGATAAATCAGGAGATGTAATCTACTCAACAATAGACGAAGTCAAATATGCTTCCTTAAACTGTATATATTATATTAAAGATAATAGCACAACTCAAAAGACAGTTGAAACATATGTACTTAGAAAAGATGATGAAGGCAACTGGAAGATTTTAGGTTGGAAGCTTTATGAAGAAAGTGAAGAATAATGAATAACAATAAAAAAGAAATATTAATTCTTGCAATAGAAAGCTCGTGTGATGAAACAGCTGCATCTGTGGTTAGAAGTGGTAGAGAGATTTTATCAAATGTGATATCCTCACAAATTGCTCTTCATACTTTGTATGGTGGTGTTGTTCCAGAAATTGCATCGAGAAAGCATATAGAAAAAATTAATCAAGTTATTGAACAAGCATTATCTGAGGCAAATGTTACAATGGAAGACATTGATGCCATAGGTGTAACATATGGACCGGGGCTGGTAGGTGCGCTTTTGGTTGGCGTATCATCGGCAAAGGCTATTGCTTATGCGACTGGCAAGCCTTTGGTTGGAGTTCATCATATTGAAGGACATATTAGTGCCAATTACATAGAAAATCTTGATTTGGAACCACCTTTTATTTGCTTAGTAGTATCTGGTGGACATACTCATTTAGTTGTGGTCAAAGACTATGGAAATTATGAAGTTATTGGAAGAACAAGAGATGATGCTGCTGGAGAAGCCTTTGATAAGGTTGCAAGAGCTATCGGCTTAGGATATCCGGGTGGCCCAAAGATTGACAAACTTGCTAAAGAAGGAAATCCTCATGGGATAGAGTTTCCGCGAGCAGCAGTTGATGGATCTCCATTTGATTTTAGCTTTAGTGGTTTAAAAAGCGCGGTACTAAACCATATTAATTTATGTCAAATGAAAGAATTGACTATAGAAAAGGCAGATATTGCGGCATCTTTTCAAAGTGCAGTAGTTGACGCTTTGACAACACGTGCATTTAATGCATGCAAAGAATATGGATACAATAAGCTTGCAATTGCTGGAGGAGTAGCGTCAAATTCCGCAATAAGAGAAGCTTTTATAAAAAAATCAAAAGATAAAAATATCAGTTTTTTCTATCCGTCCCCTATATATTGCACGGACAATGCAGCTATGATTGGTGTGGCGGCATATTATGAATACATTAATGGAACAAGACATGGATTAGATTTAAATGCTATCCCTAATTTAAAACTTGGTGAAAGGGCATAAAATGAAGGATAAAACAATAGCAATAGTTTTATCGGGCGGTAAAGGAAAAAGAATGGGAGCTTCTGTTAGTAAGCAATACTTACTACTTGAAGGTAAGCCTATTCTTTATTATTCTTTAAAAGCCTTTGATGAAAGTGATGTAGATGAAATAGTAGTAGTGTCAGGAAAAAATGATATTGATTATGTACAGCATGAAATAGTAGATAAATATTCCATTAAAAAAGTGACAAAAATTGTTGCAGGTGGAAAGGAAAGATACAATTCTGTATATAATGCTTTGATATCTTTAGCAGATGCTGATTATGTGCTTATTCATGATGGAGCAAGACCGTTTATTCAAAAAACGGTTATTAACGAATGTGTTAATGAAGTGAAATTATGCAAAGCATGCGTTGTTGGCATGCCAGTAAAAGATACTATAAAGATTTTGGATGATGAGGGATTTGTTTTATCAACACCAAAAAGAAGTAATGTTTGGCAGGTGCAAACACCACAATGCTTTGCATATAGTATAGTTAAAAATGCATATGATAGAGCAATAAACAGTGGTCGTGACGATATTACTGATGACAGTATGGTGGTTGAGACAGAAGGAACACATAAAATAAAGCTAATCATGGGTGGATATTCTAATATTAAGATTACTACACCAGAAGATTTAATTATAGGAAAAGAATTGTTAGGAAAGTAAAATCAAGAAAAGAAATACCTTAGATAGAAAGACCACAGAGAGAAAGACCACAGAAAGACCCATGAAAGACTCAAGAAAGACTCAAGAAAGTAAAGTGAGATTTAACAAATAGGTGACGGCAAAAAAAAGTAGTAAATACAAGCCTTTGGAGTGATTCTGAAAATTGATTTAAAAAAAATCAAACTTTTTTAAAAAAGTTGTTGACATATTTTGTTGATAATGATATTATATGTCTTGCGCTGACACAGACAGTGTTAACGAAAAGGAATAAACTTAATATTTAAATACCTGGAGAGGTATCGAAGTGGTCATAACGAGGCGGTCTTGAAAACCGTTTGTCCGCAAGGGCGCGTGGGTTCGAATCCCACCCTCTCCGTTAGCAGGATATCCTGCGAAACGATTTGAAAAAAATCAAAAAAGTTGTTGACAGATTTTACATCAAGTGATATCATATACAAGCTGTCGCTTGAGACAACAACAAAAAATGAACATTGATAACTGAATA
>CAZNKR010000029.1:16479-22843 GCA_964573715.1 uncultured Roseburia sp. | reverse complement strand
CGCTTTATTTACTAATTGTTGGTTTTTCCATTAAGAAAATCTTCATACAATGGTGACATGTTTCTAAGTCTTTCAATTATTCCTTTTAACTTGTCCACTGTATAATCTATATCCTCTTTTGTTGTAAACTCACTAAGTGATAAGCGGAGTGATCCGTGTGCTATCTCATGTGGAAGTCCAATTGCTAACAAAACATGAGATGGGTCTAGGGACCCTGAAGTACAAGCAGAGCCACTTGATGCACATATTCCAGCCTGGTCTAATAATATTAGCATGGACTCTCCTTCAATAAACCTGAAAGAAAAGTTAGCATTATTAGGCAGCCTTTTTTGCCTGTCTCCATTTAGTTTTGCATATGGGATTTCAGTCAATACTCTTTCTATCAAATGGTTTCTTAGTGCCTTGATTTTTTCTTCATTTTCTTCCATTCTCTCTTTAGCGATATTAACTGCTTTTGCAATACCTATTATTCCTGGAACATTATGAGTTCCAGCCCTTTTATTTCTCTCTTGTGCTCCACCATGAATCAATGGTTCAATATTAATCCCTTTTCTTGCATACATGATTCCTACACCCTTTGGTCCACCGATTTTATGTCCACTAGCGCTTAAAAAATCAATATTTAATTCATTTACATCGATTTTCATATGTCCAAAAGCTTGTACTGCATCTGTATGAAATAAAACATCATGTTCCTTAGCAATAGCACCTATTTCCTTAATAGGTTCAATAGTTCCTATTTCATTATTTGCAAACATTATTGATATTAAGATGGTATCTGGTCTAATGGCCTTTTTTAAAATTTCTATATCCACCAATCCATTCTCATCTACATCTAAATATGTTACTTCAAAGCCCTGTTTTTCAAGAAACTTCATTGTGTTTAAAATAGCATGATGTTCAATCTTTGTTGTAATAATATGTTTTCCTTTACCTGCATAATTATATGCTACAGATTTAACCGCCCAGTTATCAGACTCTGAACCACCTGCTGTGAAATATATTTCCGAAGCCTTAGCACCTAAAAAATCGGCTATAGTTTCCCTTGCATAATCTATAGCACTGCCTGCCTTTCTTGCAAAAGTGTATATACTTGAGGGATTTCCATATGATTCCTTGAAATATGGAAGCATCGCATCATAAACTTCGTCATAAACCTGTGTTGTAGCTGCATTATCGAGATAAATTAATTTTTCCATTCTAATCCTCCTTGAATCGAAATATATATATAATTTTATTTCCTAGTCGTTAGGTATGATTTGATTATACACATTTATTTCCTATTGTCAAGGTAGGAATTGTACTATTTTTCGTTCATCTTTGATAAAAATAACTTTGTTCTTTCATTAGATGGATTATCAATAACGTCTTCAGGTTTTCCTTCTTCAATAATCACTCCATCATTCATAAAAATAACTCTATCTGATATATTTCTTGCAAATTCAATTTCATGAGTGACAATTACCATAGTCATCTTGTCTGCTGCTAGACCCTTTAATACCTTTAACACTTCAAGTGTTAATTCTGGATCCAAAGCTGATGTAGGCTCATCAAAAAATAACATTTTAGGGTTCATTGCTAATGCTCTAGCTATGGCAACTCGCTGACATTGTCCCCCTGATAGCTGAAATGGATATGCATCCTCTTTATCTTCAAGGCCCATCTTTTTAAGTATTTCTTCTCCCTCTGCATATACCTGCTTCTTATCTCTTTTTTGAATTTTAATTGGAGCATCACAGATATTTTTCATTACATTATAATGAGGAAAAAGATTGTAATTTTGAAATACAAGTCCAAAATATTCTCTAATTTTTTTAAGTAGTAATTTATCTGAATAAACAGCACGTCCTTCTACATCATTGCACGCGGTATCCTGACAATATGTAAGCGTACCACTATCCATTTTCTCAAGCAATGTTGCACATCTTAATAATGTTGATTTACCTGATCCCGATGGGCCAATAATTGATACAACTTCCCCTTCATTGACTGATAATGAAATATCCTTTAGAACTTCATTTTGGTCAAAGCTTTTTCTTATATTTTTAATCTCTAAAATTTTCATAACAGTCTCCTATTTGTAATATCCTAACTTCTTTTCTATTCTTTCCATCGCAAATGCTACAACATAATTAAATATGTAATAAAATAGTCCCGCAATAAATAATGGCATAATGCTTGAATTTGTAGCAGCAACTTGCTTTGCCAATGTAAACATCTCTGTATATGCAATAACAAAAGCAAGAGATGTGTCTTTAACAAGGGTAATTATTTCATTGGTAACTGGAGGCATTACTCTTTTAACCATCTGTGGAAAAATAATCATCATAAAAGTTTGAAATTTTGAATATCCAAGTACTTGTGCGGCTTCGTACTGTCCCGATGGAATTGATTCAATTCCTGAACGATATATTTCTGCAAAATAAGCTGCATAATTTAAAGTGAACCCAATGATTACAGCATAAAATCTATATGAACTTGAAAGTGAAACTCCAAAAAGATAAAATGGTCCAAAAAATGCCACTAGTAATTGAAGCATTAAAGGTGTGCCTCTCATAACTGATATGTAAAACTTTACTATCCATCTAATTGCCCATATTTTAGAGCGTCTTCCCGCACATATTAATAGCCCCAATGGAAGAGAAAATAGTAATGTAAGAATGAATATTGCAAGTGTCGCACCAATACCGTTAACTAGCTGTTTAGCTATTGATAAAAACTTAGTAAAAAAATCATCCTGATTTACACTTGTGGCTAATTCATCTAAATCCTTTGCTTTGGTAGATTCACTATTTCCAAGACAAACACCTGAAATTCCCCATTTATTTGTTATCTTTTCTATAGTTCCGTCATCAAGCATATCATATAGCGAATCCATTACTGCATCTCTTAATGATGTGTTTCCAAGTTTAAAACCTATTCCATATTCTTCTGTTGAAATAACCTCACTTAAGATAGTGAATTTGTCTTCTCTAGCAGAAAGCTCATATTTTGCAACTCCCACATCCATACAAATTGCGTCAGCAACACCTGATTCCAAACTCATAAATGCACTATTATAATCAGCAACTTTTTCAAGAGCTTTAAAGGATGATGCAAGATTAATATTTTCCTGTGTAGCATCTTCCCCTGCTAGTGCAGCTTCTGCAGATGAATCCTGTTGTACAACAACTGTTTTTCCTGATAAATCATTAAAATTTGATATACCAGAAGAAGTATTTACAACTACAACTTGAGAATTGTCCACATAAGCGTCGGTCCAGGTATAATCTGTTTCTCTTCCAGTAAGTGTGAATCCATTCCATATACAATCTATTGAGCCAGAATTCAACTCCATATCCTTAGATGCCCAATCAATTGGTTGTTTAACCAATGTCCATCCATTTCTTTTACAGACTTGTTCTGCTAAATCCAAATCGAAGCCTACATATTCACCTGAATCATCTTTGTAGCCATATGGTTTAAACTCTGCATCAAAGCCAACAATAAGTGTACTTCTTCCTGTCTCTTCTCCTACATTATTATCCTTATCATTGCAAGCAAATAGCCCTGTTGTAATAATTGAAATTATAAGTAATGCTAATAATCTTTTTTTCATTCTGTCCTCCATTAAAACAATATGGACCGATTATAACATTAATTACTCTTGTTTTCAATTAACGCTTTATCACATTATTATATTTTATAATTTATCATATATATTATATTTATAGTTTATATTATGGTTATATTATAGATATATTTTAAATAATCACAAAAAAACATCCTGCAGCTTTGCCGCAGGATGACTTTTTTTATAAATATGTTATAAGCACATCTCCAAAATTTGCTTCTCCATATAATTTAAGTGTTGGAGAACCAGAAGTAGTACAATTTCCCTTAGTTCTTATAGCTCCGAATCCTGATGAAAGATGATTTTCTACATTCCATGTTGATGGAACATATAAAACTGTTTCACCAAAATTATTTTCAACCTTCAATGTGGCCTCTCCACCTTCAATAATGGTATTATCAAAGTATACTGACATGGTACCAAAATTGTTTTCAACGCTGCCATACTTAAAAGCTGTTGAATTAATATATTTTGTTGTTGAGCCAAAGTTATTTTCAAATCTGATGTCATTTCCCTGTGTTTCACTGAAGCTACTGTTATCTCCATAATTAAAATCTACAGGAAAATTTCCATTAAAAATCATTTTGTTTTTTCTTTTTCTTCTAACATCTTTAAATATAAAATTAAGTCCAATACTTAAAAATACAGCTGCAATGATAATTGTCCAAGGTGTAATGGCTGTTATTTTCAGTTCATCATCCCATATCCATCCAGCAATTGCTATTGGCATAAGTATTTCCCAGAAATTAACCTTTCTAATACCTTCAAAAACTACTGCACCACAAACTACTGTAAGAAATATACTAAAAATATTAATATCTCCAATAATATCTAATTCACTAATAACTAAGAGCACTGCTCCAATAATGAAGCATAAGCCCAGAAAAATATTTTTACCTTTCATATGATTACCTCCATTGATTTTTCTTTTCATCTAATTTGTTCTTTAAAACCTTGTAATATGAACGAGATACATATACGCTCTTTTGTGTACCTGTAAATCCAACTACACTAGTGGATGTAAGATTCCAACTAATGGAATATATTTCTTTTGTATTCAATATAGTGGATTTTGATACTCTCATAAAATATCCCGGAAGCATTTCTTCCAATTCATATAACTTATACTTGGACTGATATATATCGTCCTTTGTATGTACGTTAACTTTCTTTTCTTCGGTCTCAAAAAATAATATATCTTTAAGCATCAGATAAAATTCTTTTCCTCCTTTGAAAAATGTTAGTTTCTGACTTGAGTTTATTATTTCTGAAACTGCCTGGCCTATTCTTTGGACATCTTCATTTAATTTGCTGCAGCGGATGACAACTTCGTCCTCGTTTAAGTCATCTTGAATTTCAATTTTGATCTTCATATTCAGGATTATATTCCAGGAAATTAAATGTGTAAATACAAAAAAACCAAGTGGTAATTATTTTCAACTAAGTGGTCAAAGAAAAACACCAGCTAGTAAATCTAGCTGGTGCAATAAATGGAAATTACTTATACGTTTAATAACTCCAAAAGTTTTATTCTCCTCTGTGATTAGATATATGCAAAATACTCGTCCTACAATTACTAATCAAATATATACGTTTCCCATATCTCACAGTAAGTATAGACTTTTACATATCAAAAATCAAGTGTATGGCATGAAATGTACTTTTTTGGCACGAAACGCATCTTGTATACAATATTATAGATAAAGTTCTTTAATGAATTCCATACACTTATCATATCCTAATACAGAGCTGTTTAAACATATTGAATAATTTTGGGCCTTACCCCATTCTCTATCTGTGTGATATTTATAATGTACTGCTCTTTTTTTATCAACATCTCTTAGAAGTTTTTTGGCTTCATCATCATTTTTACTATAAAGCTTACCTATACGCTTCATCTTATCTGCTTCATCTCCGTAAATAAAAACGTTGAGGCAATCTTCTCTGTCCTTTAAAATAAAATCTGCATTTCTTCCAATAATAACACAAGGTCCTTTATCGGCAAGGATTTCAATAACTTCCCTTTGAATTTGATAAAGGTAATCCTCTACAGAAATTCCGCTAGCTGTTCTTCCAACAAAACTATAAGCAAATATACTTTTCGTTGGTGCCAATTCTCCTTTTTGCTCGATAAATTCCTTCGCAAGGCCACTTTCTTTTGCCACTTTTCCAATTATATCTTTGTCATAATATGCAATGCCTAGCTGTTTTGCAACCTCCTCTCCTATAAAACGTCCTCCACTACCAAATTCACGACTAATGGTAATAATCTTTTTGCTCATAATTTACGCCTCCAATTCTTTAAGTTTTGTTCGATTAAGTCTTTTCATTGAAAATATAGCAAAAGAACCTGCGAAAATCTCAATAAAAACTAAACCGACAAACATTATTATTAATGTATATATCATACCATATTTTATTCCAGCTTTCACCCTAATCTTACTTCTCATTCCATGATTAAATGAAACAATTGTTGTTATGGCATCTCTTAAACCAAATGCACAAAACAGAATAGTTTGTTCCAACGCCAGTACCTATTGCTATTGCTACCATTAACATTTTTATTTACTGTTCCATCTTGTTGCATTTTTTTAATCCTTCGTTTTTTATTGCAAATAAAAAAGGCGCAAATCCATTTCCTGGATTTACGCCTTTGGCTACTCGGTTGAACAAAATTATATACTAAAATAATAATTTTGTCAAAGCACTAATTTTTCATTGTTTCTTATATAATGTTTGATTGTTTGTTAT
>CAZNKR010000029.1:7476-16379 GCA_964573715.1 uncultured Roseburia sp. | reverse complement strand
TAATGTTTGATTGTTTCTTGTACTAATTTTTCATTGTTTCTTGCAATATACCTGTGATTCTAGTCATAGATTCTTCAAACTCTGTATCATTATTATTTTGGAAAATAAGCAGGTCATCTTTAACCTTTGGATCATCAAGATTTGTTGGAACATCAAAATTACATTTTGAAATATATTCATCCCAATGCTCTAGCTTCCATGTATCTCTATCTGAATTTCTCTCTATCATACGATTATGAACAATTTCAGGTTTAGTATCTACCCAAACAACAACTAATGTCGCGTCCTTTTGTGCTAACTTCTCTTTTAAATTAGCTATATATTCATCATCACGTATTTCTCTTGTAAATGGTGCATTGATAAGAACAATGTCATCATACTCAAGAGCCTCTAGTGCTAAATCAACCACTGCGTCATATTCATAATCACGAATATGCTCTTCAAAAAAATCACTACTACGATTGTATGGCTCTCCGGCTACTCTAAATATCTGTTTTGATAAAACAATAAGAGTATCCTTATCTAAGTATACAACGTGATTTAATCTTTTTGCCAATGCTTTTGAAATATATGTTTTACCACATGCTGGTGGTGATGTAACAAGAATCATCTTCTTAGCCATGATAATCATTCTCCTTAACTTTTGCTGTTATCATAATTCATTTCCCTATAGGGCAACTAATATGGTAACTTATTGTTAAAAAAAAGTCAATTTTTTGGCTAAAAAAATTATAATTTTCCTAATATTTTATTTAAAAGCTTAAATAAGGTTTTTGCATCTTTCTCTTCTAATGCCACACAACCACCAACTTTTTTAGGTACATCTAGCATTTTATCTCTTAGATCTTGTCCTTTTTTTGTTAGACTTACAAGAAGCACTCTTTCATCCTCAACAGCTCTTTGTCTGGTAATATACTCATGTTTTTCAAGCTTTTTCAGCACAGGAGTAAGTGTTCCTGAATCTAAATATAAGTATTCACCTAATTCTTTTACATTTATTTGTTCATGTTCCCACAAAACCATCATGGCAATATATTGAGTGTATGTTAAATCAAATTCATCTAAAAATGGTTTATATTTTTTAACAACCTCCTTGGCACATACATACAAAGGAAAGCATAATTGGTTCTCAAGTTTTAATAAATCATATTTATCCGCCATGATATTCTCCTAAATATTCCCTTTAATAAAATCCATAAGTGCCATCTTTGGCATAAATCCAACCTGTTGACCTACTCTTTCACCATTTTTGAAAACTGCAATGGCTGGAATATTCATAATTCCATATTTCATTGCAAGGTTTGGACATTCATCTACATCTACATTATAAAAATTAACCATATCCTTCATTTCTTCTGAAACATCCTCTAATACAGGTGCTAGCATCTTACATGGACCACACCATGTTGCGCTAAAATCTACAACTGCAATTTCATTTCCTTCTACCTTACTAAAATCCTTTTCTAAAATCTTTTCTACCATGTGTTTTTCCTCCGTTGTTTTTTATTGGTTTTGTTTTTTTATTGTTTTGTTGTTTTTATTGTTTTATTGTTTCTAATGTTTTTTTTGTTTTATTATTTTTATGGTTTATATTATTTTGTTATATATTTCTTTGTTTGTCTACGTATAATGCAGCGCTAATGGCTGCCACATTCCCCTCTCCAGCAGCTTTAATGTACTGGTATGGAACTCCAGTTATATCACCGCAAGCAAATACTCCTGGGATAGATGTGTTCATCTGTCTGTCAACTACTACATGTCCCCCTTGCATCTCTATGCCATAAATAAGCTGATTGGGTGATATACTTTCTCGTAAAATGAAAAGTCCATCAATCTTATATTCATTATTAACAAAAGGAGCAAGGCTAGAATCTACATCGGCTGCTGCAAGTGTAGAATTACTCATAGTCTTTATGGCCTCAACCTTTTCCTCACCTATAATCTCAACAGGTTTTTCTTTAATTACACTTATATTTCTGCTAGGGATAAAGTCCGTGTCATATAATGGAATGTAGTACACCTTTTGGGCCACCTCACCCATAAACCTAACCTCATCCTCTTCTTTTTTGGTTTCACCAATAATAGCAATTGTCTTACCCCTATATAATGGAGCATCACAGGTTGCACAATAGCTTACACCCTTCCCTAAAAGTTCCTCCTCCTTTGGATAAGGCTTAGACATTATCACACCTGTTGCAATAATTATACTTTTCGCTTCATACATAGAATCAGGTGTCTGTATGGCAAAAAAGTCACCCATATTATATATAGATGTTACTCTTTCTTCTGTTATTTCAATGTTCATATCTGCAATATGTTGTTTAAATGCTTCACCAAGTTTTTCACCTGATGCCTGAGGAATTCCAAGATAATTAAATATCTTGTGTGCTTTTGTAACCTTAAAGCTTAATTCTTTCTTTCCAAATAGTAATATTTTTTTGTTTCTAATTGTTGCAGTAATTGCGGCCGATAATCCTGCTGGACCTGTTCCCACAATAGCAATATCTACTCTATCCATAGTTACCTCCTTGTCCAATCTTTATGTATCCAATCTCTATGTATCCTTTTTAAAGACTCCAATTTTTTGTGTCCATTTTTTTGCTCCAATTTTTTGCGTCCATTATTCACGCGTGCAATTAAATTGTACTTAATCTTTTTAGGATAATTAGATTGTAAGCAATCTTTTATTAAAAGTCAATAGTAATATTTTTATTCGTTATTTTTATTTGTTATCTTTAAATTATATTTTATCTATAATTATATTATTTAATTTGCAAAATAACTGCTACTAGTCCTGTGCTAAGTTTATTGCCTTTACCATTCTCTCATATTCAGCGATTACTTCTGGAAAAATTTCTATTGCTCTTGAAATATCTGAATGATTTCTAAGACAGTCAACAAATACTTCTCGTACATAGGTGCCTTATTTGCAAATCTTTTTAATCCCTTTATCGTAATTTATACCAGCGTCTATTAGTAATTTAACGTTCATATTATATGCTTCTTAACATATTGATAATTCTTAAGCTCTTTTGATTAAGCTTGCTTGTAAAGTATTCAACCCTAAAACTGATCATCCAATGCTTTTTGAATCAGCTATAATCTGTGCAACAGTGGGACTTATGTGTCCAGCAATGAGTTTTCTTGCAATTATTTTTTATACAGCCACTTATCAGAACTGTTTTTAAAGCTTATTAGAAACTTATTCAACAAAAAAATATATTGGTTTAATCTTAGTGCGGGTAAATTTTTATCCGCACTATTTTTCTATTTTCGATGGATATGAAGCAATTGCTCCAGGTTTTGTAACACTTATTGAACAGAACTTATTTGAATAATCTAAGTATTGTTTAAGCTTATCCTCTGAAATTTCCGAAATATTATTTACATTAATACCATCCATATATAGCTGATATAAAAGTGAACCAATAAATCCATCTCCTGCTCCTGTGGTATCATATGCCTTTACTTCATAACTTTTAGAGAAAGCCCTTGCCTTTTTTGTATATGCATAAGCACCTTTTGCACCAGCAGTATAAATAACCATTTTTACATTTCCAACAAACAATTTTGGCAATGCAGCTAGTATATCAGTCTCATTTGTAATAAATTCCAATTCCTCATCTGATATTTTTAATATGTGAGATTTTGGTATAAATTCCATCACCCTATTCTTTAAATCATTTTTATCTTCCCACAAGGCAAACCTCAAATTTGGATCAAAGCTGATTATTGCTCCATATTGTAACGCGTATTCTATGGCAGCAATGTGGGCATTTCTCATAGGAAAATCTCCTATAGATACCGAACAAAAATGAAGTGCAAAAGCATTTTCAAACCAACTACTATCAAGCTGGCTAGCATCAAACAACATATCAGCACCAGGTTTTCTATAGAAGGAAAATTCTCGGTTTCCATCCTCCTTTAGTGCCACAAAGGCCAAGGAAGTATTTGCTTTATGGGTTTTACTAATATGTGAACAATCTATATTATATGAGGACAATTCTTCAATTATTTTATCTCCAAAAGGATCACTACCGACTTGCGTTATCATGGCGCTGCTTCCTCCAAGCTTGCTGAACGCACCACACACATTTGCAGGAGCTCCCCCCACTGCTGGTCTAAAACCACATACATCTTTAAGTGATTTTCCGCTTTCTTGTGGAATAAAATCAATAAGGGCCTCGCCTATGGCAAACAATTTTTTACCCATAAAGTACTTCCTTTCTCTACTGTCTTTTTAATTACCAGTCATAGAGTTTAAATAATATACGGTTCCTTCCATTCCTGTAATTTTAAGGTTTCTATCATTATTTTCAAAATAAAATCTTGTTGTAAAGGTGATTTCTCCGTCATTTACAAATATTTCAAGTAATGATGTATCCACAATCATACGAATATTTTTTACTTCATCGCACTTTGCATATCTTTCTTGTCTACCACATCCGCAGCCCTTTGATAGCAAAAGTGTAATCTCACCATCAAAATTATATTGTAAGCATACATACTCATCATTACAGGAAATCAAAACTTTGCCATTTCTTTCTATGGACTTAGCATTAATTTCAAATATGTTTTGGGATAATATTATCTTTCTTTCATTATATAGTTTTATACTAGTTTCACGCAAGCTTTCCATTTCCCTAATCGGATTTTGATAAATTTTATTATTCTTTACTGTTAATTCTCTAGGAATTGTCAAGGCGTGTTGCCAGCCCTTTTCCACAGTTTTATCATTATGGTAATCGGCATCACAAATACCTGCCCACCCAATTATTATTCTTCTTCCTGATTCATCACAAAAGGTCTGCGGTGCGTAAAAATCAAATCCATTATCCCATTCTACAAAGGTGTTAATATTTTCTATATTTTGGTTAATGTCTTGAATTTCTCCATCTAAAAAAACATATCCCGATTGATATACATTTTGAAATCTAAATTTTTCTTTTTTAAGTCCTTGAGGTGAAAAAGATAAAACATGTACGTTGTCCAAATTAAAATAATCTGGGCATTCCCACATATATCCAAAATCACTTAAGCATGAAACTTCATTTGAAAGCTTCCATTCTAATCCATCCTTTGACTTATATACTAATATTCCACCCTTGTCATTCCTTTTTCGTGCCCCTAAAAGCATATAATAGCTATCTTCTACTTTCCACACCTTAGGATCTCTTATATGGCAGGAGTAATTCCTTGGATAATCTTCATTTGTCATAAGCAATTTCTTACCACTAAAATTATAACCATCACTACTTTCTACCATTATCAAATTTGACTCTCTGCCATTTGTAATATAATTATAGTTCCCTTCATTTTTTACATTACCAGTATAATATAAATACATTTTTCCATCAGATATCAAAGCTGACCCTGAATACACACCATCTCTATCAAATTTTTGGTCTGGTAAAAGCTTAGTTTCTTCTGTATTCCAATGTATAAAATCAGAGGTTGTTTTATGACCCCAACACTTATTATCGCCAATGGGATTAATGGAATATTGATAAAACACATGATAAATCCCTTTATATTGACACAATCCATTAGGATCATTTAGCCAACCTGATGGTGGTTGAATATGCAATTTTAATCTGTATATATCTGCCATATTAAGCCTCCATTATCTTTTCTCCTATTGAAACTTTACCTAATTTCTTTATATTAATATTTGAAAATTCATCTCCATTTGTAACAATAATTGGCGTAGTAATATCATATCCGGCTTCTTTAATTTTACTAATATCAAACTCTAACAGAATGTCCCCTTTCTTTATCAAATCTCCATCCTTAACATGAGTAGTAAAGTACTTTCCATCTAGCTCTACTGTATTTATTCCTACATGAATAAGAAGCTGCATACCACCCACACTAGTTAGACCTAATGCATGTTTTGTATCGAATACCATGTCTACTTTTCCTTCAAATGGAGCATATATTTTTCCTTCCGTTGGAATAATCCCAACTCCTTGTCCTAATACACCACTTGCAAATGTACTATCATTTACTTCATTTAGTGGGATTACTTTTCCAGTAACTGGGGCGCAAATGATGTTTTTGCTTGCTTTATCTTCCTTAAATAAAATCCAAGATATACTAAAGGCTACTGCAACTGCTACTACTATCTCGATTGCATACTGTACAGTATAATTTGTGGTTATTAAAAATCCAAATAAACCAGTAATTCCATAAGCACTTGCACCAATTCCAAACAAGCCTGCCACAAGTCCACCACAAGCACCGCCTATACATCCAGCAATAAATGGGGTCATATATCTGATATTAACTCCGAAAATTGCAGGTTCAGTAATTCCTAAAAATGCCGAAAGGGATGCAGGTAATGCCATTGCTTTTGTTTTTGCCTTCTTTGTTTTTATTGCAACTGCTAAAGCTGCTGCACCTTGTGCCACATTTGCTGCTGTTGCAATAGGCATCCATATATTAACTCCAGACTTACTGATAAGTCCTGCCTCTAGGGCATTGTACATATGATGAAGTCCTGCAACTACTGTTGGGGCATAAAATGCACCTGCTATTGCACTTCCTATTCCAAAAGGTATTGTTATTAATGTTTCTGCTCCTGATAATACCCAATTTTCTAATGTTGAAAAAACTGGTCCAATTACGCTAAGTGTTAAAAATCCAGTTACTAAAACTGAAACTAAAGGCGTTACAAACAAATCTATAATTTCTGGAACTATTTTGTGTAGTTTCTTTTCAATTGTGGACATTAGCCATACAGCAATAATAACAGGTATAACATGTCCTTGATAGCCAACAAGATTAACATCATACAAGCCGAATACAGATGCCTTTGGAATAGCCTCCCCAGCAGCTTCCATACCTGCCACTGACCATGCATTAACCAAATCTGTATGAATCATTATCATACCAATAACAGCACCTAAATATATGTTTCCACCAAATACCTTTGCCGCTGAAATTGCTATAAGAATAGGCAAGAAAACAAAGGCTGCATTGCTAAATAAATGTACAATGGTATATACACCAGAGCTAGACATTTGAGGCCAAATATTGCACAGTCCTTCTAGCAGTCCCATAAGTAATCCGCTAGCTACGATAGCTGGAATAATTGGGACAAAAATATCTCCAAGTGTTTTTATTGCTCTTTTAAATACATTTTGCTTAGCCACAGCAGCCTTTTTTACATCCTCTTTATTGGCTACGGATACTCCTGTTAATTTAACAAATTCATCATAAACTTTATTAACCGTACCTGTACCAAAAATAATCTGAAGCTGTCCTTCAGCTTCAAAAACGCCTTTTACTCCCTCAATATTTTCAATTTCCCCAGTATTTATTTTTTTATTATCATTGATAACTAGTCTAAGTCTTGTAGCACAATGAGCTGCAGAAATAATATTGTCGCTTCCGCCAATGTTACTAATCACTTCTTTTGCAGATTTTTTGTAATCCATAAGCAATCTCCTTTTTGATAAAGTTTATAGTGTCCAAATACTTCTAAAACATACTGTATTTTAGTTTTATGTATATGTGGTATCGTTCTCATATATGATGTTTTAATTATAACACTTTTACTTATCCGGTAAATATAAAAAACCACCAAAACTATTTTTCGTTTTTGGTAGTTTTTTACAAATATCTATAACCTTGTTGAACCCTGATCAATAATATTAAAGCCTAACATGACTTCTTCTTTCTCATCTATTCCAGAATCAATGATTTTCATTAAAAGCTTAGCAGCTTCCATTCCACTGGTTTTATAGTAAAAATGTACTGTACTTATTGCAGGTGAAACAACTTCACCCATTTGAGTATTTCCAAATCCCATAATAGCAATTTGATTTGGGACCGTAACTTTTATACTATTAAAATACTTTAGTGCTCCCACTGCAATGAAATCCGTTGCACAAAGAATGGAATCAATTTTATTATCCGTTTCATATAATTTTCTAGCCATTTCAAATCCAGAATTTATGGAATAATCTGCCTCTGCAATATTATCATTTCTTATCTTCCTATTTGATGATAACATTGCATCCTTGTATCCTAGATATCTCGCTTTACCCGTTGCCTTATCCTTTTTTGGTACGCCTATGTATGCAACTCTTTCTCCCGTTTTTATTAATTTTATGGCTGCTTCATATGAAGCATGATAATCATCCTGATATACGCATGCATAATCATTAACCTGCTGACCAATAACAACAATAGGAACCTGTGCTTCCTCAATGAGTTTAAAATGCTCCTTAGAAAAAACAGTACCCATAAAAATTATTCCATCCACTTGATTTTTTCTAAATACCTTTAAATATTTTAGCTCTTCAGACGGTTTATTCTGTGTATTTCCTAATAAAAGATGATATCCCTGTAGTGATAACACTTCACTTATACCTGAAACCATGCGGCTAACGGATTCCGATTGTATACGAGGAATAACCACCCCTATAAGCTTTGTAACCTGTTTTCTAAGATTTTGTGCCTGAGTGGAAGGTTCATATCCTGTTTCATCTATAACTTTTTTAATTGCCTCTTTCTTCTGACTACTAACATATCCATCATTAAGATATCGTGAAACAGTCGCTCTAGATACACCAGCTAGCTTTGCTATTTCATTAATATTCATCCTAAAGCTCCTTTAAATTTTTATCTTGTTAAATTATAACATAAAAACTTAAATATGAAGCTACAGGTTTACAAGAATCTATGTGTCATTACTGGCTTGAAGCTGTAATACCTCCAATATGTGGACTAAATAGAATTTTATTAGCAATATTTACCGTGTCATCACATAGACATCTTGCAAACGGACTTTATTTTCTTAAATACTAATCTTACAAAAGGACCGCAATAAAACATTTGCCAGCAAATCGCCATTGGGAAATTCATTCCAAAGGTTTGCACCCATGTTCCAAAGGAAG
>CAZNKR010000029.1:0-7376 GCA_964573715.1 uncultured Roseburia sp. | reverse complement strand
TTTTTTAATTTTTTATATCAGTACTTTTTTAATTTATTTTATATCAATTTCCTTTTTATATTGATTTCTATTTTAACACTTTGTAAGATTGTTTATTTTTAACATCCTTCCACCTCCATGGTTTAATAATTTTTTCTTTTATAACTTTTTTTATAACTTCCTTTTATGTTTTATTATCTATTAAGCTTTATCAGCTTCTGATTTTTTTCATAACCGGCTTAAAAGTTTCCCTTGTTGCACATATCTTATCAGCTATACAAACTAACCAAGCTTCTTTACACATTGGCGGAACCAAGGTAAGGGGGAACATATGCCGTAAAATAATATTTTTCTCTATATAATTAAGCTCATAATCTTCTTTTGCTCGTTTTAATGCAGTGGCTGGATGATGAAATCCATGTATAGAATGAGTTTTGTCCTTGTCATGCCAATCATACAAAAAATAATCATGTAAAAGTGCACCTCTTATCAAAGACTTTCTATCAATATCTATATGCAATTTATCGGCAAGAGCCATACTCATATATGTCACTCTAAAACAATGTTCATATACACTCATATCCCCATGTTGAATATAATCTTTTGTTCTAAGATATCTGCCATTTTCTTTTAGAAGCTTAATAATTATAGCTATTTCTACTGCTCTTTTTTTATTCATAATAAAGTAACCTCTTTCAATCTAAATATACTATTGAAAGAGGTTATCTGCAAGCTAAAATATTTTTATATTTTTTGAAATTTATTTAGTATATACAAAAATTTATAGATTTAATTTTTATATTTTTTTGATACCTTATTCTTGTTTACAATTAGCTTATTTTTGCCTTCCTTTGCAGATATTTTTTCAGATTCTCTTTGAAGTTTTAAATAGCTTTTCCATCGTTTTATTTGTAAATGTAGATTTACCAACACCTGATGAGCCTAGAAAACAGATTGTTTTATCTGGCTGCAAATACTTCTTCATTATCTATTTGTACTTCATATCTAGCTCTATGCACTGCTGTAATAAATCCGTTTCTTTTTTCGTTCAATTCTTTCACACTTTCTTATTTTTTCTAATTTGTTATTTGTGACTCGCTAATAAAATACTAATTGAATATTAGATTGATACGTTTGTATGAAAGTTTTTCTTTAGGCCGCCTTGTTATTTATAGAAAATTTTGTACTAAAAAAGCACACCTTACGATGGGTTAACATGTATCATTATGTGCTTAACTTTAGAAAAATTATTTTCTATCTCCATATGTACTTTTTCAGCTATTGCATGACTTTCATATAATGTTTTATTGCCATCTGCCTTAATCTCAATATCAACGTATATTTTATTACCAAATACTCGAGTTTGCAACAAATCAATTCCTACAACACCTTCTTGTTTCAAAACACATTCAGAAAGTTCCTTCTCCATTTTTTCATCACATGATTCATCCACCATTTTTGAAACAGCATCCTTAAATATGTCATAAGACGCTTTAACAATGAATAAACAAATAACCAGACTTGCAATAGAATCCAATACTGGATATCCAATTCTAGCCCCTGCAATACCGATTAATGCTCCAATGGATGATAAAGCATCAGAACGGTGGTGCCAAGCATCTGCCATAAGCGCACCAGAATCATATTTTTTGGCATAAAATCTACTATACCAATACATTCCTTCTTTACTGATAATAGAAACAACAGCGGCAACCATAGCAAGCTCACCTGGTATTACAAGTTTTTCAAATTCTCTAATACCTATTTTTTCTATAGCATTGTGTCCAATAAAGAGTCCAGTGATTAATAATACAACAGCTAAAACAATAGCCGCTACACATTCAAATCTTTCATGTCCATAAGGATGATCCTCATCAGACTCCTTCGCCGAAAATTTCACTCCTATAATAACAATTATACTACTAAAAACATCTGATAAAGAGTGAACCGCATCACTTATCATTGCCCCTGAATGAGCAAAAACACCTGCAAACGCCTTAAATAAGGCAAGAAAGATATTACCTATAATGCTGACCATAGATACCTTAGTTGCTACCTTTGCAAAATCTTCCTTTAATAATTCTTTTTCTTGTTTGTTTTCCATAATAAGTACCTCCTAATATATAATATGAGATAACTCTATGGCACTTGCCTTCGTGAATAAAAAAATAGCCACGAAACCAGTAAAATGTAACTACTGTCCCGTGGCAGCAAATGTCCACTGTCACATAAGTGACCCGACTCAAAGCGAAAGCTTGGTCTGCTCAGTTTGTACTGTAGATTGGTATGCAGTGCAAAGAGATATTCTTTATAGTGATTTTAATTTACAATAAATAAAAAGTCAATGAGAAGATGGGCCCCCTATTACAATTGACATTCCTTCTTTCTAACTCTATAATAAATAAATTATTGATATCCTATGGGTCAAATTAACCCATATAAAATAAAACAGATTGATTAAGGAGACTTATGTTCAAATTAAGACAGCAAAGAATTAATTATTTATATATACCATTACTGCTTTGGATTGCAGTTGAATCCTTTTATAAATTGTGTAATATGTCACAACAAAAACCAGCATTATTTTTATCCCATATTTTTGATATTGCTATTTTGTTTTTACTTTACTTGCTTTTTATATCAATTCTTGGAAGTACCTTTAAAGGAACATTAACTGCTTCCATTGTATTCTTTATTCTAGTAATTGCTAACCAGGTAAAAATCAGATACTCAGCAAACCCCATATACATAAAAGATGTTTTATATCTTAATTCAGCAAGTACCTTTGGGGACATTCTTAGTGATACTATAATACCCATTATTCTTTCCTTATGGAAAAATATACTTTTGTATATTGTGATTGCCTCTGGCACTTGTACCTTAGCAAAATTTTTTGATTCAAAATTCAAGAGTCTAAAAAGAAGACTTATTACACTTTTTGTTACATTAGGAATTATTGTTTTTATGCTTCTTCCAATACCATTTGTAAATGACATATTTATCAAAGTATTTTATGAAGTAACAGCTGAAAAAAATAATAATACAACTACAAATATGCGTTATTATTATCAGCATGGCGTTTTTTCTGGAATGTATGGTCAATACCTAACATCAATGCTTAGAAAGCCTGATGACTATAAAAGAGAAGATGCAGAATGGCTCTTAAATAAAACTGTAGATATACGAGATGATGATAGCTTTGGAACACCAAATATAATCATGGTTTTCTCAGAATCCTTTTGGGATGTTGATTTACAAAATAACGTTGAATTCAATAAACCTATAACCAAAAATTATAACGAACTAAAATCCAAAGGAATGTATGTAGATATGATTTCTCCTGTATTTGGTGGCATATCATGCAATACTGAATATGAAATGCTTACAGGTGGATCATTAACCTACTATCCTGAATGTTTTATTCCTTATATGAACTTATACAATCATGATGCATACAAAAATGCTCCTTCCATTATTAGTGAATTAAATAATAACGGATACAGTACAAATATTGTATCTGCCTGGGAAAAGAATTTATTTAATTGTTATGATGTGTATAATTACTTTGGTGTAGATAATGTTTTTTATAAAACTGACTTACAGGATGTCACAAAAAAAGGTGGACGAATTAGCGATGACTATTTAGCCGACAACATTATCAATGCTTTTGAAAACAAGGATAACGATGTACCATCCTTTTATATGGTACTCACTGCTGAAGCACATATGCCATATAATGAGTCAAAATTTGATGATTACGATATAGAAGTAACAAATAGTACTCTTTCCGATGAAGAAACAGGAATAATGAAATCATATGCTCAAGGTATATATGACGCAGATAAAATGCTAAAGAAATTATATGACTATATTCAAACACTTGATGAACCGACTATATTGATATTCTACGGAGACCATTTACCATTCCTTCAAACTAGTGATGGAAAGAATGTATATGATAATATTGACTACTTTAATACAGGTAATCCTACAATAGATACCTATAAAAGGTACAATACAGGATGTCTTATTTTAGATAACTACAATGTTCATTATGAAAAAAAAGAATATATGAGTCCATATCTTATTATGCCTTACATTTTGTATCATATGGATATAACTACCTCTCAATACTATAAATGGCTTTATACAACTATTGATGATTATCCAGCCAGCAATACATTTGTATCAATAAATAGCAAAGGAGAAATTGTTCCTACAGGTTCCCTAAACGACAGCATTTCAGAGCAATGTTCAAAAACTATTTCTCAAATAAACTGGTTAATGTTTGTAGATAAACCATCAGGCAACTAAAAAAGAGCTGCCTCTTCTTTATTTATTAATATCAATATATTTACATTTTAATTGATATAATTATTTTGAAGAGACAGCTCCTTTAATTTTTTTATCTTCTGCTAAATATTGAGCGTTCTGAAATTTTATCCTTAGCTGATGAAGCTAGAACCGAGAAGCAGTCACATCCCTCTTTGGTAATACCACCGCAAGAAACTACAGCATCACCAGTATCAATTTTAGCTCCAAACGAAATAGGAATCTCAATACACAAAGTCTGCTTAATAGTAAATGAGCAAGATTTCTTTGAACCCGAACATGTTCCATCAGCTGTAACTACAGGATTTCAACATCAGTACCCCATACAGGTGTAGTAGTTTCCCCATCAATAATCACACTTATTGATACAAAATCCTCTTTTGTTATATCTGCACAAATTCCAAATAAAAACTATGTAGATATAACCCTCTTTTTCTTCAATTATTTTAAATCCATATACACAATACAATTTATAAGCATTCTCCCTATTCTGTTTCCTCTGTAAGATGTTTGAACATATAGGCGTTTAATTTCACAATATGAGTCACAAATTGTTTTATATGCAATACATCCTACGGGCTTGTCTTCCACATATGTTAATATTATTTTACCATTATCCATCTGATATATATTTTTTATATTTTCCAGTTCTTTTTCAAAATTAATAAAACATTTTTCTTTACAAAAATCTACTTATCCATCCTAAGAATATGGGCTGCATATGAGCAAGTTGCTAATACTTTCCCTCCATCATTAGTTATTTTTTCTACAGCCATATTCACTAGTTCTTTTGCAATTCCCTGTCCACGAAGTGAATCATCAACAAAAGTGTGATTTATTGTGTAGGTATTATTTCCTGTTCTTGGGAAAGTGATTTCAGCAACAAGATTGCCGTCTTCATCATTAGCATATATTCTTTCATTTTCACAGATATATTTCATATGTTTGTCTCCTTGTTTTAAGTTTGGAACTTAATCTTCTATATGCAAAATCGGTGTTGAATTTACTTTCTAAGTATTTAACATTTAATCTTCTACAAAATAATTCGTACTAAGTATTTAACATTTAATCTTCTACAAAATAATTCGTATTAAAAGAAGCATTAATTTCCGAAATTTCTTTTTTTCCATCTATATAATCCCTATACATCTCCCATAAATCAATGGTATTGTCATCAAGAGCCTCATCCTCTGGTTCCCAACTTTTAATGAGCGCAATTCTTTCCTGCTTTGTGGTATCTTTGATTAATATTTTTCCCATAGCATCCTCCATAATTCTATTTTATGCCTTTATCTGTCCATACATGCACTTCGATATATCTCTCCGGTCCATATTCACCTTTGGAATTCCATTCTTGTGGAAATCCATACTTATCAACAATTTGAAGTATTTCAGGATATATACAATTTTTTTCTATATTCTTTTCCGTCTGTCACTCTATCACTAAAAGTCGGATGAGAATCTCCATAGATAAATGATACCATTCTAAGGTCTAGACTTATTATACATTAATTCATAATTCTATGCATCTATTTATTCTTTTTATCTTTCTAATTATTTTACTCCCCATGTGTATCAATCTGCTTTTTTAGGCTGCCTTAACAAGCAGCCTATGTTTTAATTTTGTTTTATTTCCAGCGTATATGCAAAATATTATAAGCATATAATTTTCCGTTATAAATCGTACCTCAGGTACATATCCACTTCTTTCAATAAATTGAACCCTTGCTGTCGTATTAAAGAAATCCTGTGGTAATAATTGTAGACGACATTTTTGTATTACATTCACAATTTGGTTTAATGCATTTTTCTCCATTCATTGGAACTTTGCACTTCGGGCATATTCTTTCTATCATTATTTTATCACTTTCCTAATTTGTTATTGATTTACCGCATCGCATATATCTCCAATATTGCAATTGAAATATTCACATATACGCAAAATAACAGACATTGATACTTCCTGTCCCTTATTTAGTTTTGTCATTGTTCCAGAAGCTATTTGTAATTCTTCTCTAAATTCTTGTTTGCTCATTTCCTTCTGTGCGATCAAAACCCATAGTTTTTTATAACTGATTTTCATTTTTTACCTCATCAAACATGATCAAAATAGTATAAACTACAAGCACTATTTTACCATATATATAAGAAAAACACATCATATTTCTGCATAAAATATTCAAGTTCTTGCGATTTTTCTTCTATTGGATGATTTTTTATAAATTTAAGCCTCCAACTATAAATTCAAATATATACATTGCATCCAAACACGATACTTGTCCATTTGTTTCAGCAAAAATGGAATCAAGATATTTTTTTATCTTGATTCCATCATAAACCTTTATCAGTCCCAATATCCGGACAGACAATATCAATATTTATTAATATTTATTTTTCATTAACAATAATAATTTTTCAAATAATTCTACCGTTGCTAAGCAATCACCTAATGCTTGATGTCTTCCAACTACTTTTATTCCAAATTATGAAAAAGCTTCTGCTGAACTTTCAATATTTTTTTCTATAATATCTCCTAAAATCAGCATTTTATAAATTGAATATGTATCTATTGACCTATGAGAAAAATACTCATTATATGATCGATTTTCTTTTTTCATAAATTGCTTTAAAAAATTAATATCAAATTGAACATTATGACCTACCAATATTATACGTTCATCTTTTTTAAAATAGAGGAACAAAAAATTAAGCATTTCCTTTATCACTATTTTTCCAGGCTTAGCTTTTTGTTCGTGCTCTTCTATATTAAACTTATTAATTTTTTTTGATTCCGCTGTGACAATATATTCTTCATTCTTTATAAAAAATTCTTTGGTTCCTATAATTCCTTGAGTTTTGTCCCACACAACTAGACCAATGGACAACAACGAATGTTTTTCAGGTATTATGCCTCCCGTTTCAGTGTCTATAAATACAAATCTATTTTCAGTTTTTTTCAACTTCATCTCGACTCCAATCTTTTGAATTATCAATTATAGTCTTCAGTCTCTTCCGCAGATTTACAATCAAATCTTTTTCTGTGTGAATCTGTAAATATTCATAAC